>JAWLFN010000005.1:21756-38538 GCA_041685555.1 Gammaproteobacteria bacterium | reverse complement strand
CTGCAACTGCGAGGCAGCCAATCCATACCCGTGCACCATACCTCCGGGACCTCGCCGCCACCCAGCTGGAGTCACTGCGCGAGGAGGTCAGTACGATCCTGTCACTGGCCACTGAAGAGGATGAAGTGGTACTCAGGCTGGAAAGTCCCGGAGGTATGGTGCACGGGTATGGATTGGCTGCCTCGCAGTTGCAGCGGATCCGGCAACGCGGTGTGCCGCTGACCATCTGCGTGGACCGGATGGCGGCCAGTGGCGGCTACATGATGGCCTGTCTGGCCGATCGGCTGGTGGCCGCGCCATTCGCGGTACTGGGATCCATTGGTGTACTGATGCAGGTGCCGAACTTTCACCGCGTCCTCAAAAACCACGATGTGGAGTTCGAGATGATCACGGCGGGTGAGTTCAAACGCACGCTGACATTGTTCGGTGAAACCACACAGAAGGCCCGTAATAAGGTGCAGGAGGATGTGGAGGAGATTCATGCCCTGTTCAAGAACTGGGTCAGTGAATACCGTCCGGCGCTGGATATCGATGCAGTCGCCACCGGGGAGATCTGGTTCGGCAGTCAGGCGCTGGAGAATCACCTCGCTGACGAGGTTGGCACCAGCGACGATGTCATCATGAAGGCCTGTGAGACGGCCAGGGTCTATGAGGTGCGCTATGAACAGCGCAAGCGCCTGGGCGAGAAGATCGGTAAAGCCACCAGCCGGGTGATCGAGAAGACGGCACTGGACTGGATTCAGCGCCTTCGTGTAAGCCGTTATTTCTGACCCTGCAGCCAAAGGAGTATCAGCATGCAAAAGCACTTCCGGGCCTTCCGGGTCGAGGAGCACAGCGATGGACCCGAGGACAGGCCGACATACTCGACCGCTCTGATCGATCGGTCCACCAACGATCTGCCCGATGGCGATGTACTGATCCGGGTCCGCTATTCTTCATTGAACTACAAGGATGCACTCTCGGCGCAGGGTAACAAAGGGGTCACGCGACACTATCCACACACGCCTGGCATCGATGCGTGCGGTGAGGTGGTGGCGGAAGGCGGTGGATTCCACGCCGGCGACGAAGTCGTGGTGATCGGATATGACCTGGGTATGGATACCGATGGCGGCTTTGGTCAGTACATCCGTGTGCCTGCCGACTGGGTGTGCCGCCTTCCTGAAGGTCTGTCGCGGCGTGAGTCCATGATCATCGGTACCGCAGGCTTTACCGCGGCGCTGTGCGTTGAGAAGCTGTTACAGAACGGGCTGGAACCCGGGCGAGGGCCGATTCTGGTGTCCGGTGCCACCGGCGGGGTGGGCTGCTATGCCGTGGCTCTGCTGGCCCGACTCGGTTTCTCGGTGACGGCGCTGACCGGCAAGGCCGACGCGGAAGCATTCCTGAAATCGCTTGGCGCCGACGCCGTCATGGATCGCGCCGACCTGAATGAGGAGAATTCGCGGCCCATGCTGAAGGAGCAGTGGGCCGGCGCGGTGGATACCGTGGGCGGAGAGATCCTGGCCAATACCCTCAAGTCACTGCGCTATGGTGGCAGTGTGGCCTGCTGTGGACTGGTTGCTTCGCCAGCCTTCAAAACCACGGTTCTGCCTTTCATCCTGCGCGGCATCAATCTGCTGGGCGTGGATTCGGTCAATCTGCCGTTATGGAAAAAACAGCAGATCTGGCAGCAGCTGGCACGAGACTGGAAGATCGATACACTCGAGTCTCTGGCCACCGAGATTGGCCTGGGAGAACTGGACGCAGCGCTGCGGATCGTGCTTGCCGGTGGTGCCCGCGGCCGCTATCTGCTCAACCTGGACCTGGACTGACCCCGGTCCGGGGCCGGCTCAGGCCCGGCGCCGGAACAGTGGCAGGGGTTGATCGATGCGAGCCTGGTAGCTTTCTTTGAAGTCGTGCAGTGCCGCCAGGCAGAGGTCCGGATCCTGGTCGTCACGCAGATCGAAGGCATTGATGCCGCAGCGCTTCATGTAGAACAGTTGATCCCGCAGCACGTCGCCAATGGCCCGCAATTCACCCTGGAAGTCGAAGCGCTCGCGCAACTCGCGCGCGTTGGTGAACCCGCGGCCATCCTTGAAGGCGGGAAAATCGACCGCGATCAGGGGCAGTGTCGGGATGTCGCCATCCAGTTGCCCAGGCACCTCGTGACTGGCCAGCCAGACACCAATCCGCCCGTCATGCCGCTTCAGCGGCGCCTGTTGCTGCAGCCATTCCTCCAGCGGCACGATGATATCCTGACCGGCATGGGTCTCGAGCAGGTCCGAGCAGATTTCATCGCGCAACAGTATCCAGGGATCATCGATCCAGGCGTCATCCTTAATGATTGCTGGCATAGACCCTCTCCTTGAACGGCGCGATGCCCAGTCGGGTGAAGGTGTCGATGAAGCGTTCATCCTCACCGCGGTTCTCGCGATAGACGGCGACGATCCGGGCGATGACCTCGGGGATCTCTTCCTGGGCAAACGCCGGGCCGATGATTTTGCCGATGGCGGTATCGTTGTCTGCCTTTCCGCCCAGAGACACCTGGTAGAACTCCTGTCCCTTCTTGTCCACGCCCAGAATACCGATATTGCCCACGTGGTGGTGTCCGCAGGCATTCATGCAGCCGGAGATGTTGATCGACACCTCGCCGATATCACGCATCTCTTCATCTGTGAAGTGACGCTGAATGGCCTCGGCAATCGGGATGGACTTGGCGTTGGCCAGTGCGCAGAAATCGCCGCCGGGGCAGCAGATCATGTCGCTGAGCAGCGCAAGGTTGCCGGTGCCCAGTCGCTGGCTCTGCAGGGCCTGCCACAGCTCGTACAGGACACTTTGCTCCACATCGGCCAGTACCACATTCTGGTTATGAGTGACGCGCAGTTCACCGAAGCTGTAGCGATCGGCCAGATCGGCAATAAAGCGCATCTGCTGCGAACTGACATCTCCGGGTGCCGTGCCGGTCGGTTTCAGCGACACGGTGGCAATGGCATAGCCGGGTTTTTTGTGCTCGGCGACGTTGCGCTCGTACCAGTTGGCGAACAGGATATCTTGCTGCAGGGCTGTTTCCAGTACCTGATCGTGTGCCGGCAGATCGCGGTATGCCGGATCGACGAAGAAGCTCTTGCAGCGATTGATCTCGGCATCAGTCAGGGTCTGGGGGCCATCCTTCAATCCAGCCCATTCCTGCTCGACCTGGTCACGGAATGCCTCGATTCCGGTCTCCTTCACCTGGATCTTGATCCGTGCCTTGAATTTGTTATCGCGGCGACCACCGCGGTTGTAGACCCGCAGAATGGCATCCAGGTACGTCAACAGATGTCGCTTTGGCAGAAACTGGCGGATCTCCTTGCCGATCATGGGGGTGCGCCCCATCCCGCCGCCGACCAGAACGCGGAATCCGCTCTCCCCGTCGTCATTTCTCACCAGGTACAGGCCGATATCGTGGACCTGGGTAGCGGCGCGGTCGTATTCACCACCACAGACCGCAATCTTGAACTTGCGGGGCAGGTAGGCGAACTCGGGATGGAAAGACGACCACTGTCGGATCAGTTCGCACCATGGGCGCGCGTCTTCGACCTCATGTGCGGTGGCACCGGCGTACTGGTCAGTGGTGGTATTACGTATGCAGTTGCCGCTGGTCTGGATGGCATGCATCTCCACTTCCGCCAGGTGGGCCAATATGTCCGGCACCTCCTCCAGCAGGGGCCAGTTGAACTGGATGTTCTGCCGCGTCGTGAAATGGCCGTAGCCCTTGTCGTAGTGGTCGGCGATGAAGGCCAGTTTGCGCAGCTGTGTGGTGGACAGCATGCCGTAGGGGATGGCGATCCGCAGCATCGGCGCGTGGCGCTGTATATAGAGCCCGTTCTGGAGGCGCAGCGGTAGAAATTCGTCTTCACTCAGCTGGCCACCCAGGTACCGCGAAGTCTGATCGCGGAACTGGGCAACGCGGTCGGCCAGCATCTGGTGGTCGTATTCGTCGTAGCGATACATGGTGTACTTCAGTTGTGTTGTGATGTTCGGGCGTGAATTGTAATGACTGGGCCGGGGGAATACGAATCGGGGGTATCGGGTGTTGCTGTAAGCCAGAGTTAAGAAAAAAGGTCAGAAATAAAATACAAAATATTGTTTTTAAAGTAAAAAATGTAGAGTGATTTTCTGTGTGATGGCAAGGTAAATAGCCAGTCGCACATATGGATATAAGAAAACAATCTACTGAGCCTTTCAGAGTCCGCGCTTGATTCCTGCGGCCAGCACATTACAATGCGCATCCGGAGCCCGCGCAGCGCGGGCGGTGATGCACAGACGGAGACAAGTGATGAGTGACCAAACCCCGGAACAGCCGTTTACCGAGCAGGAACAGAAAGAGAACAGCCGCGTGGATGCGGTGGCGATCACTGCCATCGTGCTGATCGTGGTTGTGCTGGCATCGTATTACGCCAGTCTGTAGCCGACTCAGCCGGTCACCAGACTGACAATGAACATCAGCGCGACGACGAACAGAACGGTGAAGATCAGCGCCGCGGCAATGAAGCCGCCGATCGAGCCCTGTGAGAAATCGCGCTCTTTGTTTTCCTGGCTCTGCACACCGAAGCTGGCCTGAATGACGCTGATCATCATGCGCCAGAACGGCAGTTTCCTGTGTGGTTGTTCGTTGTTTTCGCCATTGCGCGACGTCGTCTCTTCCTGTTCTCTGTTGTGAGTGTTCCCGTTATCTGCGTTCATATGCGTGCTCCTTTGAGTGGTACTGCATGATCCCGTTCAGGCGAGCACGGGACGCAACCGTCTCGTGGCCTCATCCATACTGATATTACACCGTTCCGCGTAATCCTCCAGCTGATCGCGGTCAATCTTGCCAGTGGAGAAGTAGCGCGATTCAGGGTGCGAGAAATAGAAACCGCTGACACTGGCCGCCGGCCACATGGCGTAACTGTCGGTCAGTTGCATGTCGATCTGTTCAGTGACCCGCAGCAGAGAGAAAATCGTGCGCTTGTCGGAATGCTCGGGGCAGGCGGGATAGCCGGGTGCAGGGCGGATGCCCCGGTACTTTTCCCTGATCAGGGCGTCATTGTCCAGTGCTTCTTCCGGCGCATAGCCCCAGAGCTCACGCCGCACGCGCTGGTGCAGACTCTCGGCAAAGGCTTCGGCAAGACGATCCGCCAGGGCCTTGATCATCAGCGCCTGGTAATCATTGTTCTCCCGTTCGTACTGTTTTGCCAGCTCGTCCGCGCCCTTGCCGGCGCTGACCGCAAACATGCCGATGTAGTCGGGTTTGCCGCTGTCGGCGGGTGCCACAAAATCCGCCAGCGACAGATTGGGCTGTCCGTCGCGCTTGACCGATTGCTGGCGGAGGAAGTGAAATTCGGCCAGCGCTTCACTGTGCGACTCATCGGTATACAAGGTTACGTCATTGGTGGCGGTACGCGCGGCCGGCCAGAAGCCGACCACGCCCTGTGGTTGCAGCAGCTTTTCATCAACAATCCGTTGTAGCTGCTGCTGTGCGTCCTCAAACAGGTCTCGCGCCGCTTCCCCGACCACCTCGTCCTCCAGAATGGCGGGATATTTTCCGGACAGGCTCCAGGTGATGAAGAACGGGGTCCAGTCGATGAAAGGCACGAGTGCTTCAAGATCGTATTGTTCGAACAGCCGCGTGCCGATGAAGGCCGGTTTTGGTGGATCATACGCTTCCCAATCCAGTGCCGGTGCATTGGCACAGGCCTGCTCGAAGGCAATCATGTTGCGCCTTGTGTCGCGTCCCGCCGTGCGCTTGCGTACCGCGGCATATTCCTCGCGGATTTTTTCGACGAAGGCAGGTCGTGCCGTGTCGCTGAGCAGGTTGCTGACCACGGTGACGCTGCGTGAGGCATCCGGCACGTAGACAGTGGCGTTGTTGGTGTAGTTCTCCTCGATCTTGACGGCCGTGTGCGCCTTGGACGTGGTGGCGCCGCCGATCAACAGCGGGATGTCGAAATCCAGGCGCTGCATCTCGCTGGCCACGTGCACCATTTCGTCCAGTGACGGGGTGATCAGACCACTGAGACCGATGATGTCGGCCTTTTCCTCACGGGCCGTCTGCAGGATTTTCTCGCAGGGCACCATGACGCCCAGGTCAACCACATCGTAGTTGTTGCAGCCCAGCACCACGCCGACGATGTTCTTGCCGATGTCGTGCACGTCGCCCTTGACCGTGGCCAGCAGCACCTTGCCCTTACTGCGTGTGTCGTCGCTGGCTTTCTTTTCCGCTTCGATATACGGGAGCAGGTGTGCCACGGCCTGTTTCATGACGCGGGCGCTCTTGACCACCTGCGGCAGAAACATCTTGCCACTGCCGAACAGATCGCCGACGACGTTCATGCCATCCATCAACGGGCCTTCGATGACCTCGATGGGCTTGTCGGCCTGCTGACGCGCTTCCTCTGTATCCTCCTCAATATAGCGGGTGATGCCCTTGACCAGTGAATGGCTGATGCGCTCTTCCACGGTGCCTTCCCGCCAGCTTTCATCCTGCACGGACTCGGTGGCGCCGCCCTCGCTGTACTTCGCGGCGATCTCCATCAGCCGTTCGGTGCCGTCTTCGCGGCGGTTGAGGACGATGTCCTCGACCCGTTCACGCAGTTCGTCCGGGATATCGTCATATACCGTCAGTTGTCCCGCATTGACGATACCCATGTCCAGGCCAGCGCGGATGGCGTGGTAGAGGAACACGGAGTGGATCGCCTCGCGGACCGGATTGTTGCCGCGGAAGGAGAAGGAGACGTTGCTGACCCCACCGGAAATCAGGGCGTGCGGCAGATGCTCACGGATGTATTCGCAGCTGCGGATGAAGTCCACCGCGTAATTGTCGTGTTCCTCGATGCCGGTGGCGATGGCGAAGATGTTCGGGTCAAAGATGATGTCCTGGGGCGGGAAACCCACCTTGTCCACCAGCACATCGTAGCTGCGTTTGCAGATGGCGCATTTCTTCTCATAGGTATCAGCCTGACCGTCCTCGTCAAAGGCCATGACCACCACGGCCGCGCCATAGCTCAGGCACAGACGGGCCTTTTCGATGAACTCGCCCTCGCCTTCCTTGAGGCTGATGGAGTTGACAATGCCCTTGCCCTGCAGGTTTTTCAGGCCGGTCTCGATGATTTCCCACTTGGAAGAGTCGATCATCACCGGCACCCGGCTGATGTCTGGTTCGGAGGCAATCAGGCGCAGGAAGCGCTTCATGGCGGCCTCGGAATCGAGCATGCCTTCGTCCATGTTGATGTCGATGATCTGTGCGCCGTTCTCCACCTGCTGCAGGGCCACGTCCAGGGCTTCATCGTACTGTTCTTCCCGGATCAGTCGGGCAAATCGGGCTGAGCCGGTGATATTGGTGCGCTCGCCAACGTTGACAAACAGGCTCTCCTGGCCGATGTTGAAGGCCTCCAGTCCGCTGAGGCGGCATTTCACGGGCAGTTCCGGGAGACGGCGTGGCGTGTGAGGGTGAACCGCTTCCGCGATGGCTCGGATGTGCTGCGGTGTCGTGCCACAGCAGCCGCCGATGATGTTGACGAAGCCGCTGGCGGCGAATTCCCCGACGATCGAAGCCATCTCGGCGGCGCTCTGGTCATACTCGCCGAACTCATTGGGCAGGCCGGCGTTGGGGTGGGCGGAGACAAAGGTATCGGCGATACCTGACAGCTCTTCAATATGCGGGCGCAACTGATCCGCGCCCAGGGCACAGTTGAAACCGATCGACAGCGGCCGGGCATGAGAGAGGGAGTTCCAGAATGCCTCCACGGTCTGGCCGGAAAGTGTGCGACCACTGGCGTCAGTGATGGTGCCGGAGATCATCAGAGGCACGTGCTCGCCGCGATTCCGTAGACAATCCTGCACGGCATACACGGCCGCTTTGGCGTTGAGAGTGTCAAACACCGTCTCGATCAACAGCAGGTCCACGCCGCCGTCCAGCAGGCCATTGACTGACTCGCGGTAGTTCTCCACCAGCGTGTCGAAATCGACATTGCGGTAGCCCGGGTCGTTGACGTCCGGTGACATTGACGCTGTGCGGCTGGTCGGGCCCAGGACGCCGGCAGCGAAGCGCGGTCTGTCCGGCGTCTGTTCCGTGAAGGCATCACAGCACGCGCGGGCAATACGGGCGGCCTCGCGGTTGAGCTCGTACACCAGGCTTTCGGTCTGGTAGTCGGCCTGGGAGACCGCCGTCGAGTTGAAGGTGTTGGTCTCGATGATGTCGGCGCCGGCTTCGAGGTACTCGTTGTGCAGGCGGGTGATCAGGTCTGGCTGCGTGAGCACCAGTAGATCGTTGTTGCCGCCCAGATCGCACGGATGATCCGCGAAGCGCTGGCCTCGAAAGGCGGCTTCATCCAGCTTCTCTGCCTGGATCATGGTGCCCATGCCACCATCGAGGAGCAGTATACGGTCGTTCAGGGCCTGATGGATGGGGTGTGCGCTGGATTCCGTATCGCGGGTCGTCATGCTGATGGTCCACTCTGTCAGATCGGGTTGCGGCGAGGAGGCGCAATTCTATCAGAAGTTGGTCGGTGTTTGCGGTCATAACCGGGTCGGGCTGGCCATCGACCCCAATAACCAAGTAAAATAGTCAGATATAGAACCACTGACATTCAACCGCATCACGGGATACTGATACCGATGACAATGATCACGATTACCGAACCGGCCCAGGCCTACCTGAAGGAACTGCTGGACAAGCAGGACTGCGAGGGAATTGGCGTTCGGGTCTTCATTCTCGACCCCGGCACCCCGAAGGCGGAAACCTGCCTGTCGTTCTGTCGGCCCGGCGAGGAGAAGGAAGACGACCAGAAGATGGCGCTGGACGATTTCAATGTCTGGATCGAGGAACGCAGTGTGCCATTCCTGGAAGAGGCTGTGGTGGACTACTCGAAAGACAGCATGGGTGGTCAGCTCACCATCAAGGCGCCCAATTCGCGGTTGCCGAAGATCCGGGAGGACAGCCCGATCGAAGACCGCATCAACTATGTGTTGTACAACGAGATCAATCCTTCACTGGCCGCCCATGGCGGGGTGGTTACGCTGGAGGAGGTGACCGATGACACGGTGGCGGTGCTGCGCTTTGGCGGGGGTTGCCAGGGTTGTGGCATGGTCGACATGACACTGAAAGAGGGTGTGGAGAAGACGTTGAGGGAGCAGGTTCCGCAATTGACGGCCATTCAGGATGCCACCGACCATAGCTACCGGGAAAACGCTTACTTCAAGTAATTTCCTGAAATATTCAGCAAGTCTATGAATGTCAGGAAAAACCGGATTCCCTGTATCGCAGGGAAAGGGCGTCGTAAAGCACCTGGCGGTACTGCTCGGCGGGCACCTGCAGCTCGTCCATCAGTTCCACCAGGTGTTCATTGTCCTCGCGGCCCAACCAGGTCTTGCGGTAATGACCTTCCTTGTAGCCATGGTCCTGACGGAATCCGTTGAGCACATTTTTGCCGACGTACTGGCGGAATAATCGATCCCAGTCGAGCTCGCAGTCCTGCAGAATGGCGGCAAAGAGGGGCAGTTCGATCCGGCCGGCCGCGGCGGTAGCGGACAGCAGTTGCAGTTTCTCGAGCCGAGGCAGCGCAGCGATGCGGTATTGCCGGCCATCAAAGGTCAACAGCCCGGTATCGTCTTTGCGGATATCACGCATCAGCTGTTCCAGGGCAGACTGCTCGTTGCCTTTGTGCTCCAGCAGCAGACTGGACATCAGGAAATGCCAGATGTCGATGAGTTCCATCTGTAGCTGTGGCAGGTCGCAGTGTTGGTGCTTCCACCATTTCCAGCCATGGTGCTCCATGGCCTCGGCCGCCTCGATCACCACGGCCCGCAGGTAAGGGTAGGCGGCATCAATCCAGTCCGGGTCGATCTGGCGATTCATTGCCGCCTGCATCGCCAGCATGTTACGGGCCTGTTCTTCCCTGAGCCTGATTGTAGTCACGGGTTTTTCCTTTTCCGTTTGTCCCTGTTGATCAGGAGTGCCTCCCGCATTTCGCGCCGGCTGCGAATCTTGTCCTGGTAGGTAATGGTGGCCTGGCGGGCCGCTTCGTCCGTCGCGGCCCGGTTCTTCAATCCGTCCACCCATTCCTCCAGCAACGCGATTTCTTCTTCCAGCTGTTGCAGGGCCTCGTCCATCAACTCAGGATCGATGTCGGAAGTCCCGGCCTGCTTGCGGTTTTCGCTTTCTGTAGTCATGGCATTCGCTTCTGTGACAGTGATGGTCCGGAAACAGCCTGGCCATTCGTTAGTAAAACGCATCGGCCGTTTCAACAATACCATGAGTACCGACACGCACGCGTATTGTGCGAGTATACACGAAGTGTGCACAATAACGCTTTGGTAGCCGCCGCGTTTCGGCCTGTGCTGCGATCATGTCGGGGGAAAGCGCCAATGAAGCGAATGCTGGATGGTGTCGAAAGTCTGGCCTATGCCCGCGAGCGGTGGCGGCAACGGGTCCTGGCCGCCGAGGCGCGGCTGGCGTCAGTGCGCCGTCGGCTGCGCCTGTGCCGCCGTGCCGCCAGTCAGGCTGCCACGTTACGGGCCGAATTGCAGGCGGACCTGGGAGAGCGCGAGCAGCAGGCCGCGGCCGCGTTGGCGTCCCGTGATGAGCGCCGAGCGCTAGACCTCGCTGAGCGGATCCGAAACCTCGATGGCAGATTGCAGGAGCAATCTCGGCGGATACGGTGGCTTGTGAGACGGGCTGAACGCCTGCGGCAGCTGGAGCAATGCTGGCAGTGGCGTATCGAGCAGCATCGTCGGGCTGATCAGCGCCGCTGCCATTCGCGGGCGCTGACGGGTCGTGATGACTCACCGTACACCGTATCCGAAAGCTCTCGATCCGTGTTGCGGAGCTGGTTCAGGCGTGGCTGAGCGATTTTCAGTCACGGCATATACGCATGTGATTTTTTCTGCTATTATGCCGCGCAAATTCGCTACCGGATTACAATATTTCCCGCAGCGAAAAAAGTGCAAAGAAAGGCTTGACGGTACGAAAGAAGCTACTTAAAATACCGCGCTTTCTGCAGCAAGGCAGGAAAACAGTTCAAACCTGTCCCCTTCGTCTAGAGGCCTAGGACACCGGGTTTTCATCCCGGCAACAGGGGTTCGAAACCCCTAGGGGACGCCAATTCAACAAGCCTGGCTTTTGCCAGGCTTTTTTTTTGGCGTATCATCTGTCTTTTTCCGTTTGTCCAGCAGAGGATCCGGCATGACCACTGCAATCTCTGTCCGCAATCTGCACAAGACCTATGCCAGCGGCCACGTCGCTTTACGCGGAGTGGACCTTGATGTTGAAAAGAATGATTTCTTTGCCCTGTTGGGGCCGAATGGCGCCGGCAAATCCACCATCATCGGCATCATTTCCACACTGGTCCGTCAGACCCAGGGCGATGTCAGCATCTTTGGCCATGACCTGGCCCGGGAGGAATACCGGGCCAAGTGTGACCTTGGTGTGGTGCCGCAGGAAATCAACTTCAGTCAGTTCGAGAAGGTCGGTGATATTGTCATGACCCAGGCCGGTTACTATGGTCTGCCTCGTGCTCTGGCCCGCGAGCGCACCGAAAAGTATCTGCGGCAGCTGGACCTGTGGGACAAGCGCGACGCACGCTCCCGGAACCTGTCGGGGGGCATGAAGCGGCGTCTGATGATCGCCCGCGCGCTGGTGCATGAACCGCGTCTGCTCATTCTGGATGAGCCCACGGCAGGGGTCGACATCGAGCTGCGCCACTCCATGTGGACTTTCCTGCAGGAAATCAATCGCGCCGGTACCACGATTGTACTGACGACACATTACCTGGAAGAGGCCGAGAGTCTGTGCCGGAATATCGCCATCATCAATGAAGGGCAGATTGTGGAGAACACCAGCATGAAGGCGTTGCTCGGCAAGCTGCAGCGCCAGGTGCTGGTCTTTGATACTCATGAGCCGATCAGTATGGCGCCGGAATTCTCGGTGGGTGAGGCGAGCAGCCACTGGGTCGATGATCACACATTTGAAGTGAGTGTCGCCACGTCCTGTGATCTGACGCAACTGTTTGCGGAGCTCAAGGCAAAGAACATCGCGGTGCGCAGCATGCGCAACAAGAATAACCGGCTGGAAGAAGTGTTCCTGTCACGGGTAAGGGGGCAGTAAATGGGTGGAGGACGACAGTTTGTCTGGGTCGCATTCCAGACCATCGTGATCAAAGAGGTGCGCCGCTTTACCAGGATCTGGATGCAGACGCTGGTGCCGCCGGCGATAACCATCGGTCTGTACTTTCTGATTTTCGGTAACCTGATCGGACGCCGGATCGGTGAAATGGGTGGCATCGACTACATGCAGTTCATTGTGCCGGGACTGATCATGATGGCGGTGATCCAGAACTCGTATTCGAACGTGGCGTCTTCCT
Source organism: Gammaproteobacteria bacterium (assembly GCA_041685555.1). Taxonomy (GTDB): domain Bacteria; phylum Pseudomonadota; class Gammaproteobacteria; order Pseudomonadales; family Pseudohongiellaceae; genus PWQG01. The sequence continues at coordinate 26,182 of JAWLFN010000005.1, read as the reverse complement.
TTTTCAGTCACAAGTTCCAGCGCAGTGTCGAGGAGATCCTGGTCTCGCCGGTGCCCGACTGGATTACGCTGGCCGGTTTCTGTGCTGGCGGTATGGCCAGGGGGCTGTTTGTCGGCCTGATTGTCACCGTGATCTCTTTCATCTTCACGGACCTGAGTATCCAGCATCCGCTGCTGACGATCCTGGTGGTGTTGCTGACATCGGTTGTGTTTGCGCTGGCCGGGTTTCTCAATGCCCTGTTTGCCAACACCTTCGATGACATCTCGATCATTCCAACGTTTGTGCTGACACCGTTGATCTATCTGGGGGGCGTGTTCTACTCGATCGATCTGCTGCCTTCATTCGGACAGTTTGTATCAGCCCTGAATCCGGTGCTGTATATGGTCAATACATTCCGGTACGGGATACTCGGCACCTCCGACGTCAATGTCTGGTGGGCGCTGTTCATGCTGGTGTTTTTCATTGCGGTCCTGTCGGTGGCGGCGTTGGCGCTGCTGAAGAAAGGCACCGGACTGCGTCATTGACGTTCTGGAGGCGTTCATGATGGTGAATCCTCTGGGAAGGCATACGGAGTATCCTTCCCGCTATGCACCCGAGGTGCTGTTTCCGGTCCCCAGGTCCACCAATCGCCGTCATCTGCCCGTGACTCCCAGTGTATTTGTGGGCCATGATCGCTGGCATGCCTATGAGCTCTCCTGGCTGGACAGTCATGGCATGCCTCTGGTGGCCGTGGCGCGATTCGCGGTGCCACAGGAGTCACCGAATCTGGTCGAGTCCAAGTCCCTGAAGCTGTACTGCAACTCCCTGAATCAGGCTCGCTTTGACAGTCCGGATGAGCTTCGGGAGTGCATCGCCCGCGATCTCGCCGGCGTGGTGGGAACGGACGTCGGGGTTGAGCTGCTGCCGGTCACGGCGGTGCCGACGGATGATGCCGTATTGCGGAGCAGTGTGCGGTTGGAGGCGCAACCGGTGGTGCCGGCGGGCTGGCAGCCGGATGCCGGTCTGCTGGAGGTGGACCGGCCTCACGCCGTGCGGGAATCGCTGCACAGTCACCTGTTCCGTTCCAACTGCCCGATAACCGGACAGCCGGACTGGGGGACGGTGATGGTTTCCTATCAGGGTGCTGCCATCGACCATCCGGGGCTGCTGCGCTATATCCTGTCCTATCGGGAACATCAGGGCTACCACGAGGATTGCGTGGAGCGGATCTTCTGTGATCTGTGGCAGCGCTGTGAGCCGGACTGGCTGGTGGTGGGGATACAGTTCCTGCGCCGGGGTGGGCTGGATATCAACCCCTGGCGCTGGTCGACGGAATGCCCGCTCGATGCAGTACCGGCGGCTGATATCAGGCTGGCGCGGCAGTAGTGACCCTGTGAAGCTCGCCGACTGCTTCGCTTTGCTTGACGCGGTTTCTGCCGGCTCTCTTGGCGCGGTACAGCGCCTGGTCGGCAAGCTCGATCAACGTGACGGGCGAAGTCTTTCCCGAGGCGGTGGTCGTGGCCACGCCGATGCTGATTGTCACGGCATCGGCGATGGAGGAGGAAGGGTGGGGTATACCCGCTTCCTGTACCTTCCGGCGACAGGCTTCCGCCAGTTGCATGGCCATGTCGGCCTCCGTATTGGGTAACAGCAGCGCAAATTCCTCGCCGCCGTAGCGGGCGCAGAGATCCAGTTGTCGACGCGCCACCGAGGCCAGTGCCCGCGCCACCTGCCGCAGGCAGTGGTCCCCCTGTACGTGGCCCTTGCTGTCATTGTAATTCTTGAAGAAATCGATATCGCACATCAACAGCGACAGGGGCCGTTTTTCCCGCAGACTCTGCGCCCAGTCCCGGGCCATCACAACGTCAAACAACCGTCGGTTGGCGATACCGGTCAGAGCATCCTGCAGTGACAGGCTTTCCAGTTGCCGGTTGGCCAACAGCAATTCCAGGCTCATCTCCACGATCCCGGCAAACTGATACAGCAGGGCCTGCTCAGCGCTGCTGCTCTGCTTCTCGACCCTGTCCAGAATACAGAGGGTGCCGAAAGGATCGCCATCCGGCCAGTTTACCGGAACGCCAGTGTAGGACAGCATGCCCAGTTCCAGATCCGGGTTGTGATCCCATTTCGGGTCCTTCGTGGCATTGGGGACCGAAAGCAGTTGTTGGCTTCTGACCACTTCCTCGCAGTACAGGTCACCGTTCAGTGGCGCCTTTTCGCCCGGAGTATAGGGAGAATCCTCCGTTTCCGAGCCGACGATGACCTCCATGCTGTCATCGTTCTGACGCATGATGAGAGAGACCGGAACATCACACAGGCGGGCCATCAGATTGGTGATGTCCTGCCACTGTGAAAGGATTTTCGGGTCGATTTCTGGCATGTCATTCGACATTGCAGAGCCACCATAATGTGATCTGTGTCACATTATGGTGGCGGAGTTCGGGGAGGATCGCAAGTGTTTGGGGGGTGCCTGAAGCGAACAACAGGGGGCGTGACGACAGACCACAATGGAATAACGATGTCGTTCTTTTCGGTGATTGTGGGTAGTCTGTGGCGGAGTGCGGGGAGGGATTGATGGCGAAAACGGCTGGGCCGTTTTCCGTCACCCTGTCGGGCTTCGCTCGCTGAGCGAGCTCGTTTCCAGTCGCTGGCGCGACTGGTGCGAACCCTCAGTCGGGTTCGAACCCCTCCCGCATCAGAACTCGGAAGAATCTATCAACTCTGCGGATGGCAATAACGGATGGGAGAACCTATAAGTGGCGGTGAGGGAGGGATTCGAACCCTCGATACGTTGCCGTATACACACTTTCCAGGCGTGCTCCTTAAGCCACTCGGACACCTCACCGTGCAAGGCGCAGTACTTTATATCAGAGGCCCTGAAATTACAAGAAAGAAGTCGTGCGGACCGGGTGTTCCGCTCTCGCCACGCTTGATGTAGTATCGGTCGATATCAACAAGAATAATGAGAGTGCCCATCATGATCACTGCCCGCAATGAAGCGTTGGTGCCGGGGTTCATCCTGGCGGTGTCGGCGTTTCTGTTCCCCGCCGTGTCGGCCCAGGACTGGCCTTCGTATGGCGCCGATGGCGCGTCTTCCAAGTACGTACCCTACGATCGGATCAACGCGGACAATGTGGCGAGGCTGGAATCAGCGTGGCGATGGGATTCTCCGGACAATGCCACCGTGGCGGACAATCACGAGGCGGAGAATTTTGCCGCCACGCCCGGAGAGTTCAAGGTCACGCCCATCGCCATCGACGGGGTTCTCTATCTCACCACCTCATTCGGTCGGGTAGCGGCGGTGGATGGCGAGACCGGTGAGGAACTGTGGGTGTTCGATACACGCTCCTGGGAGCGTGGCCGTCCGACCAACCTGGGCTACAACCATCGCGGTGTTGCTTACTGGAGTGATGACGGACAACAACGCATCCTGATGCCGTCCAATGATGGGTATCTGTGGTCACTGGATGCCAGCACCGGTGAACCGGATTTGGCTTTCGGCGATGACGGGCGGGTGGATCTCACGCAGGGGTTGGGCCGCGAGGTCGATCGGGCCGATTACTCGGTGATGTCGGCGCCACTGGTGTTCGAGGATCGGGTCATCGTGGGTTCGTCCATCTTTGATGTGCCGATGTACCGGGAAGCACCGCCGGGCCATGTGAGGGCCTATGATATCCGCAGTGGCGAGCAGGAGTGGATGTTCCACACCATTCCGCGAGATGCCGATGCGTTCGGCGCCGGGACCTGGGAGGAGGCGTCCTGGCGCTACACGGGCAACACCAATGTCTGGACGCTGATGAGCGTCGATGAAGAGCTGGGCCTGGTCTACCTGCCCGTCGGCACACCAACCAACGACTGGTACGGTGGTCATCGCAAGGGCGACAATCTGTTCGCCGAGTCCCTGGTGGCCGTGGATGGCCGTACCGGCGAGCGGGTCTGGCATTTTCAGCTGGTCCATCACGGTCTGTGGGATTACGATCCGCCGGCGGCGCCGAACCTGGTTGACATCACGGTGGATGGGGAGTCCGTAAAGGCGGTGGCGCAGATCTCCAAGCAGGCGTTCACCTATGTATTCAACCGGGAGACCGGAGAGCCGATCTGGCCCATTGAGGAGCGGCCAGTGCCGTCGAGCACGGTGCCGGGCGAGCGCAGCTCGCCGACGCAGCCCTTTCCGACACGACCGGCGCCGTTCGACCTGCAGGGTATCTCGGATGCCACTCTCATCGATTTCACGCCGGAACTGAGAGAACAGGCGTTGACCAACATCGCCCCGTTCGATTACGGACCGCTGTACACACCTCCTTCCATACGCGGCACCATTAATCTGCCGGGCTGGACCGGGGGCGGCGGGTGGCAGGGCGCGGCCGTGGATCCAGAGACGGGAATTCTTTATGTGCCATCCGGCACCGCGCCCATCGTTGCGCAGCTGGTGGAGCCGGATCCGGAG
>JAWLFN010000005.1:0-21746 GCA_041685555.1 Gammaproteobacteria bacterium | reverse complement strand
TCTGACTTCCGTTATGTTCGAGGCGGCGTCTCCTCCGTGAACGGTCCGGACGGACTACCACTGACGAAGCCGCCCTATGGGCGTATCACCGCAATCAATCTGAACACAGGGGAGCACGTCTGGCAGGTACCTCATGGAGAAGGCATCCGCCAGCGGCTGATCGATCGTGGTATCGAGGATCCGGGACCGGTGGGATCGCCGTCGCGCACCGGACCACTGCTGACCCGAAAGCTGTTGTTCATTGCTCAGCAGGATGGCCGCCATTCCGTGCTGCGGGCCTTCGACAAGGCGACGGGAGAGGTCATTCACGAGATCGATCTGCCGGCGCCTCCGAGCGCGACGCCAATGAGTTATATGGTGAATGACAGACAATACGTAGCTTTGACACTGGGAGGAGGTACCGATGCGTTCATGGTCAGCTATGCCCTGCCTGAATGATCTATTACTGGTCACAGTGCTGATCTGTGTGACACCGTTGGCGAGTGCACAGGATGTCGAGTGGCCGCACTATGGCCGGGATCTGGCGTCCAGCAAATATGTACCGCTGGATCAGATCGATGCGGACAATGTCGATGAACTGGAGCTGGTCTGGAGTTGGGATACGCCGGACAACGCCGTGTTCCGGCGCGAGGCCGAGGCCTCGGCAGCCGAGTACAAGGCCACTCCCATCATGGTGGATGGGGTATTGTACGTCAGCACGTCACTGGGCCATGTGGCGGCCGTGGACGCGGTCAGCGGAGAACAACTGTGGGTATTCGAAAGTGGCTCCTGGCGGCAGGGCCGTCATCCGAATTACAACAACAACCACCGGGGAGTGTCCTACTGGAGTGACGGAGAGGCGTCACGTGTATTCATGGCGGCCAACGATGGTATCCTCTGGTCGCTCGACGCCACTACCGGCGAGCCGGATCCCGTCTTTGGCGATCAGGGCTGGATCGACCTGAAGCGGGGGCTGGGCACGGACGCGGCCATAGGCAATTATGGCAACATCTCTCCACCATTGATCATCAACGACACGGTCGTGGTGGGATCGTCTCTGCATGACGTGCCCCGTTTCCGCGACCAGATCCCGCCCGGCCATGTCCGGGCCTTCGATGCCCGCACGGGGCAGCGCAAGTGGATGTTTCATGTGATTCCGCGCGAGGACGAGGCCGGAGCGGAAACCTGGGAGGAGGAGTCCTGGCGCTTCATGGGCGGCGCCAATGTCTGGACGCTGATGAGCGCCGACCCGGAAGCGGGGCTGGTCTACCTGCCCACCAGCACGCCGGCCAATGACTGGTACGGCGGGCATCGCAAGGGTGACAACCTCTATGCGGAAAGCCTGGTGGCGCTGGATGTCGACAGCGGCGAGGTGGTCTGGCACTACCAGACCACCCGTCACGGCCTATGGGACTATGATCTGCCGGCCGCGCCCAATCTGGTGGATATCGAGGTGGACGGGGAGCCGATCAGTGCGGTGGCCCAGATCAGCAAGCAGGGTTTCGTGTTCGTTTTCGACCGTCTCACCGGTGAGCCGGTCTGGCCCATCGAGATGCGGCCGGTGCCGCAGAGCGATGTGCCGGGAGAGCGCACCGCGGAGACGCAACCATTCCCGACCCGGCCCGCACCCTTCGAGCCCCAGGGGCTGACGGATGAAACGCTGATCGATTACACCCCGGAATTGCGCGCGGAGGCGCTGGAGCAGCTGGAGGGAGTCGACTACGGAGAGCTGTATACGCCGCCGTCGACGCGTGGCATGGTAATGGTACCCGGTTACAGTGGTGGTGCCGGTTGGTGGGGGGCGGCGGTCGACCCGCGGACCAACATCCAGTACATCCCGTCCTACACGCTGCCGCGATTCATCAAACTGCGTGAGCCCGAACCCGATGAGTCCGACTACCGGTATATCCGCGACCGTAGCTTCACCATCGATGGACCACGGAATCTGCCGTTGACGAAGCCGCCGTACGGGCGCATCACCGCCATCGACCTGGATACCGGTGAGCATGTCTGGCAGGTTCCGCATGGCGAGGGCATCCGCCAGCGTCTGATCGACATGGGCGTGGAGGATCCGGGACCGGTCGGCAATGTGAGCAAGAATGGTCCGTTACTGACAGAGTCCCTGTTGTTTGTCGGGCAGCTGGATGCCGGCCGGCCTGTGTTCCGTGCTTTCGACAAGATGACCGGCGAGGTGGTGCACGAAATGGACCTGCCGCTGCCGCCAACCGGCACGCCGATCAGCTACCGGATCAACGGACGTCAGTATATCGTCATGGCGGCCGGCGCCGGCCCCACCACGCGCCTTTTGGCGCTGGCGTTGCCGGAAGCGGATTGAGCGCCAGAGCGGAGAGGGCCGGTCTTTTTCCGGCCTTCCCTTGATTCGGCGGGTGCTTTTCCTGATAATGCGCCCTGTGATGCAGCGCCGGGTGCTGCATCATGGTCGACGGCATTTTCTGCCGGTCCCCGCGCAATGACAGGTTGTAAACCCCGCCAGGCCCGGAAGGGAGCAACGGTAGCAACTGACTCATGTGCCGTGGTGTGGCTGGCAGGAAGTGCCACCCGGATTCGAATCACCCGGTTCTCCGCGACATACGCCGGCACCGGCAGCCGCAATCCCCACTGTCTAGGTCTGGGCCCGCAATGAGTTATCAGGTACTGGCCAGGAAATGGCGCCCCAAAGCTTTCCCGGAACTGGCGGGTCAGGAGCACGTCCTGCAGACCCTGGTCCATGCCCTGGATCATCAGCGCCTGCATCACGCCTACCTGTTCACCGGAACACGCGGCGTCGGCAAGACCACCATTGCCCGTATCCTCGCCAAGTGCCTGAATTGCGAGGAAGGGGTCAGTGCCACCCCCTGTGAACGTTGTGACGCCTGCGTCGAGATCAGCAATGGACGTTTCATGGACCTGATTGAGGTGGATGCGGCCTCGCGCACCAAGGTCGAAGACACCCGTGATCTGCTGGACAATGTCCAGTACGCGCCGGTCAAGGGCCGTTTCAAGGTCTACCTGATCGACGAAGTGCACATGCTCTCCACCCACAGTTTCAACGCCCTGTTGAAAACGCTGGAAGAGCCGCCGTCTCACGTGAAATTCCTGCTGGCGACCACCGATCCGCAGAAGCTGCCGGTCACCATTCTTTCGCGCTGCCTGCAGTTCAATCTCAAGAATCTGACGCCGCGGAAGATTGTCGACTACCTGAGGATGGTCCTGGAAGCCGAGGATATCGCCAGCGAGGATGCTGCTCTCTGGCATCTGGCCAATGCCGCCGCTGGCAGCATGCGCGATGCCCTGACCCTGCTGGATCAGGCCATTTCGTTTGGTGGGGGGCAGGTACGCGAGGCCACGGTCATCGACCTGCTTGGCACGCCGGATCAGCGCATCATCTTCGGTCTGGTAGAGGCGCTGCGAGATCAGGATGGCAAGACCATCCTGGAGAGAGTGGCTACGCTGGCGGAAAGCAATCCCGACTACCGGCGGCAGCTGGAGCAGCTTCTGGCACTGTTCCATCGCCTGGCGGTGGCCCAGGCTGTGCCGGAGGCGCTGGATAACAGTCAGGGGGATCGCCGGGCGGTGATCGACCTGGCCGGGCAGCTGCCGGCGGAGGACGTGCAGCTATGGTATCAGATGGCCTTGCAGACCCTGCAGGACATGACCATCGCGGTGGACCGCCGTATGGTCTTCGAAATGGGATTGTTGCGTATGCTGGCGTTCACGCCGGACCCCGCTGGCATGCCGCCCGAGACAGCCGAGCCGGATCAGGACGAAAAAAAAAAGCCTGACCTGAGGCCCTCTGCGAGCGAAGACGGCCGGCCCGCACCGGAGCGGACACCGGAAAGTTCATCAGGGTCAGCCTCCGGAGTAGATACAGATTCCGCCGCGACCCCTGATTCCGCGCCTGCACCCGTCATCGAACCGGAGTCCGCCTCGGAAGCAGACGGCCTGTCATGGTCCGCGGATGAGGCAACTCCGACACGGGCGGATGAGTCGTCGGCCGTCACACTGGCGCAACTGGACAACCGCAACTGGGTGGATGTGGTCAGCGCACTGGGTCTGCATGGTGTGGCGGGCAACGTGTTGGCCAACTGTGCACTGCAGAACTGTATCGCCAGCGACCTGCATCTGGTGCTGGATCCAGGACAGAGCGCCCTGTATCGACCGGAGGAGCATGATCTGCTCTTTGCTCGTGCGCTGGGTGGCTATTTCGGTCAACCGGTCAACGTCCGGGTCGAGATTGCTGCCTCGCAACAGGAGTCTCCGGCGGCACGCCGCCAGCGTCTGAAGCAGGAGCGGGCAGCCGCGGCATTGCGGCAGTTTTCCAATGACCCCGGTGTTCGTGAAATAATGGACCGGTTCCACGCGCAGCTGGATGAATCATCGCTGCAATATTCCGAAGAGAGGTAGGCATGACGGATATCAATCAATTGATGCAACAGGCGCGCCAGATGCAGGAAAAAATGCAGCAGGCGCAGGAAGAGGCGCGCAAGCGGGAAGTGACCGGCGAGGCGGGCGCCGGCATGGTCCGTGTGACCATGAACGGCCGGTATGATGCCCGCCAGGTGAGCCTGAGCCCGGAACTGATGCAGGAGGATCGGGAGATCGTCGAGGACCTGATCACGGCGGCCATCAACGATGCTGTGAAGAGGCTGGAAGAACAGAACAAGGATGCGATGGGTGGCCTCACCGAGGGGCTGAATCTGCCGGAAGGCTTCAAATTCCCGTTCTGACGAGTTGCTGTCCATGTTTTTCAGTCCCCAGGTGGAAGAGTTGGTCAGGGCATTGCGCTGCCTGCCGGGTGTAGGCCCGCGATCGGCGCAGCGCATGGCCCTGCATCTGCTGGAGCGCAACCGCGAGGGCGGGCGCGCTCTGGGGCGGACGTTGGAGCAGGCCATGGAGTCGGTGGTCAATTGTCGTCAATGCCGGACCCTGACCGAGGCAGAGTACTGCCATATCTGCGACAACCCCGGTCGCGACCGATCGCTGCTGTGCGTGGTCGAATCTCCCATGGACATTCATGCCATCGAGCAGACCGCCAGTTATCGTGGGTTGTATTTCGTGCTGATGGGCCGACTGTCACCGCTGGATGGTATCGGTCCGGATGAACTGGGGCTGGATCAACTGTTTGAACTGACCGACCGGCTGCCACTGCAGGAACTGATACTGGCCAACAACACAACCGTGGAAGGCGAGGCCACCGCGTGGTATATCGCCGAGCAGCTGGAAGGGCGCCCATTCCCTGTCTCCCGCATCGCCCACGGAGTCCCGGTCGGCGGTGAACTGGAGTTCGTTGACGGCGGCACGCTGAGTCATGCATTCAACGGTCGACAGGCATTACGCTGATGAGTGAACACCTTGCAATACCCGACAGTGCGGTTCTTCAGCCGCGGCTGGTTACGGACAACGCACACCTGGCGCAGCTCTGTCAGCGTTGGCGGCATCTGCCGGCATTGGCCATGGACACTGAATTCATCCGGGTCGATACATTCTATCCACAATTGGGTTTGCTGCAGGTCTGTGACGGACAGGGCAGCTATCTGCTTGATCCGCTTGTGCTTTCCGAATGGGCCGCCTTCCGCGAACTGCTCGCGGATCGTAATATTCTCAAGGTACTGCATGCCTGTTCGGAGGACCTGCTGGTTTTCCGTGAGTATTTTGATGTCATGCCGGGACCGCTGTTCGATACGCAGAAAGCGGGCGCATTTCTGGGCATGGGCTACAGTATCAGCTATCAGAATCTGGTCAGGGAGCTGCTGGACATCGAGGTGGACAAGGGCGAGACGCGCTCAGACTGGTTGCGTCGACCCTTGAGTCAGCAACAGTTGCACTACGCCGCACTGGATGTGGCGTACCTGCCAGCCATGCACCAGTTGATGAGTGTCAGTCTGCGAGAGCGGGAGTTATTACAACCGCTGTTGGATGAAGGCGAGCAGATGCAGGTGCTGGCCCTGCAGACCGAAAACGAGGGCGACTGGGATACCCTGTACCTGGGTATGGGCGCCGCCTGGCGTCTGGACCGCGACCAGCTGGCGATACTGCGGGCTCTGGCACAGTGGCGCGAGCAAGAAGCCCGACATCTCAATATCCCCCGTCCCTGGGTGGCCAGGGACAGTGACCTGATTCTGCTGGCGCAGCAGGCTCCAGTGGATGCGCAGACTCTGCGCGGCCTGGGTGATCTGAGTCCGGCGGCCCGGAAGGTCGACAGTGAAACCTGGCTTGACCTGATACGGGAGGGACAGGCGAACCCCATACCGGAAAATGCCGTACCTCTCGGACAACCACTGGACCCGGCGCAGCGCAGGCTGTTGAAGCAGTGTCAGGCAGCGGTCAGGGAGGTGGCGGCCAGTCAGCGGATGGCCAGCGAACTGCTGGCGCGCAAGAAGCAACTGACGGCCCTGATCGAGACCGCCAGTCAGGATGACTGGCAATGGCCAGAGGAGCTGGGTGGCTGGCGCAGACCATTGCTTGAGCCGGTGCTGCTGCCATTGTTGGAATCACTGCGATCGTCGCACGCCTCGGAGACAGCCTCATGAACGGAACCACTGCCTTGCGGCCGGCATTCTGGGAACTGCCGCTGGCCGATCTCAACCGAAGGGAGTGGGAGGCACTCTGCGATGGTTGTGGACGCTGCTGCATGCTCAAACTGCAGGACGAAGACACTGATGAGGTGCTCTACACGCGTGTGGTGTGCCGTTATCTGGACCAGCAGCAGTGTCGTTGTACCGAGTATTCACGGCGGCAGGAGCTGGTGCCGGACTGCCTGGTGCTGACTCCCGGAAATCTGGCGGAACTGGACTGGATTCCCGATACCTGCGCCTATAAACTGCGGGACCGGGGTGAACCGCTACCGCATTGGCACCCCTTGATCAGCGGCTCGCGACGGCTCATGGAAGAAGAGGGTATCAGTGTGACCGGCAAGGTCGTTTCGGAAGCGCATGTGCCGGAGGACGGGGTCGAGGAGCATGTCATCCGCTGGGTGCGGCCGGCATGCTAGGCATCTACGGTTATCTGACCAGTTGGACGATCTATCTGGCGGCGGGCACGCTCTGCTACATTCTTTTCCATCGGGCAACACGAGGGGTACGACCGGGACTGGTGGCCAATCTGTTACGGGCCATCATGATCGCATTGATCTACACACCCTGGACGGTGGCGCCAGATCAGGACCTGATGGCCCCGGCTGTCATGGTCATCCCGCTCGACATGATCACCAAGGGGGCGGACCAGTTTGTGCGCGGGATGGTGCCACTGCTGCTGGCCATGATACTGGCCATGCTGGGCGCCATCGGGATCAGTGTTTTCAACCGGGGCCGATGACAGCCCCTGACGGCAGCTATGCGAGGACACAGTAATCATGCAGTTTAGTGGAACCGACGAGTATGTAGTCACGGATGAGTTGCGGATGGCGGTCAATGCCGCCATTGCATTGCAGAAGCCTCTGCTGATCAAGGGGGAGCCGGGCACCGGCAAGACCATGCTGGCCGAACAGATTGCCGGTGCGCTGGGTCTGACACTGATCCAGTGGCACATCAAATCCACCACCAGGGCGCAACAGGGGCTGTATGAATACGATGCCGTCTCCCGTCTGCGTGACTCGCAGCTTGGCGATGGCAAGGTCCACGATATCGCCAACTACATCGTCAAGGGCAAGCTCTGGCAGGCCTTTGAGGCGGATGAGCCGGTGGTGTTGCTGATTGACGAAATCGACAAGGCCGATATCGAGTTTCCCAACGATCTGCTGCTGGAGCTGGATCGGATGGAGTTCCATGTCTACGAGACGCAGCAGCATATCCAGGCGCGACATCGTCCCATCGTGATCATCACCAGCAATAATGAGAAAGAGTTGCCCGACGCTTTTCTGCGACGCTGTTTCTTCCACTACATTAACTTCCCGGACCCGCAGACCATGGAAAAAATCGTGGCGGTGCACTATCCCGGCATCAAGAAGGAACTGCTGCATGATGCCATGAACCTGTTCTTCAAGGTTCGCGACGTGCCCGGCCTGAAAAAGAAGCCGTCGACTTCCGAGTTGATCGACTGGTTGAAACTGCTGGTGTCCGACGATATTCCCGAGGATGTGTTGAAGAATGCCGATGGCAGCAAGGCCATTCCTCCGCTATATGGTGCGTTGCTGAAGAATGAACAGGATGTACATCTGATGGAGAAACTGGCCTTCATGCACCGCGCCGCTCGCTGATACTGTAATGCCATGCTGATCCGCTTCTTCTACACATTGCGTCGCGAGGGCGTGCCGGTCACGCCGGGCGAGCTGTTTTCATTGCTGGAATGTCTGCGCAGGGGGTTTGCCTTCGCGGACATGGAGCAGTTCTATCGTCTGGCGCGCCTCTGCCTGGTCAAGGACGAGAAATACTATGATCGATTCGATCGGGCATTTTCGCGCTATTTCAAGGCCCTTGAGGTACTGGACGACCTGTTCGAGGCCGCCATACCGGAAGACTGGCTGCGTCGGGAGTTCGAGAAATCCCTGAGTGAGGAAGAAAGGCGCCGCATCGAATCGCTGGGCGGTCTGGATGCACTGATGGATGCATTCCGGCAGCGGCTGCGGGAGCAGAAAGCGCGCCATGAAGGTGGCAGTAAATGGATCGGCACCGGTGGCACTTCGCCTTTCGGTGCCTATGGCTACCATCCCGAGGGTATCCGGATCGGTCAACAGGAGGGGCGTAACCAGCGGGCCGTGAAGGTCTGGGACCGCCGAGACTATCGCGACCTGGATGACAGTGTCGAGCTCGGTACTCGCAACATCAAGATGGCCCTTCGTCGTCTTCGGCAATTCGCTCGCAATGGTGCTGAAGAGGAACTGGATATCGATGACACCATCAACTCGACAGCCCGCAAGGGCGGTTGGTTGGATATCCGCATGGTGCCCGAACGGCATAATGCGGTGAAGGTGTTGTTGTTCTTTGACGTCGGTGGCTCCATGGATCCCTGGGTTCGGGTCTGTGAAGAGCTGTTTTCGGCGGCGCGTACCGAGTTCAAGCATCTGGAGTATTTCTATTTCCATAATTTCGTGTACGAGGCAGTGTGGAAGAAGAGCCGGCGGCGCCACGCCGAAACCACGCCGCTGTTCGACATTCTGCACAAATACGGCCGTGATTACCGTGTGATCTTCGTCGGGGATGCCAGTATGGCTCCGTATGAGATCACACATGTCGGTGGTAGTATCGAGCATTATAACGAGGAGGCCGGCGCAGTCTGGATGCAGCGCATCCGTGACAACTTCGAGCAGCTGGCCTGGATCAATCCGGTACCGCAACAGTACTGGGACCACAGCTATTCCACCCGTCTGGTGCGGGAGCTGCTGGGGGATCGCATGTATCCGTTGACCGTCAAGGGGCTGGAAGAGGCCATGGTCGAGTTGAAGAAATAGGAGAGGATTGAGTATGTACGAGGCTCCCGCACTGGAAAATACGCCTGACCTGGATCCGTCCCGTTTCCCCACGGTGCCGGCACTGTTCGATCATATATTTTCTCACTGGGCGGACCGGGTGGCATTCAGCTGTTTCGGTCAGACCATGACCTACCGCGAACTGGACGAGACCAGCGCAAAGCTGGCTGGCTGGCTCCGGGAAAACACCGACCTGCAGCCCGGTGACCGGATCGCGGTGCAGCTGCCGAATCTGTTGCAGTTTCCGGTGGCTGCCGTCGCAGCCCTGCGCGCTGGCCTGGTTCTGGTCAATACCAATCCGCTCTACACCGCTCGTGAAATGAAGCACCAGTTCCGGGACTCGGGGGCCCGGGCCATCATCATCATGGCCAATTTCGGCGACAAGCTGGAAGAAGTGTTGCCGGACACTGACATTGAGCACGTCATCATCACGGAAGTGGGTGACATGGTGCCGGGTCTCAAGGGCATGATGCTTAATATGGGTGCCCGCTATCTGAAGAAAATGGTGCCCGAATTCCGATTGCCCGACGCGGCGCGCTGGAAGAAGATCATGGGTGGTACCCCAGACGTTGATGGTCGCCGGGCAGTGGACTCCGGCACCGATGTGGCATTGATTCTCTATACCGGTGGTACCACCGGCCTGGCCAAGGGGGCAATGCTGACCCACAGCAATCTGATCTGGAACATGATGCAGCTGCGCGCGGCCAACAAATCACTGATCCGCGACGGCGAGGATGTGATCATCGCACCGTTGCCGCTCTATCATACCTATGCCTTCATGTTGCACGTGATGTCCCAGTGTTATGCCGGTAATCACAATGTACTGATACCCAATCCCCGTGACGTGGATGCGCTGGTCGACACCATCCGCAGTGTGAAGCCCAATGGTATCGTCGGCATCAATACGCTGTACCTGGCCCTGTGCCGACACAAGGAGATCGGCAACATCGATTTCAGGGAGCTGCGTTTCTCCGGTGCCGGCGGCATGGCACTGAGCACGCGGGTGGCGCGTGACTGGAAGGAGATCACCGGCAGTGAGGTGTTGGAAGGATACGGTCTGACCGAATGCTCTCCGGTGGTCACGGTCAATCCCCCGGGAGCCTCCCGGATCGGTACGGTCGGCAAGGCCGTACCGGATACCAGTCTGATGCTGGCGAATGAGGACGGCGAGGAGGTGACCGGTGACGGACGCGGAGAACTCTGGGTCAAGGGGCCCCAGGTCATGAAGGGGTACTGGAAGAACGAGGAGGCCACTCGCGAGTCGATCACGGAAGACGGCTGGTTCAAGACTGGTGATTATGCCCAGTTCGATGAAGATGATTATGTCCGCATTGTGGACCGGAAGAAGGACATGATCATCGTTTCCGGTTTCAACGTCTATCCCAGCGAGATCGAGGAAGTGGTCAACAGTCATCCCGGAGTGGCGGAGAGCGCGGTGATCGGTATTCCCGACGAGGAATCGGGAGAAAAGGTCAAACTGTTTGTTGTCAGCCGGGACAGTGTACTGTCGCTGGACGATGTCCGCTCACACTGTCGTGAGAATCTGACCGCCTACAAGGTGCCGAAAGAGATCGAATTCGTTGATGATCTGCCCAAGACCAATGTCGGCAAGATCCTGCGCCGTGAGCTGCGGGATCGGGAACTGGCGGGCCGGGATGCCTCCTGACCCGTAATGCAGGCTCATCAATCATCACTGAAGATCAGTTATCCTGAATCGCTGCCCGTATCGGAGCGACGTGAGGAAATCGCGGCGGCACTGCGCGAACACCAGGTCATTGTCATTGCCGGGGAGACCGGTTCGGGCAAGACCACGCAGATCCCGAAGATCTGTCTGGACGCCGGCTATGGCCAGAACGGGCTGATCGGCCATACCCAGCCGCGGCGTCTTGCCGCGCGTTCGGTGGCCTCCAGGATCGCCGAGGAACTGGGCGTGCCATTGGGCGGCCTGGTCGGGTATCAGGTGCGATTCTCTGACAACAGCGGGCCGGATACCCGCATCAAGCTGATGACCGACGGCATCCTGCTGAACGAGATCCAGCGGGACCGCAAGCTGCGCAAGTATGACGTGCTCATCATCGACGAGGCGCATGAGCGCAGCCTGAATATCGATTTCCTGCTGGGCTATCTGCGTCAGCTCTGCGTGCGCCGGCCGGACCTGAAAATCATCATCACGTCGGCCACGATCGATGTCGAGAAATTCTCCCGCCACTTCAGGGACGCGCCGATCATTTCCGTGTCCGGACGCAGTTATCCGGTGGACGTGTTATACCGGGATCCGGCCGGGCTCGACGATGAGGACGGTGACGACGATGTGCTGACCCGCGCGGTGCTCCGGGCCCTGGATGAGATCGCCGCCCTGGACAGGCGCCGGGGACGCACCGGTGATGTGCTGGTGTTTCTCAGTGGCGAGCGCGAGATCCGCGATATCGCCGCGGCACTGCGGCGGCGCTCCCTGCCGGACACGGAAGTGCTGCCGCTGTATGCGCGGCTTTCGCCCGCCGAACAGAAGAAGATATTCCAGTCTCACCGGGGGCGACGGATCGTGTTGTCCACCAATGTGGCGGAAACCTCTCTGACGGTGCCGGGCATCGAATATGTCATCGACAGCGGTCTGGCGCGCATCAGTCGCTACAGTGTCGCCAGCAAGGTGCAGAGACTGCCGATCGAACCGGTATCACAGGCCAGTGCCAATCAGCGGGCCGGACGCTGTGGTCGTGTGGCGCCGGGGATCTGTATCCGGTTGTACAGTGAAGAGGACTTCGCCAATCGTCCGGAGTTCACCGATCCGGAGATACAGCGGACCAATCTGAGCGCCGTGATCCTGCAGATGCTGTTGTTGCGTCTGGGTGACATCGAGCGGTTTCCGTTTGTCGAGCCGCCCGCGCGGCGGGCCATCAATGACGGCTTCCGTCTGCTGGCGGAACTGGGTGCGATTGACGAACAACGACGACTGACCGACGTCGGAAGGCAGATGGCACGGCTCCCCGTGGACCCCCGTCTGGGGCGGATGCTGGTCGATGCCCGTGATCAGGGGTGCCTGTATGAGCTGCTGATCATTGTCAGTGCGATGAGCATCCAGGATCCGCGCGAGACACCGGCGGACCTGCGTGATGCCGCCCGTCAGCAACATGCCCGTTTCGACCATCCGGATTCGGATTTCATGAGCTATCTGGCCCTGTGGGAGCACTGGGAGAATGAGCGTCAGACGCTGAGCCAGAACCGCCTGCGCCGTTACGCTCGCGACCATTTTCTGAACTTTCTGCGTATGCGGGAATGGCGCGAGACCCACCGGCAATTGATGCTGGCCTGCAAGCAGGCCGGTCTGGAACCGCCGCGCCAGTCAGCAACGGACGAGGCCGACTACGCGGCCATACATCGCAGTATCATTCGCGGCTCACTCAATCAGATCGGAATGAAAACCGCGGAACGTTCCTACCTGGGCAGCCGTGGCCGTCAGTTCGACCTGTTTCCTTCGTCCACGCTATCCCGCCGCAAGCCGCGCTGGATTGTCACGGCGGAACTGATCGAGACCAGCCGGTTGTTCGCCACGCTGGCGGCGCGTATCGAGCCGGAGTGGGTGATCCAGTCCGCGCCCGACTGGTTATTGAAACGTGAATACCAGGAACCGCACTGGGAAAAAAAACGTGGCCAGGTGATTGCTTTTGAGAAGATCAGTCTGTTCGGTCTGGTTCTGGTGGAACAGAAACGTCGACATTACGGACCGATCGATCCTCATCTCAGTCGACAGATATTCATCCGGGAAGCGCTGGTGGAGGGAGAGCTGCGCACCCGAAGGCGATTCCTGGCGGATAACCGCAAATTGATGGCGGAAATCCGCCGAGAGGAAGAGAAGCTGCGTCGTCCGGATATTCTGGTGAGCGAGGAAGAGAGGTTCGCGTTCTATGATCAACGCGTTCCGGAGCGGGTCTACAGCGCCCGACAGTTCGAGAGCTGGTGCGGCCGTGCGGATGTGGACAGGCAACGCATCCTGCACATGAGTCGTGATGATCTGCGGCGCGACGATGTGGCAGAGGAGACCCAGCGGCACTTCCCGGATCGCGCCAGCATCCAGGACAATCCGCTGTTGGTGCGTTATCGCTTCGCGCCGGGTCGGGAGGAGGATGGCGCCAGCATCGATGTTCCTCTGGCACTACTGGATCAGTTGCAGGAGAAAGACCTGGACTGGGCGGTGCCGGGACTGGTTAAGGATCGTTGTATCGCCTTGCTGAAGGGGCTTCCCAAGGCGTTACGCAAGCAGTTCATTCCAGTTCCTGATTTCGTCGAAACCATGCTGAAGGAAGTCGCACCGGGTAGTCTCGGGCTGCGTCAGCTGATACGGCGCGAAGCGATGCGTCGCAAGGGAGTTGAACTTCGCGATGAGGATCTGGAGACGGTCGAACTGCCGCCGCACCTGTTGCCGGCCATCCGCCTGTTGGACGAGAGGGGCAAGGTGCTGGCCACCGATAGTGATCCAGAGCGGCTGCGCAGGCGGTTTTCGGACCGTATCAACACGGCGGCCCCGGATGCGGTAACGGCCCACCCGCTGGTCCGGCGGGGCATGCGTGACTGGGACTGTGACACCCTGCCGGAACAGGTCACCATCGAGCAGGGCGTAACATTGCAGCGTTATCCGGGTCTCAGTGACCAGGGTGATTCAGTGGCGGTGGAGCTTTTCAGCGCACCGGAGAAAGCACGCAGGGAACATACACAGGGGCTGATCCGTCTGCTGTTGCTTCGGACTCCGCAGCAACGGAAAAGCATCGAGAAGTCGATGAAGGCGCTGCCCGGCGAGTGTGGTCTGTATTTCCCGCCGGACTGGAAGCAGTTCGCACGACAGGCGACACGCGCTGTATACCGGCAGCATTTCGATCCGGATCACAGTGATATCCGTTCAGGAGACGCGTTTCGTCGCTGGCTCGATCAGGGGCGAGCGTCCTTGATCGACGCCGCCGATAGGAGCCGTAACCGGCTACAGGCGCTGGCCCGACAGTTGTTCGATATCCGTCGTTCGCTGGATTCGGTGAGCGGTGCGGATGAAAGGGCAGTGTATGAAGATATTGCGGAGCAGCTCGACCAATTGATGGCGGAGCCGTTTCCCGCTTCTGTGCCGGGTGGATGGCTGCGGGAATATCCGCGTTATCTGCAGGCCATCGGAATACGGCTGGAGAGTTTCCGCAGAGCGCCTGGACGGGATCGTGAGGGAATGGAGATGGTGCACTCCCTGCAGCGCCAGTATCGGCAGTTGCCGGACAGTGTGGCCGTGACATTGCCGGAGTTCCCGTGGTGGTTACAGGAACTGCGCGTGTCCCTGTTCGCGCAGCAGCTCGGCACCCGCTGGACGGTATCGCACAAACGTCTCCAGCGTAGGCTCGATCAGGCCAGGGATCCGGCGGTCCGGTGATGATCCGTGGTGGGCTTTGGTAACGTAGCTGTGCTGTGTTTCACAGAGATCCCCTGGTCTCTATAGGCCGCGAAGTGCTGTTGTGCGACAATGGCGTCCCTGTATGTCACAGTGAAAGGATGGTATTACGTGACTGACACCCGCATTTTTCCCTTTTTCCGTCCTGGCCCGTTGATGCGCGCTGCGTTGATGGCGCTTCTGATTCCGGGACCGGTGGCATTGGCGCAGGAGTCCGTGGAAGATCCATGGGAACCTCTGAACCAGCATATCTTTGCTTTCAACCAGCTTTTCGATGACTGGTTCATGCAACCGCTGGCCAAGGGCTATGACGAGGTCGTGCCGCCTCCGGCCAAAAAAGGGGTGAGCAATTTCTTTTCCAATCTCAACGATGTCAATGTCCTGCTCAACAATCTGTTGCAGGGCAAGGCGACGGAGGCAGCCTCCGATGGTGGCCGTATCGTGTTGAATACTGTCTTCGGTGTGGCGGGGTTGTGGGATATGGCGCAACACGTCGGACTGGAGAAGCACAACGAGGACTTTGGCCAGACACTGGGGTACTGGGGTGTGGGTCCGGGACCGTATTTTGTCATGCCCTTTGTGGGTCCCAGCACGGTCAGGGATACCCTGGGATTCGGTGTCGACATGGCAGTGACTCCGGTGTCGTCGCCGGATGATCCGGGTACGCGCAATACGTTGCATGCCCTGCGATTGGTCGATGCCCGCGTGGATGCGCTGCAGCTGGATCGGATGATGTACGGAGACCCCTACATTTTCATGCGTGAAGCGTATCTGCAGCAGCGTGCATACGATGTGCGGGATGGTCAGGGTATGGACAGCAGTACTCCGGGGGGTGATCCCTGGAGCGACTGGGACTGAGACCGCTTCAATTGCCCGGGTTGGTATCCGTGTCTCGCACTTGCAGCTTCATGCGGATGAAATCGCTGTGCCTGACGTGGATCAGTTCCGCCGTACGGCGGATCATCTGTTCCTCGTATTTGTCCAGCTCCCCGTCGGCCCAGGCTATGCGCCACATGTTCTCGATCAACTGGAGTTTTTCAGGATAGGCATACCCGTCATTGACCAGGGTCGTGAACTCGAACAGCGAGGTCGCCTGTCGGGCTTCTTCGTGTGCCAGGCGCGTCAGTGTCTCCAGTGTGTTCTCATCCAGAGAAAAGGTGTCCCGCAGTATCGCGGTGAATTCGGCTTCCTCGCGTTCGTCCACATGTCGGTCGGTATTGATCAGTTCCATCAGCAATGCAGCGCTGGCCAGTTCGATTCGACAGATGCGGTCCTGCTCGGTTTCGCCGGTATGGGCCGCCAGTCGCTGCTCAAAGAATTCGCGTATGCTCTGGATCATGCGATCTCCCTGAAGGGTTCCTGTTCTGTCATGGCAATGGCATCTTCCAGCACGGTGATACCCGCGCCAGCTTTGTGAGCCTGTTCGCTGAGGTGGCGCCGGAACCGTTTTCCGCCTGGTACGCCACGATACAGGCCGAGTATATGCCGTGTCATGTGCTGCAGGGCGGTGCCGTTCTCCAGTTCGCGACGCACATACGGCAGAAATGCGCGCAGAACATCGCCGCGGCTTTGTGCCTGCCGTGGCTCACCGAACAGCGCTGCATCCACCGAGGCCAGCAACCATGGGTTATGGTAGATCTCCCGGCCCAGCATGACCCCGTCCAGGGACTGCAGCAGATCTTGGCACTCTTGCAGCGTCGTGATGCCACCGTTGATGATGAATCGCAGCGCCGGGTAGCGTCGTTTCATCCGCAATACGCGGTCCCGGTTCAGCGGTGGAATATCGCGGTTCTCCTTCGGGCTCAATCCCTGCAGCCAGGCGCAACGGGCATGCAGCATGAAATGTGTGCATCCGGCATCGGCCACCGGTTCGATGAAGCGCTGCAGGAATTCGTCGCTGTCCTGATCATCAATGCCGATGCGGGTCTTGACGGTGACGGGCAGCGAGGACGCCTGTCGCATGGCCGCCACGCCCCGCGCAACCAGACCCGGATCGGCCATCAGACAGGCACCGAAGCGACCGGACTGAACCCGGTCACTGGGGCAGCCCACGTTCAGGTTCACCTCATCGAAGCCGGCCTGTTCGGCGAGTCGCGCACAGTACGCCAGCTCGTCGGGGTCACAGCCGCCGAGTTGCAGCGCCACCGGGTGTTCGGCGGGGTCGTACTGCAGGAATCGCTGTGTCTCCCCGTGAATCAGGGCTCCCGTGGTCACCATCTCGGTATAGAGGCGGGCATGGCGCGACAGCAGGCGCAGGAAATAGCGCTCATGCCGGTCGGTCCAGTCCAGCATCGGGGCTATACAGAATCGGTAGGGTTCATGCATCGTGAATTCGGTCATGGCGGCATTATACAGGGTGACGAGGATGACCGTCATTGGCCCCATGGCGTATAATCCTCACCCACGCATTCACTCACAACGCAAGGATACTCATGACTCGCGTCAGAACCCGAATCGCCCCGTCTCCGACCGGTGATCCGCATGTCGGTACCGCCTACATCGCGCTGTTCAATCGTTGTTTTGCGCATCAGCACGACGGAGAGTTCATTCTGCGCATCGAGGATACTGACCAGGCCCGCAGCACGGCGCGCTCCGAACGTGACATCCTCGACTCACTGCGCTGGCTGGGTCTGGACTGGGACGAGGGGCCGGATATCGGCGGTGACCACGGGCCCTACCGACAGAGTCAGCGTAGCGATATCTATCGGGAACACATCGGTCAACTGCTGGAGAGCGGGCATGCCTTCCGGTGCTTCTGCACGGGGGAGCGGCTGGCGCAATTGCGGGCCGAGCAGCAGGCGAACAAGGAGACGACGCGTTACGACGGGCATTGTCTGCATCTGAGTGAGGACGAGATTCATCGGAAGCTGGAGGAGAAAGCGCCGCACGTCATCCGCATGCGGATTCCGGAGGGGGGCGAATGCCGGTTTGACGACATGTTGCGTGGTGAGATATCGATCCAGTGGCAGCAGATCGACATGCAGATCCTGATGAAGTCCGACCACCTGCCCACCTATCATTTTGCCAATGTCGTCGATGATCACCTGATGGGTATCTCGCATGTGATCCGGGGCGAGGAGTGGATCAATTCCACGCCCAAGCACCTGCTGCTGTACCAGTACTTCGGCTGGAAGCCCCCGGTGTTCAGCCACATGCCGCTGCTGCGTAATCCGGACAAGAGCAAGCTGAGCAAGCGCAAGAACCCCACCAGTATCAATTACTATCGCGACATGGGCTATCTTCCGGACGCTCTGGTCAATTACCTTGGCATGATGGGCTGGACCATGCCGGACGGACGCGAGAAGTTCAGTGTCGAGGAAATGGTCGAACATTTCGACATCAATCGGGTCTCCCTGGGCGGGCCGGTGTTCGACATCGAGAAACTGAACTGGCTTAACGGCAAGTATATCCGGGAGAACCTGGATGACGAGCAGTTTGCCGAGGCGTATGCTCGCTGGGCGTTTGATGAGTCACGCATGGCGCAGTTGTTGCCATTGATACGCAGCCGTGTGGAGCGTTTCTGTGACGTGGCGCCACTGGCGGGATTCATGCTGTATGGCATCGTACCGCTGGAGCGAGGTCAGTTCGAGCACAAGAAGCTGGACGAGGTTCAGTGTCGTCATGTATTGCAACTGGCCCTCTGGGCATTCGAGGACATCGGGGACGACTGGAGTCGCGATGCTGTCGAGCATCGCTGCCAGGTACTGGCGGATTTCATGGAGTTGAAAATCCGGGATGCGCTGTTTCCGTTGTTCCTCGCCATCACGGGAAAAGCCGTATCGGTGTCCGTGATCGATGCCATTGCGATTCTGGGGCTGGACGTCACTCGGGCAAGAATCCGGCATGCCATGGAAGTGTTGGGTGGAGTCTCTAAAAAAGAAGCGAAACGCCTGGAAAAAACTTACAGGGAATTCTCTCAAGCGATTGACAGATCCCTTCCGGATGCCTAAAATGCGCGGACTTTCGGGGCTATAGCTCAGCTGGGAGAGCGCAACGCTGGCAGCGTTGAGGTCATCGGTTCGATCCCGATTAGCTCCACCAAATTCCCGCAGAATCCTCCTCCATGTATGGGAAGGCATGAGTTCACCCAGATGACTCATGCCTTTTTTGTATCCGCGATCTCCAGGCCAAAAAAAGGCGCCACCCTGTCCAGGGAGCGCCTCTCGGGCAGAGCGGCAAGGAAAAGCGGGACAGTCCCGCTTTTCCGGTCCCGCTTTACCGTGCGGGGTAGTCGCGCTTGGTGTTGCCTGTGTACAACTGGCGTGGTCGACCGATCTTCATCGGCCCGCTGAGCATTTCGTTCCAGTGTGCAATCCAGCCGGGCGTGCGGCCGAGAGCGAAGATGACGGTGAACATGCTGGTGGGAATGCCGATGGCCTTCAGGATGATGCCGGAGTAGAAATCGACGTTGGGATAGAGTTTGCGCTCGATGAAGTACTCATCTTCCAGGGCGATTTTCTCCAGCTTGCGGGCCATGCGCATCAGCGGATCGTTCTCCAGGCCCAGCTCGGCCAGGACGTCGTCGCAGATCTTGCGCATCACGCGAGAGCGCGGGTCGAAGTTCTTGTAGACGCGGTGACCGAAGCCCATCAGACGGAAGGGGTCATCCTTGTCCTTGGCCTTGGCAATATATTTTTCGATTTCGCTCTCGTCACCGATCTCGTGCAGCATCTCGAGCACGGCTTCGTTGGCGCCGCCATGCGCGGGCCCCCACAGCGCTGCAATGCCGGAGGCGATGCAGGCATACGGGTTGGCGCCGGTGGAGCCGGCCAGACGCACTGTCGATGTCGATGCGTTCTGCTCGTGGTCGGCGTGCAGCAGGAAGATCACGTCCATGGCCTTGGCCAGTACAGGATTGATGTCCGGCTCCTCGCAGGGCGTGCTGTACATCATGTGCAGGAAGTTTTCCGCATAGTTGAGGTCATTGCGCGGATACATGAACGGCTGACCAATGCTGTGCTTGTAGGTCATGGCCGCAATGGTCGGCATTTTCGCGATCAGGCGGTGGGCCGCCAGTCTGCGGTGCTCCGGATCATCAATGTCGATGGTGTCATGATAGAAAGCGGACAGGGCGCCGACCACGCCGACCATGATGGCCATGGGATGTGCATCTCGGGGGAAGCCGTTGAAGAAGTTATAGAGTTGCTCGTGGACCATGGTGTGGTAGCGGATGCTGTCGTTGAACTCCGCTTTCTGTGAATCGTCGGGCAATTCACCGTTCAGCAGCAGATAGCAGGTTTCCAGGTAGTCGGAATGCTCGGCCAGTTGCTCGATTGGATAGCCCCGGTGTAGCAGGGTGCCTTCGGCTCCATCAATATAGGTGATGGCGGACTCGCAGGAGGCGGTGGAAACGAAGCCCGGATCGAAAGTGAACAGGCCCTTGGCGGTCAGACCGCGGACATCGACAACCTCGGGGCCCAGCGTGCCCTCGTGCATGGGAAGCTCGATCGCCTGATCGACTCCCTCAACGGTCAGACGGGCTTTCTTTTCACTCATAAAAAACTCCTGAATGGCTGATTCCTGTTGTGCTAAAGGCGATTATTTGATGTTTGATGAGCCCGATACTCTATCATAAAGTCGTGCTGGGAGATCCATTCCTGTATATTTTTTACAAGAGTGACAATGCATTGTCATTTGTGTGCGTTGAGTCGCATGCTCATATTGTATTTCGCGGGGCTTCCGACTATACTCGCTGCCCATGGTCTCAACTGTGTAACGTCGCTTGAGAGCTGGAAAATCCGGCATCAGGTCAGCGCCTTTGTCCGCACCTCGATGTGCCGGTTTCCGACGGTTGGTCAGTGGTTCACTCCGCCTTGCACAGGTTGCAGGCCGGCTGTTCAGGCCCTGACCGGTATCGCTAACCAGGTCCTGTGCGCAGGGCTGCAACAGAATCGGCTACCAGTGAAAGATAACAGACCCGTAAATCTCGACCTGACCAAGTTCCATTTCCCGCTGCCCGCGATCACTTCGATCCTGCATCGTATAACCGGCGTAGTACTGTTTGCCGGCACTGCGGTGCTGCTGTGGCTACTTTCCGAATCATTGTCCTCCCAACAGGGTTTCGATCGCGCCCAGCAATGGCTGGATCTGCTAGCGGTCAAGCTGCTGGTATGGGCGGTGCTCGCGGGGTTGCTTTTCCATCTGATCGCCGGCATACGTCATCTGCTCATGGATGCGGGTATCGGTGAAACGCTGCAGGGTGGACGTAACGGCGCCGTACTGGTTGTCGTCCTTTCTGTCATCAGTATCGTGCTTGCGGGGGTGTGGGTATGGTAAATCATGTAAGCAGTGTCACCAGTCTGGGCCGCAATGGTCTCTATGACTGGGTCATTCAGCGTTTCAGCGCCATCATCCTGGGGGCCTATACGATCGGCCTGCTGGGCTGGCTACTGCTGACGCCGGATCTCGACTACGCCACGTGGGCGGCCTTGTTCGGGACAACCTGGATGCGCATTGCCACGCTGCTGGCGCTACTGTCATTGTGCGCTCACGCGTGGGTGGGGATGTGGACGATTTCCACTGATTATCTGACCAGTATGGCATTGGGCCGGGCGGCTACGGCTGTGCGGCTGTTGTTCCAGGCTGGTTGCGTCATCCTGATTTTCATCTACCTCGTCTGGGGTATTCAGATTCTGTGGGGAAACTAAATGAGTGGTATGCGTACGCTGAGCTTTGACGCCATTGTCATCGGTGGAGGCGGCTCGGGCATGCGGGCGGCACTGGAGCTGTCGCAGTCCGGCTATAACACCGCAGTCATCACCAAGGTTTTCCCGACCCGCTCGCACACGGTGTCCGCCCAGGGTGGAATCACCTGCGCCATCGCCAGTGACGACCCGAATGATGACTGGCGCTGGCACATGTATGACACGGTGAAGGGTTCGGACTACATCGGGGACCAGGATGCCATCGAGTACATGTGCAGTGAAGGTCCACAGACCGTATTCG
>JAWLFN010000089.1:0-10238 GCA_041685555.1 Gammaproteobacteria bacterium | reverse complement strand
ATGGTGGTCAGTTCCGGCTTTGATGAGGCCGACAATGAAATCGTGCGCGGGGTGGGCTCCGGCGATCTGGTGGTGACCGCCGATATTCCGCTGGCGGCCGAGCTGCTGGACAAGGGCGCGGAGGTCATCAGTCCCCGCGGCGAGATCTACACGGCCGGCACCATCGGTTCCCGGCTCAACATGCGGGACTTCCTGGAGACGCTGCGCGGCAGTGGCATCCAGTCTGGTGGCCCGCCTTCATTGACCGAGACCGACAAGCGTAATTTTGCCAATGCGCTGGACCGTTACCTGGCGCGTTGCCCGGCGGTGCGCAGAGAGGGCTGACAGGGCCTTGCCGGACTGACTGCGGGCCCTGTTTCGTGCATACTGGAAGCCCCTTATACAGAGATCGAGAAGGAACCCTGCCATGGACATGACGTTGATCATTGTTCTGGTCATCATTGCGGTGCTGGTGCTCTATACCATCGCGGTCTACAACCGCCTGGTCAGCCTGCGCAATCGTTACCAGAACGCCTTTGCCCAGATTGAGGTGCAGCTCAAGCGTCGCCACGATCTGATTCCCAACCTGGTCGAGACCGCCAAGGGCTACCTCAGTCATGAGCGGGAAACCCTGCAGGCCGTGACCGAAGCGCGCAACGCAGCCGCCGGAGGCCTGGAGAACGCCGCCGCCCATCCGGGTGAGCCGGGGGCGATGAAGGATCTGGCCGCGAAAGAGGGCGCACTCTCTTCCGCGCTGGGCCGCCTGAATGTGGTCATGGAAGCCTATCCCGACCTGAAGGCCAGCCAGAACATGATGCAGCTCAGCGAGGAGCTGACATCCACCGAGAACAAGGTGGCTTTCTCCCGGCAGGCCTACAATGACCAGGTCATGACCTACAATACCTACCGCCAGTCCTTCCCGACGATCGCGGTGGCCGGGCTGTTTGGCCATGGCGAGGATGCCGCCCTGCTGGAGTTCGAGGACAGCGAGGAAATCCAGCAGGCGCCTGACGTCTCATTCTGAACGGGGTGCTATCATGGATTTTTTCGAATCCCAGGAAGTGGCGCGCCGCAATACGCTGAAACTGGTCGTCCTGTTCCTGCTGGCCATCGTCAGCCTGGTGGCCATCACCAACCTGCTGGTCATGCTGACCCTCGGGTTCATGCAGGCGGACCCCGCCAGCGGTTCCCCGATGGCCACCGGGTCGACTGATCTTTTACAGCGCCTGGATTGGCGTGCCTTTGTCTGGATCAGTCTGGCCGTGGTGGGTGTCGTGGCACTGGGAAGTCTGTACAAGATCTCCAGTCTGTCCGGCGGCGGCGCCAAAGTGGCCGAGATGATGCAGGCCCGGCTGCTGGTCGACGGCAACAACGATCCGGACGAGAAGAAGGTGCTGAACGTGGTCGAGGAGATGGCGATTGCCTCCGGGACTCCGGTGCCCCCCGTTTACGTCATGGAAGAAGAAGCCATCAACGCCTTCGCCGCCGGCTATTCACCATCCGATGCGGTGATCGGTGTGACCCGTGGCGCCATCCGCAAGCTCTCGCGGGATGAGCTGCAGGGCGTGATCGCCCATGAGTTCAGCCATATCCTGCATGGGGACATGCGGCTCAACATCCGGTTGATCGGCATCCTCTACGGCATCATGGTGCTGGGGTTGATGGGCTACTACCTGATGCGCAGTGCCGCTTTCTCCCGCCGATCCCGTAACGGTGGACAGATCATCTTTCTGGGACTGGGGCTGGTGGTGATCGGTTTCGCCGGCACCTTTTTCGGCAACCTGATCAAATCCGCGGTCAGTCGCCAGCGTGAGTACCTGGCGGATGCCTCGGCGGTGCAATACACGAGGAATCCCCGGGGCATCGCGGGTGCGCTGAAGCGTATCGGTGGCGATGCGAAGGGGTCGGTGCTGGAAAACCCGGGCGCCTCGGAAATCAGCCATGCCCTGTTCGGCAACGGCGTAAAGAAGGGGTTCAACGCCCTGTTCGCCACCCATCCCCCGCTGGAGAAAAGGATACAGCGCCTGCAACCGGACTGGGACGGATCCTTTGAGGTCGCCGAGCCCCGGGAACAGAGCGCAACCGAGCCGCCAGCCGGCGGGCCGACGGGCGGCGGCGATCAGCGCCGCGAGATCACGCTGGCAATCCTGGCCGGAGCCGCCATGGGACGCGTCGGCAATCCCGGGCCGGACGAGATCTCTCATGCCAGGGCGCTGCATGCGAGTCTGCCACCGCGATTGCTGCAGGCGGCCCATCAACCCTGGGCGGCCAGGGCGCTGATCTACCGCCTGCAGCTGGCCGGGGATGACGAGGTACGGCGTACGCAGTTGCTGCACCTGCAACGGAAAGCGGACCGCGGAGTCCATGACGAGGTGCTGGCGCAATTGCGGATCGACACGCCCTCACCCGAGCAACGCCTGGCCCTCGTGCATGTGGCCCTGTCGGCCTTGCGGCAGCTGTCGCTGGAGCAGTACGGGTTGTTCCGCGACAATCTGCAGGTGTTGGAGTCGCTGGCTACTGATGGCGATCTGTCCCGATGGGCCGTGCAGCGGATCGTGATTCATGAACTGGATGTCGTATTCGAACGCCGGACGCGGCGGGGCGGCGGACGCTTGGCGCTTGGCGCCGTCAGGGAGGAATTGACCGTGCTGCTGTCCTGGCTGGCGCATGCAGGTGGCTCGGACCGGACCGCCGATGAGGCGTTCGACGAGGCCGTGCAGGGACTGGAGCTGGAAGCCCTGACCCGGTTGCCGGTCGAGCGGCTTTCGCTGGAGCAACTGGACGAGGCTGTCGATAGACTGGCCCGACTCAAACCGCTGGTCAAGCCGCGGCTACTCAAGGCCTGCGCCGCCGGCATCGCCGCGGATGGGGTGGCCACGGCCGAGGAGCAGGCGCTGCTGAGGGCATTATCGGAACTCATCGACTGTCCGATGCCACCGCTGGATGTGACGATCACCTCGTCACGGGCTTGACAATCCGTCAGTGCCGGTACATGTTCTGGCGCTGTTCCGTCGGCCGGGGTCGCACCCGGTCACCGCTTCGTCCATCACAGTCACAGGAGCCTCCATGTCGACATTGCCACCGGTGCTGCAGGATCTGCCTTTTCCCGTCATTGGCGCACCCTTGTTCATCATCAGCAATCCGAAACTGGTCATCGCCCAGTGCAAGGCCGGCATCGTCGGTGCCATGCCGGCATTGAATGCCCGCCCGGCCGAGCAGCTGGATGACTGGCTGGCGGAGATCACCGAGGAGCTGGAAGCCCACAACCGTGCCCATCCGGACAACCCGGCCGCCCCGTTCGCCATCAACCAGATCGTACACCGCAGCAATGACCGGCTGGAACACGATATGGCCCTGTGCGAAAAGTACCGGGTGCCGATTGTCATCTCCAGCCTCGGTGCCCGCGCGGAGGTCAATCAGGCGGTTCACGGCTGGGGGGGTGTGGTCCTGCACGATGTGATCAACAACTTCTTTGCACACAAGGCCATCGACAAGGGCGCGGATGGTCTGATCTGTGTCGCGGCCGGCGCCGGTGGGCATGCCAGCGATAAAAGCCCGTTCGCACTGATCCAGGAAGCCCGCGAGTGGTTCGATGGTCCGATCGCACTGTCCGGGGCCATGGCGACCGGTGGGGCGGTGCTGGCGGCGCGGGCGATGGGCGCCGATTTCGCCTATATCGGTTCCGCGTTCATTGCCACCGAGGAGGCCCGGGCCGCGGAGGCCTACAAGCAGATGATCGTGGACGGCAGCTCCGACGACATTGTCTACACTAACCTGTTCACCGGCGTGCACGGCAACTACCTGCGTGGCAGCATCAGCGCGGCCGGGCTGGACCCGGATGATCTGCCGGAAAGCGACCCCAGCAAGATGGACTTTGGCGGAGGTGACAGTAAAAAGGCCTGGAAGGATATCTGGGGCAGTGGCCAGGGCATAGGATCGGTGCGCGAGATCGTTCCGGCTGCCGAGCGTGTGGCGCAGCTGTGGCGGGAGTACGACGAGGCGGTCGAGCGGCTGTGCCGATGAATGTGGCATACCAGCGTAACGGTCCATTGTGAAGAGCGTCTCACAGAATCCGTCACGGCGAAGGCCGGATCGCAGACAGTACGAGGTTGAGCATGGAGTCTATCTATTACGTGTTGTGCTGGCATTGCCACCGTCGCTGCAAGCACTGTTATGAAAGCCGGTTCCATCCCTACGTCCGGGACGAGTTGGAGGCGGTGGTCTCCGAAGCGGAGCGCAATGCCCCGCGTATCATCGATCATCTGCCGGAACGTATGACCTATCTGGATCGGAACGAGGTGGATGAACACGGGCAGTATGTGGAAAAGACCGGGCGGATCATCCTGTCCGGTGGTGAGGTGCTGACCGACCCGGTGCGTGAACGGATCCTGTATCCGACTCTGGAGCGTCTTGATGAGCGTTATCGTGACAATGGGGGCGTGCAGCTGGTGATCCAGACCACGGGCGATCTGTTGACCGAAAAGATCATTGACGAATTGCTGGCGAGGCGGGTTTGGATGATCTCCATCGCCGGCATGGATGATTATCACGTGGGCATGGAGGGCAGCAAAAGGGAGCCGCTGCAGGACCGCCTGACCCGATGGTTGAAAGCGGCGGGCGTGACCCCGGCGGGTGCGGATCGGCATACTCCGGGACCTCATTATGGTTTCTTCGGGGCCACCGAGGAGGCCTGGATCGGCAAGCTCTGGCCTCGCGGGCGGGCCTGGGAAAATGATCTGTCCACGGCCACGCTGGCTGACAATTTCTGCAATGCCTGGTCCGGCGGACTGGGTTTTCTCGAATACGCCTACAGTGGCTCGGAAGTGTCCATCGATCCCACCGGTGATGTCTATCCCTGCTGCCTGAAGACCGAAGCCCCGCTGGGCAATCTGGTCGAGGAGCCGTTGCTCTCGATTCTGGACAGCCTGGTCGGACACCCTGTGTTCGAAGCCATCAACGCCGGTCGACCGGAGCGGATGGGGCTGACGCAGGGCTGGTCGGTCGAGGACTTCGTGGACGCCAGCGCAACCAGCACGGCCAGTGGCCGACCCTATCGCAACCTGTGCATCGGTTGTGATGCTTTCCACCGACAGGTGTTGGGGCCACAGCTGGCGCAATTGCGGGCCGAGCGGCTGGCGGCGAGTCCCGGCCAGCGCGATGCCATCCTGTTCCGGTCCAGGGCATGAAAGGAGTTGCCTGTGAGACGTGAGTGGAAGATCTCCTTCCGGTTGATGATGGTGTTGCTGTTTACGCCGGCCCTGTCGACGGCGCAGCCCGACCCGGATGACTGGGACAGCGTGCTGGAAGAAGCCGGGGGACAGACGGTGTACTGGAATGCCTGGGGTGGCGAGCCGCGCATGAATGATCACATTGCCTGGGCGGCCCGCGAACTGGAGTCCCGTTTCGACGTGGAAGTCGTGCATGTGAAACTGTCGGACACGGCCGAGGCCGTATCGCGTGTGCTGGCGGAGAAGGCCGCGGGGCGTGATCGCAACGGCGCCGTGGACCTGATCTGGATCAATGGCGAGAATTTCGCGGCCATGAAGCGGGAAGACCTGCTGTTCGGTCCCTGGGCGGAGTCGCTACCCAATTTCCCGCTGACCGATCCGGACAACAATCCGGCCGTGCGCGAGGACTTCACGGTCCCGGTGGAGGGATACCAGGCGCCGTGGGGTAAGTCCCAGGTGATCTTCTATCATGACGCGGCGCGACTTCCTGAACCGCCCCGAAGCATGCCGGCATTGCTGGAGTGGGTCAGTGCGAATCCCGGGCGTTTCACGTATCCACGTGGCGATCATTTTCTGGGAACGACCTTTCTGAAACAGGCTCTGCTGGAATTGAGAGGACAGGATGAATTGTTCTACGGGCCGATCGATGAGGAGACCGATGTGGTTGGCGCCACCCGACCTCTCTGGGCATTTCTCGATCAGCTGCACCCGCACCTGTGGCGACAGGGCCGAGTGTTTCCCGGTGGCGGGTCGCAGCTGCGCCGCATGATGGGCGATGGAGAAATCGACCTGGCCCTGTCCTTCAATATCAATGAGGCGACCACCGGCTTGTTGAACTATGAGCTACCGCCCAGCGTGGACAGTTACGTCATGGATGAAGGGACCATCGGCAACGTCCATTTTCTGGCCATACCCTACAACGCCAGCCACAAGGCTGGCGCGATGGTGTTGGCGAATTTCCTGCTGTCCCCGGAAGCACAACTGAGGAAGCAGGACCCCGAGGGCGCCGGTGGGAACACCGTGTTATCCATGGATCGGCTGAATCCCGCCGATCGGGACCGGTTCCGGGATCTGTTGCCGGGTCCGGCCACCCTCGCGCCCGATGAGCTCGGAGCACCGGTTCCCGAGCCGCATCCGGACTGGACGCTGGCACTGGAACGATTGTGGCTGGAGCGATACGGGGTGCAATGAAGCCGCTATCTGCCTGGGTGCACATCAGTCCCTGGCTGGTGTTGGTGGTGCTGGCCGGTCCCGTGCTGGCCGGTCTGGCCGGCATCGTACTGCCGGCATTCGGTTGGTTGCCCGCGCTGGGCGGTGATACGCCCGGCTTCCATGCCTGGAGGCAGCTGTCGGAACAGCCGGGGCTGTTCCGGATGGTGATCATCAGCCTGGTCAGTGGGCTGCTGACCACGGCGGTGTCGCTGGCCATTGTGTCGCTGTTCGTTGCCGGGTGGAGTGGCACCCGCGCCTTCCGGGCCGTGGAACGCTGCCTGTCCCCCCTGCTTTCCGTGCCACATGCCGCCGCTGCGCTGGCGCTGATGTTCCTGATCGCACCCTCCGGCCTGCTGGCCCGATGGGTCTCGCCCTGGCTGAGTGGCTGGCAGCAGCCTCCGGACCTGCTGATCGTCAATGACGTCTGGGGCTTCAGCATGATGGCGGGACTGGTGGTCAAGGAGGTGCCATTCCTGTTCCTGGTGACGCTGGCGGCCCTGCGGCAGTGTCATGCCGGTGACCGGATGCGATTGGCCCGCAGTCTGGGCTATGCTCCCATGGCCGGCTGGTTCAGAGCGGTGTTTCCCGCGTTGTATCCGTTGATCCGGCTGCCCGTCTACGCGGTGATTGCCTATGCCTCCGCTGCCGTTGATGTGGGGTTGATCCTCGGGCCCACCAGTCCACCGCCGCTGAGCGTGGCGGTGCTGGGCTGGTTGAATGATCCGCGCCTCGACATGCGATTCATGGCCTCGGCCGGAGCCTTGTTGCAGGTGCTGGTCACGGTCGGGGCGTTGTCGGTCTGGTGGCTGGGCGAGCGGCTGGTGACCGGGATCAGTGCCGGATGGCTGGTCAGCGGCGGGCGGCGTTGCGCTGACCGATGGTGGTCAGGCGCAGGGCTGGTGGGTGTAATGCTGACTGTCTTGCTGGCGGCGTCGGGATTGCTCGGGCTGCTGATCTGGTCGTTTGCCGGATTCTGGAGTTTTCCCGCCAACTGGCCCGGGCAGTGGACCATGACTACCTGGGAGCGTGCCGTGTTGTTGCTGGGTGATCCGCTAAGGAATGCCGCTCTGGTGGGGGTGGTGGCCACGTTGCTCAGCGTGTTGCTGGTGCTGGGCTGGCTGGAGAACGGAGCTCGTTCGCCGCTGCGCGCGACGCGGTTGCCGCAACGGGCTCTGTATCTGCCACTGATCGTACCGGCGGTGGCATTTCTGTTCGGGCTGGTGATGCTGCAGGCTCTCCTGGGCATTCAGCCGGGGCTGGCCTCGGTGGTACTTGGTCACCTGGTGTTCGTTCTGCCATACGTGTATCTGTCCCTGTCCGAGTCGTATCGCCGCATGGACCCTCGCTGGATCCAGCTGGCGCGGACCCTGGGTGCTTCCCCGGACCGGGCATTCTTCAGGGTGCGTCTGCCGATGTTGATGGCGCCCTGTCTGACCGCGGCGGCGGTCGGTTTCGCGGTCAGCATCGGTCAGTATCTGCCCACCGTGTTGTTGGGCGCGGGACGCGTTACCACGGTCACCACCGAGGCGGTGGCGCTGGCTTCTGGTGGTGACCGACGTATTGTGGCAGCCTTCGCCCTGACTCAGGCGGTGCTGCCGGCCGTCGGTTATGCCCTGGCGCTGGGGCTGCCCGCATTGCTGATGAGAAGGACCCGGAGGATCCGCCCATGAAAGGACTGAAACTGGATCACTTGCAGATTGCTCTGAATGACACGGTGCTGCTGCGACTGGATGCACGGGTCAGACCAGGGGAGGTCCTTGCAGTGATGGGGCCATCCGGCTCGGGGAAGTCGACGCTGCTGTCCTGTATTGCCGGTACGCTGGACCCGGTATTCCGCACCGGTGGGTGCGTACAGCTTGATGGCCGGGACCTGGATGGTCTGCCACCGGAGCAGCGTCAGGTAGGTCTGCTGTTCCAGGATGCCCTGCTGTTTCCGCACCTGAGCGTGGCGGGCAATGTCCTGTTCGGTGTGCCGCGCCACCATGCCGATCGCCGGGAGAAGGTGGAGGCGCTGTTGCGCGATGCTGGCCTGGAAGGTTTCGGTCCACGTGGTCCGCAGACGCTGTCGGGGGGGCAGAAGGCCCGGGTGGCGTTACTGCGGACCCTGGCCGCCGAGCCCCGGGCCATTCTGCTGGATGAGCCGTTTTCCAGCCTGGACGCAACCCTGCGCGGCGAAATGCGGCAGTATGTCTTTGACCGGATCCGCCGCGCCGGCGTGCCGGCCTTGCTGGTCACGCACGACCGGGAGGATGCCATCGCAAGCGGCGGGCACATCGTCGAACTTTGACGGGCCTTCCCTTGACAAGACTCGTGCCCCGGTACACTTTACACATCCTGATTTCCATGACGATCTGATGAGGTGAAAGATGAACAGGATTTCTGTTTCTGTGTTGCTGGCGGGCGCCGGCTGTGCCCTGGCTCTGGGAGCTGGTGGCGCCTTCGCGCAACCGGGGGCGACCGGCCCGGAGGAGCATGCCGATGTGGAGCCGATCAACCATCTGCCCAATCCCTATGAGACGGACCGCGACTGGGGCGAACTGCCCGACGGCCGTGAATGGGGTTCGGTGAGCGCGGTGCACGTGGATGTGGACGGTGTGCACATCTGGGCGGGCGACCGCTGCGGCGCCAACTCCTGTGTCGGAGCCGATGTGGATCCGATCGTGAAACTCGACCCGGAAGGCAATACGGTCGAAGCCTTTGGCGCCGGAGTGCTCGCCTGGCCGCACGGCATGGAGGTCGACGAGGAGGGCAATGTCTGGGTGGCCGATGCGCGCGGCGCCAACGAGAATGAACTCGAGGAATATCCCGAGGCAACGGACCTGGGGCACCAGGTGGTCAAGTTCAGTCCCGAGGGAGAAGTGGAACTGGTGATCGGCACGCCCGGCGAGATGGGAGACCCGCCGACCCATCTCACCGAGCCCAATGATGTGCTGGTCGGGCCGGACGGTTATATCTACATCTCCGAAACCCATACGGCGCAGTTCATCGACGAGCCGGGTACCCCGCGTTCGCTGAGCCGCATTTCCAAATGGGCGCCGGATGGCACATTCGTCAAGAGCTGGGGCGAGTGGGGCTATGAAGATGGACAGATGCGTTCGCCCCATGCGCTCGCCATGGATTCACAGGGCCGGATCTTTGCGGCCGACCGTGGCAACCGTCGTATCCAGATCTTCGACCAGGAAGGCAACCACCTGGATACCTGGTATCAGTTCAGCCGGATCAGTGGACTGTTCATCGATGACGATGATGTATTGTACGCCATCGATTCGGAGTCCGACGAGAACTACAATCCAGGCTGGCGCAAGGGGCTGCGTATTGGCAGCGCCAGCAGTGGTGAAGTCTGGTACTTCATCCCGGAGCATATCTCCGCACGGCCGTCCGGCATGGGTGGCTCCGGTTCCATGGGTGAAGGCGTGACGGTGGATGACGAGGGCAACATCTATGCGGGAGAGGTCGGCCCCATCCAGGGCATGACCCGTTTCATTCCCCGACTGCTGCCCTGATTTAGGGATCAGTTCCCCGTTATGGGAAGCGCGCTGTCACGATTGTGGCAGCGCGCTTTTTCATGCTTCAGGTCGGTACCATGTTCTGCAGGATCATCTGCAGGCTCATCGCCCCGCCGAAGATGTAGATGGCACAGATGACCCCTTCTCCAATGGATACCCCCAGCAATGTCTTCCAGAGACGGATTCGCAGGACACTGCAGACGTAGACGATCATGTCCGTGGGGACAAACGGGAAAAAGCCCCACAGGCTGATGACCGGCAACTGCCGGCCCCGCTATCCAAGGCAGATAGAATCACTGACCAGACTCTTGCG
>JAWLFN010000324.1:0-2500 GCA_041685555.1 Gammaproteobacteria bacterium | reverse complement strand
CGCACCGGATGGCTGGCCTGGCGCGCCGGGATCAGTGGAGCGAAGGGTCTCCGGCATCGGCGCCTGGTTCTGCAACGCGGGCGGCTCCGGCACCTGAAGAAGATTCAGTGAATCCGCCCCCACCGCTGACATTGCGGATTCCATCCGCACGGTCGGCTGCCGTGATGCCGATGCCAGTGGCTGCGTCCCCTCCTCGCCCCATCCTGGCGGGGGCGCGGCGGATGTCTGGTCCGGCACGACGGGTTCAGGGGAGTGAAGGGGCTCCGGCAGAGACGGTTGCCGCAGTGGCAAATTCTGTCCGTCCGGTGGCAGTGCGCTGCCGCGATCCACGACACCGGCCAGTTGACTGGCAAACTCGCCTCGGCTGCCCTGCCCCGGCGGCGGTGCTTCCGCCGAAGCGCTCAGCCCCTGGAACAATGCGGCACTGGAGCGACCGCCGCTGCTGGCGGGCAGCAGGACGACAGGCAGTTGGGCGAGGTCTTGCATCATCAGGTTTCCTGTGACAATCCTTGGTACCGATCCTCATTGCAAGAGCCTTGCCAGGCCATTGGGCTAGTGGGCCATGCGGAGACAGTCACGGACCGCGACGACGATTCAGCACGGCCTGGCGCCGGGCGAACTCGTCATGGTTGCGCTGCTCGACGCGCGCCCGTTGCGCCTCTTCCTGCCGGTCAATGCGTTGCATCATTTTCTCCAGCTGGCGGTGGCGAGTGTCCTTCTCGCGCCAGTGCTCGCGCACCTGGTCGAGCTGCCCTTGCACCACGGCAATCTGTCGTTGTTGTTGCTCCATGGCATGATCAAGGTTGCTGCTGAACCGGCTGATCAACTGCAGCCGGGCCGCGCTGACACCACCGCGCCCGTCCCGCAACAGCATCTCGTGGTATTCCTGCTGATACCCCTGCAATTGCGCCAGCTTGTCCTGTTCCTGTTGCAGCCGTTGCTGCATGGTGGCCAGCGCGCGGGCCGCCTTCTGCACCTCCCGGTCCGCCAGCCGCAGTACCGGTTGCAGTCGTTGCACACGGTTCATCAGGAGGTACCGGAGCGGGCGGACGGTTCAGTCTGGCCGGACGGATGGCGCCCGGGCGCGTTCTGCAGTCGGGTGACCTTGCGATCGGAAGCTCCGGTTGCGTTGCTGACAGCCTGCTGCTTCTGCCATACCGGCTGCACCACCCGGTGCAACCGGGCGGCCGCCTCGTCGAAGCCGACCTTGTCTCGCAGCCCCTGTTGCAGGAACTGCCGCAGATGGGGCATGCGTTCGATGGCCAGATCGATCTCCGGATCGGTACCGCTGTTATAGGCTCCGACACTGATCAGATCGCTGTTCTGCTGGTAGGTGGACCAGGTGCGACGGAACAGGCGGGCCAGCTCCAGATGCTGTTCGGTCACCACGGCGGGCATGACCCGGCTGATCGAGGCCTCGATGTCGATGGCCGGGTAGTGACCCTGCTCGGCCAGCGCACGGGACAGCACCACGTGTCCGTCCAGGATGGCTCGCGCGGAGTCGGCCACCGGATCCTGTTGATCATCCCCCTCGGTAAGCACCGTATAGAAGGCGGTGATCGAACCGTCGCCGTGATCGGCATTGCCGGCCCGCTCGACCAGCTGGGGCACCCGGGCGAATACCGAGGGAGGATAACCCTTGGTGGCCGGCGGCTCGCCGATGGCCAGGGCTATCTCGCGCTGAGCCATGGCATAGCGGGTCAGTGAGTCCATCAGCAGCAACACGTTGTGACCCTGTTCGCGGAAACCCTCGGCGATGCGCGTGGTCAGCACGGCCGCGTTCAGACGCATCAGGGGCGAGTCGTCGGCGGGCGAGGCCACCACCACCGAGCGTCGCAGGCCCTCTTCGTCGAGGATGTCGTCGATGAATTCCTTGACCTCGCGGCCTCGCTCACCGATCAGTCCGACCACAATGATGTCGGCTTCGGTGAAGCGGGTCATCATCCCCAGCAGCACACTCTTGCCCACGCCACTGCCGGCAAACAGTCCGATACGTTGGCCGCGGCCAACGCTGAGCAGGGCATTGATGGCGGTGATGCCGACGTCCAGGGGCTGGCGGATGGGCTGGCGCGACAGTGGGTTGATATGGGTATGCTCCGGTACCACCTGGCTGTTCTCCAGGTGCAGGGCGCCCCGGCCATCGATGGGCTGCCCGAATCCGTCCAGCACCCGTCCCAGCAGGCCCGGGCCGACCCTCAACCGGGCGGTTTCGGGGGCCGGGATGACACGAGCGCCGGGCTGCAGGCCGGCGATGCCGGTCAGGGGCATCAGGAAAATCCGCGGTCCATCGAAGCCGACCACCTCCGCCTCGATCATGCTGCCCTCGTCATGACCGATCAGGCAGCGACTGCCAAGGGAGACCCGGCACCCGACCGCTTCCAGCGTCAGCCCCACGACGCGGCTCAGTTGGCCTTCCATGACCGGCTCGATGCGGGCGTCATGCACCGGCTGATAGGCACGCAGTCGCTGCGCCAGACTCTGACGGCGTGATCGCTGCACA
>JAWLFN010000323.1:0-2503 GCA_041685555.1 Gammaproteobacteria bacterium | reverse complement strand
CTGCAGATCGCCATCATGGAACGGCAGCACTTCCCGCCCCGTGCAGAAGACCACGCCGGTCACTCCGCCTCGCGCTTGGCGCGATTCTTTCTCCAGGAAGGGACCCGGTGGACGATGAACATCAACTCCAGCACTTCGGTGCAGGTCTTGACGAGCCGATCATCCAGCTCCAGGTCATTACCCGCACTGGCGTACTTCAGCAGGTTGCCGCAACGCCCGGCCAGCTCACGTAGTGACAGGGGGTACAGTTCCAGTCGCGCCATGTGTCCGGGCAACGCCTACTGCACCCGGGCCGAGCGGAAGATGTCCGCTGAACCCGTCAGCAGGAACCGCCCGGTTTCACCGGGCTTCAGCCGATCGGAAGCTTCCTTGATCGCGAAAAATACAACCTCTTAATGCGAGAAATATACGCTCTTAATGCGAAAAATAAGAGGACTGCAGAGACCGTTAAAACATTCCCACCAGCTCCCTGGAGCCAATGGACTGGCCAATTCACTCGACTGAAGTTACACTTCACAATGTAACCCATCATAGCGAAGTTTTCACGGCAAGGTTGGAATCCTATGCATGCCACCGTCAAAGATCTGCGTCTCAACACCCGGTTGCTACTTGCCGCCATCGAGCGCGGCGAAATCGTGGAGATCACGTATCGCGGTAAGCCCTGCGCCCGCCTGTCGGGTCCCGGCGTATCGCTACAATCCGGCATGACCGAACCGGCCGCACAACGTAATCCGGCATTCGGCATGTGGCAGGATCAAGAGGACAAAGACGTCGATGCACAGATCCGCCAGATACGGCAGCCACGCACTTTCGAAGGAGAAGATTGATGCTGATCGACACGGACGTCATCATCTGGAACCAGCGCGGCAACACAGTGGCCGCTGACACCCTGGATCAACTACCAGGGTTTTCCCTCTCCGTAGTCAGTTACATGGAACTGTTGCAGGGCGTACGCAACCTCCAGGAGCAACAGCTGCTGCGCCGCGCGCTACGTTTCTGGAATGCCGGGCTGATTCACCTGGACGAGAGCATCTCCGCCCGGGCCGCGTTTCTGGTAGAACAGTATGCCCTCAGCCACAGTATGCAAATGGCGGACGCACTGATCGCGGCCACGGCTATTGAACTGGGTACCTCCCTGCTGACGGCGAACGACCGGCACTACCGGCATATCCCCGAGCTTGAGATTGTGGTGTTCAGGCCGGGATGAGCTGCATGTTGAAATGTGTTTATACTCTACAAATTGCTGGAGGCTTTTACCGCGTGACAGGCAATACTTGTTTCTTATAATTGACATATTCCCGTATTTGTATATTATGAGAAACATGTTGGCCTGCCAGAGATACCAGCCATGACCACCGCCACCAGTGATGCAGTTTCCCGCCAGGCACGGGAACTCGGCAACCGACTCCGCACCCGGCGCAAGGCATTGGGTGTCACCATGGTGGCAGCGGCCGAGGCCGCCGGCATGTCCCGCGTCACCTTGCACCGCATCGAGAAGGGCAACCCCTCCGTGACCATGGGTGCCTGGCTGGCGGCCGCTTCCGCACTGGCGCTGGATATGGACGTGCATGAAAGGGACCACCGGCAGAACAGGCCATCCGGCGATCCGGGCTGGATACCGGTCCGTATCCCGGTGGCCAACTACCCGCAGCTCAGGCAACTGGCCTGGCAGCTCGACGGCGCCACGCAACTGTCTCCACAGGAAGCCTTCAACGTGTATGAACGCAACTGGCGGCACCTGGATCAGGACGCTCTCCAGCCGGATGAACAGTCACTGCTCACGGCACTGCAGCAGGCCTTCGGGGAGATCCATGATGTTTGAACGTCCCCATCACCAGAATATTGCCAATATCCTGCTCTCGCTGGACGCATCACTCCTGCAGGAATGTCAGTGCTATTTTGGCGGCGGTACTGCCGTGGCATTGCGGTACGGAGAATTCCGGGAATCGGTCGATATCGACTTTCTGGTGTCCGATCGGGCGGGTTATCGGATGCTACGCCAGAAGATGAACAGTCCGGAAGGTATTGGCGCCATCGTCCGCGAAGGGGTCCCACCGTTGCGGCAGGCCCGTGATGTCCGTGCGGATCAGTACGGGATTCGTACCGCGCTGCAGACAGGCACAACACAGACAAAGTTCGAGATCGTGCTGGAGGGCCGTATCCATTTCGAAGAGCCAGGCCCGTCTGACACGGTCTGCGGCATCACCAGCCTGTCCGTACTGGACCTGGTGACCAGCAAGCTGCTGGCCAACTCAGACCGATGGGCGGATGCCAGCATCTTCAGTCGGGACCTGCTTGACCTGGCGATGATGCAACCATCAAAGGTTCTGCTGGCGACAGCCATCGACAAGGCGGCAGAAGCATACGGCCACTCAGTAGCACGCGATCTATCCCGTGCGCTGCAACGGATACAGGAGCGCCCCAACTGGCTGGATCGCTGCATGGAGGCATTGTCCATCAACACGCCGAAGGCGGTGCTGTGGCAGAACATCCGGACGCTGGC
>JAWLFN010000322.1:0-2518 GCA_041685555.1 Gammaproteobacteria bacterium | reverse complement strand
CCGAATGCATCATGACAGGAGCCTTACAATGACATCCAGATCCCCCACTGCACTGACCCTGGCATTCGGACTCCTGGTGTCATTCATGCTGTCCAGTCCGGCCTCGAGCCAGATGGAGAACGAGGAGGCGATCGCCGGCGCGGTGGGCGCGTTGGACGAGTTCATGCGGACCTTCAACAGCCGTGATATCGACGGCTGGGCCGCCTCGCTGAACTATCCGCATGTGCGCTTCGCCAGCGGCAGCGTGACGGTATGGCAGGATGCGGAAGAGTTTGCGGCCGATCCGCCATTCCCGCGCCTGGCAGCCACTGGCTGGGATCACTCGCATTGGTTGGAGCGGGAAGTGGTACTGGTCTCGCCCGGCAAGGTGCACATCAACACCGTGTTCCAGCGTTTCAATGAGCGTAACGAGCCGATCGGAACCTATGAATCACTGTACATCGTGACACGTGATAAGGAGGGAAATTGGGGTACGCAGGCTCGTTCCAGTCTGGCGCCATGACCAGTTCAGTCGCTGCCCGCCGCTCAATGAATGAGCCGCGAGCAGCACCATATGCGTCCTTAAGGGTTTCTTCAGGAATCATTACCATTGAAATAGTCTGAGGTCATCAGACTGTTAAACCCTATAATGACACCATTGAGGGCAAGATCCACACCGATGATGGCGAGGGCCCCACTCCGCCACTGACTTCTTTGATTTCCATTTCAGTCAACTCACGCATAGTTCATTCCTCCGCGAACAGCTTCTGGATTCCGGAATCTTCCGGCAAGAGTCAGTATAGCGGACTGCCATGATCCTGCTCATGTCGCTGGACACGCACAAACACTGGTACTATTCTCATGGTAGATGCAGAACTGGATATTGTATGAAAGTATCACTAACGTTTTTGGTAACTGCATGGTTAGGCCTCATGGCGGGGTTGTATGTAACAACACTCCATCCTGATGCACTTCTGGGAGGCGGTCCGCTCACATGGCTTGTCAGCGTATCTCTGCTGCTGATCGGTCTGGCCGGCATCGCTCTGGATAGGCGGTTTCGATCGGGGTAGAAGTCAAGGCCACTGACAAGTGATGCCGCACCGTAAACCGTACCTTCCGGAGAAAACCTGTCCGGTCTGCAACCGGCCTTTTCGGTGGCGCCGCAAATGGGCCCGGGACTGGCCGCAGGTCCGCTATTGCAGTAAGCGGTGCCGTCGCCAGGCCCGGAATGTAAGCCGTGATCAGCGGTAGGAGGCGGATACCCGCAAGATCTCGCCTCCGCCCCTGCAGCCATCTCATTGTTGCGGCGTTGTCAGCGGTCCGATGCGGAACAATGACTCCGCCTCATGGTCGCCCAGCACCTCGCGCGAGAAAAAGGCTTCGTCCTCTTTCATTTCCGCTTCCTCGCTCTTCGCAAACTTCGCAAACAGATGCCGGGAGGCCTGGTTGGATTTTGTCACCGTGGTATGGAGTTCCTTCACACCCCGGCAGCTTTCACGCCGCAGAATCGCCTGGATCATGCGCGCCGCCAGACCATGACCGCGCCCTTCCCGGCCGACGCCAACCTGCCAGAGAAAGAAGACATCCGGCTCTTTGGGTGTGCGGTAGCCGGTGACATAGCCCACGATCTCGCCGTCCTTTTCAGCCAGCACGCAGGTCTCGGAGAAATGGTGGCAGGACAGCACGTTGCAGTACACCGAATTCATGTCCAGCGGCGGATTGATGCGCACGAACAGATTCAGGCGCGCGCCATCCTCCTTTACCGGTTCCCGCAATATGATACCGTCAATCTCCTCATCAATCTTCATCTTCCCCTCGCTTGCTGTATCTGTAAGAAACTGTTTCCCGGCATGGCCTGTCATGACTCATCCAATCGACCCCATCACTGTGCCGGATCACGGTGACAGGATACCGGAAATTCACCGGGACAGGATAACCAGGCGAAAGGAACCTGCTCCGCCACCCGGGTTCGCTGTCCTGTCCATACGGGAGTACGTCGCCACGGGCATGTCAACAGGGAACAGCCCTGCTAGACTGCCGGGTAACCATCCACATTCCCCCCGGGAGGTTCACCCGATGAATATTCGCATGATGACCCTGCTGGCCGCCTGCATCTGCCTGCTCTCGTCCACGCCAACCCTGGCCCAACAATGGCGTATCCTGCTGACCAACGACGACGGCATCGATTCTCCATTACTGCATGAGCTGCACGATGCGCTGGATCGCCTGCCCGATACCGAGGTGGTCGTCTCGGCGCCCGCGGAGAACCAGTCCGGCAGCAGCCACGCCAGCGGCACCAACCCGCTGGTGGTTGAACGCTTCGAGCGGGACAATGCGTTCTTCGGGCATGCCGTTCACGGCTTGCCGGCCGACGCGGTGCGTTTCGGGCTGGCCGAGCTGGCTGGCGGGCAAGCCTTTGATCTGGTCGTCTCCGGTATCAACCGGGGCGCCAATGTCGGCATGGTGTCCCACCTGTCCGGCACGGTCGGTGCGGCCATGGAGGGTATCTATCAGGGCATCCCGGCCCTGGCGGTCTCGC
>JAWLFN010000321.1:0-2520 GCA_041685555.1 Gammaproteobacteria bacterium | reverse complement strand
GACATGACCAGCCGGTAGGAGATGTCCGTGTGGCGCATGGCGATCCCGTGCACCAGGCCGGCCCACCACTCGGGGGGGTGCAGGGTACAGTGGGCGTTCTGGCCGTTGGGCAGGTTCTTCACCGCCGGGAAGCAGGCGACGTTGGCGAACACGAAGCGGCGGGCGTAGCTGAACATCTCCTCGATGATCCAGGGCACATCCGGCTCGGTGATATGCTCCAGCACGTCCGTGCTGATGACGCCGTCGTACTGCTGGTCCGGCAGGGTGCTGAAAGGTTCGTAGCCGGGATCGTAGCAGCGGATCTCATCCACCCCCCAGTAGGACTGTATGCTGTCCACGGTGAGCTCAGGGGTGATGGCGATGCCGGTCTGCCCGTAGGCGAGGCCCTTGCCGGCACCGTAGTCCAGGATGCTGCGCGCACCGGTGTGCTTGATCATGTCCCGGATATCCGCCGCGTGGTTGATCAGCATCTTCCCGGGAAAGGTCTCCTTGCCGGACTTGCCGGCGGACTGTTCGCCCTCCTCGTGCATGGTCTCGTACATGCGGACCATCTCCAGATACTCTGGACTCGGGTTGTCTCGGGTATACATCGGGGCCTCACGCGGTGCCATCGCGGCGGGGTTGTTTTGTTACGGGCGGCGATGC
This sequence comes from Gammaproteobacteria bacterium, assembly GCA_041685555.1. Lineage (GTDB taxonomy): Bacteria > Pseudomonadota > Gammaproteobacteria > Pseudomonadales > Pseudohongiellaceae > PWQG01. The sequence goes on along the minus strand of JAWLFN010000321.1, from coordinate 1,875 downwards.
TACCACCGTTGCCCGCAGCTGCACACTCTGTACTGGTGGCGTTGCCTCAGGTGCCGCAGAAGGTCTGCCGCACGGTCTCTTCCGGAGCGGCAGGTCGCGCCAGCTCTAGCGCGTCCGGGTCGAAGGCAAACGGCGCGACGAAGCGCTCGGCGTAGCGATTGAACGGGTCGTGGTCGCCGTTCTCCGCCGCGGTGATCGCGCGCTGCACCAGGTGATTGCGCGGAATGAACAGCGGATTGCGCCGGCGCATGGCATCCCGCAGCGCGGTGCCCATCGCGTCTTCGCCCTTCAGCCGCGCCATCCAGCGCTCGACCCAGTCATCCAGGTCGCCATGTTGGCTGTACAGGTCCGCCAGGGCAAGGGTTTCGGCATCCGGCGCCGGCAGGCCGCTGAGATAGCGGAAGGTCAGGGTGAAATCCAGTCGATGCTGGGCCATGACATCGAACAGGTCCTCGACAAGGGTGGCATCGTCACCGTCGATGGCCGTCAGCCCCAGCTTCCCCGCCAGGCCCTGCGCATGCGCGTCAGAGAACAGCTCGGGGAAGGTCTCGATGGCCGCCCGCGCCAGCTCCACCGCCCGCGCCTGGTCATCGGCAATGAGTGGCACGAGGGTTTCGGCGAGCCGGGCCAGGTTCCAGTGGGCAATGCCCGGCTGGTTGCGATAGGCGTAGCGGCCGGCGTGGTCGATGGAGCTGAATACCGCATCCGGCTGGAAGCCCTCGATGAAGGCGCAGGGACCGTAGTCGACGGTTTCGCCGCACAGCAGCATGTTGTCGGTGTTCATGACGCCGTGGACAAAGCCGAGGTGCTGCCAGTGCGCGACCAGCGCCGCCTGGCGGGCGATAACGGCCTGCAGCAGCGCCAGCGCCGGGTTGTCCTGGTCGCGCTCCTCGGGGTAGTGCCGGGCCAGCACGTGGTCCACCAGGGTGCGAAGTGCCGCGTGATCCTCGCGCGCTGCGAAGAACTGAAACGTGCCGATGCGGATATGGCTGCTGGCAACCCGGGCCAGGATTGCCCCCGGCTCCACCCGCTCGCGGATCACCGGCTCCCCGGTGGTGACGGCGGCCAGGGCCCGGGTGCTGGGAACCCCCAGGGCATGCATGGCCTCGCTGACCAGGTATTCGCGTATCACGGGGCCCAGCGGCGAGCGGCCGTCTCCGGAGCGGGAATAGGGCGTGCGTCCAGATCCCTTGAGCTGTATGTCAAAGCGCCTGCCATCGCGGTCGACGACCTCGCCGAGCAACAGTGCCCGGCCATCGCCCAATTGCGGATTGAACTGGCCGAACTGGTGGCCCGCATAGACCGTGGCGATGTTCGCGGAGCCCTCCGCCACCGCATTGCCGGCGATAACGGCAACCCCCTCCGGCGAGGCCAGCCAGCCGGCATCGATCCCGAGCTGCTGGCACAGGTCGGTGTTGACGCGCAGTAGCGCGGGGCTTGCCACCGGCGTTGCACTGACTGCGCTGAACAGCCGCGGCGGCAGCTGTGCATAGCTGTTGTCGAAGGGGATGACGTTGCTGGCTGTCGGCATGCTGTCCTCTCGCGGTGGCAGTAGTGCAGCGCATTGCTGTTGGATTACGCTGACGCTCAGGGTTAACCTTAACGGCCCCGCGCGGTCACCGCCACTGCCGACAGCATCGGCTGGCAACGACCGGCCATTGACCAGGTGAAATCGCCATGAGCACAGTGCAGTCCTGGGATACCCTGATTCGCAACGCCACCGTGTTCGACGGCAGCGGCAATCCGCCGCGCCAGCTCGACGTTGCGCTGCGCCGCGGGCGTATCGCCGCCAAGGGCAGTGCCCTGCCCGAGAACAACGCCATCGACATCGTCGATGCCAGCGGCAAGTGGCTGATGCCCGGCCTGCTGGATATC
>JAWLFN010000088.1:0-10429 GCA_041685555.1 Gammaproteobacteria bacterium | reverse complement strand
GGAGGATGTCACGGAGACGGAGGCCTCGATGAATCTCGGGCTGCTGTACTCCCTGGATGACCAATGGACCCTGTTCGGACAATATGCCGAGGGATTCCGTCCACCCAACTTTAACGAGGCCAATCAGGCCTTTGCCAACCTGGGCCACGGCTATGCCATTGCGCCCAACCCACGACTGGAACCCGAGTACAGCGAGGGGCTGGAGGCCGGCATACGCTTCAGTGGTGAATCGGCCAGGCTGTCACTGGCGCTCTATGACAACCACTATCGCAACTTCATCGAGTCCCGGATGATCGGCAATTTCGACGGCATCAGCGTGTTCCAGGACGACAACATAGGCCGCGCGCGGATCCGTGGCGCTGAACTGAACGCGGACTGGTATCTGAGCGACAACCTCTTCTGGCGCAATGCGGCGGCATGGTCTCGTGGCGAGAACCGCAACAACGGGGCCCACCTGGACAGCATCGAGCCTCTGACCCTGGTGACCGGCCTGCATCTCCGCGGCGGCGACGGCCGTTGGGGACTGCAGGGCACCGCCACGCTGGCGGACGGACAGGACCGGGTATCCGCCCCCGACCGTGTGCGGGGCGAGGAATATGCCGTGCTGGACCTGACCGGTCATTACGATCTCTCCGGAGCGGCCCGGCTGCGCTTCGGTGTCTTCAACCTGTTCGACACGCAGTACGCGCGCTGGAGCAGCCTGTCGGGACTGGCCGCGGATGACGAGGAGAACATCGCCCTGGCACAGGCACCCGGACGTCACGCCAGACTCGCCTTTCGCTATGAATTCTGATCACCCTGATACAACAGGCAACGGAGAGAAAAAGCAGATGACAACCATACGAGGACTTTCACTGCCCACTTTCTGGCTGGTGATGCAGATGACCGCGGGCCCGACCCAGGCAGCGCCGCAGGCTAAAGCGGGCGCGCGACGGCGTCCTGGCCCTGGCGCGTTACCGCGCCATTGCCTCACCCCACTCGCCCGGGAGTCACCTGCCACTTCAAAGCATCGGTGTTCTTTACCGCTGTCCTGAACGTCCACTTACGGACAGCGGTTTCAAGCGACTCCGGTTCGGATTGGCAGGTTCCCCCGCAGGCGGGAGGTATGGTGCCATTGCGCGGTAACGCGCAATGGCACCATACCTCCCGCTCTTCAACGGGCGTCCCGCACTCGGTGATCAGAACCACTCTGATCGCATCGCCAACGTCGTGTCATCGAGGTCACCGAGCAGATCCAGCCACGGATGCACCGCCGGCAGTTCATGACGGAAATAGTACTGTGCCGCATGGCGCTTGCCATCGTAGAAATCGCCCTCTTTCTGCCCGGCCGCCAGCAGCTGTTCCAGCCAGATCCAGGCCACGACGATATGGCCGGCGGCATCCAGATACAGCGATGCATTGGCCATTGTCCTTTCGGGATCGCCACTGTTGTGCAGATCGGCGGTCACGGCGCGCAAGCGATTGAGCGCCGCCTGTAGCTGACTGGCATGGCGGGTGGCCGCTCCCCCCGCGCTGGCGGCGCGATCAATGGTCTCCCGCATGCGATCCAGCAACAGGGTGAAAGCGGCCCCCTGCTCCATGACCACCTTGCGGCCCAGCAGATCCAGTGCCTGGATACCGTGCGTGCCTTCATGGATGGGGTTGAGACGATTGTCGCGGTAGAACTGTTCCACCGGGTAGTCGCGTGTGTAGCCGTAGCCGCCCAGCACTTGTATGGCGAGGTCATTGGCTTCCAGGCACCACCGCGAGGGCCAGCTCTTGGCGATCGGCGTCAGGATGTCCAGCAACAGGGTATACTCGCGACGTTTCGCCTCCGTGGAGGCGCGCTCTTCGTCAACCAGGCGAGCGCAATACAGGTTCAGCGCCAGGCCTCCCTCGACCCAGGCTTTCTGGGCCAGCAGCATCCGACGTACATCCGGATGTTCGATGATGGGCACCTGCGCAATGGCCGGATCCCGATTGGCCACGGGCCGCCCCTGGGGGCGCTGACGGGCGTAGTCCAGTGCGTGCAGATAACCGGTATAGCCCAGCGCCACGGCACCGGAGCCGACACCGATTCTGGCTTCGTTCATCATGTGGAACATGCAGGCCAGGCCCTTGTGCAACCCGCCAACCAGATGGCCCACGGCGCCCGCCTCTCCGGACGGCCGGTGCCGCCCTTCACCGAAATTCAGCAACGTGTTGGTCGTGCCCCGATAACCCATCTTGTGGTTGAGCCCGGCCAGTACGACATCGTTGCGTTCACCCGACGGCAGCCATTTCGGTACCAGGAAAAGGGAAATGCCCTTCACTCCGGGAGGCGCATCAGGCGTACGCGCCAGCACCAGGTGCACGATGTTCTCCGCCAGCTCGTGGTCGCCGCCGGAAATCCACATTTTGTTGCCGAACAACCGGTACTCTCCATTCGCGCGCGGTTCGGCCCGCGTACGGATATCGCCCAGCGAGGAGCCGGCCTGCGGTTCGGACAGACACATGGTGCCGAAATACCGTCCTTCGAGCATCGGACGCACCCAGGTGTCAATCTGCTCCCGTGTGCCATAGGTGAGCAACAGGTTGGCGTTGCCGATGGTCAGGAACGGATAGGCGGCGGTGCCGACATTGGCGCCCAGGAACCAGGCGAAGCCGGCCTTCTCGACCACCATGGGCAGCTGCATGCCACCCAGCTCGTAATCCTGGCCCGCCGCGATCAACCCGGCCTTGGCGAACACATCCAGGGCCCGCTTCACCTCCGGAATGACGTGGACCGTCTCCCCGTCAAACGTCGGTTCATTCAGGTCATTCTTGCGGTTGTGCGTGGCAAAATGCTGTGTGGCGATCTGCTCACAAAGATCCAGAACCGCGTCAAAGGTGTCACGGGAATGGTCCGAGTGACGTGGATGCCGGCACAGGGCCTCGGCATCCAGCCACTCATACAGCAGGAATGACAGGTCTCTGCGTGACAGGATCAGGGAGCTCATGCGGAGGGCAACGTGTACCCGTCTTCCTCCAGCTTGGCCCGGACCACTTTTTTGTCCATCTTGCCGGTGGCGGTCAACGGAATGCTGTCCACGAACAACACATCATCGGGAAGCTGCCACCTGGCAAATCGCTGCGCGCAATGGTCCACCACCTGATCCAGGGTCACGTCAGCGCCATCTTTCCTGATGACCAGCGCCACCGGGCGCTCGTCCCATTGCGGATGCGGCTGCGCCACCACGCAGGCCTGCGCCACGCCATCCATGCCGGCGATGTGGTTCTCCAGGTCCACGGAAGAGATCCACTCACCACCCGACTTGATCAGGTCCTTGGAGCGGTCGGTGATGATGATGTAGCCCTCCGGATCAATCTTGGCCACATCACCGGTGATCAGCCAGCCATTGTGGAACTTGTCGGGCTGCGGGTTCCGGTAGTACTCGGAGCAGATCCACGGACCCTTGATCAGCAGTTCTCCGAAGGCCTTGCCGTCATGGGGCAGCGGTTTCCAGGTGTCATCGAAAATCTCCAGCTTCAGGCCGGGAATGGGCAGACCCGCCTTGGCCTGGTTCTCGGCGCGCTCATCATCCGACATTTTCAGATGCTTGCGCTTGCCGGTACGGCGACTGATGGTGGCCAGCGGACTGGTCTCGGTCATGCCCCAGCCCTGCACCATCTCGATGCCGAGTTCGTCCCAGAACCAGCGGATCAGGGCCGGCGGAGGCGCAGAGCCACCGCAGGTCAAGCGCTCCAGCGCGGGGAACTTCGTGCCCGGGTTGGCTTCCATGTATCCCTTGACACCCTGCCAGATGGTCGGCACGCCGGCGGAAATGGTCACTTCCTCATCGATCATCAACTGCGTGATCCGGTCCGGCACCATGAACCGGTGCGGAAAGACCTGCTTCATGCCCAGCATGGTGGCCGCCCACGGCAGGCCCCAGGCATTGGCATGGAACAGCGGTACAATGCTGCAGACCGTGTCAGTGGCCGACAGACTCATGACATCCGTCATACAGATGGCAATGGTATGCAGGTAATTGGAGCGATGAGTATACATGACCCCTTTTGGTTTGCCCGTGGTACCGCTGGTGTAGCACAGGCCCATGGGGGAATTCTCGTCGATCTCCGGCCACTCGAAACGCTTGGGGCGTTCCCTGATGAAATCCTCGTAGTCGATGGCATTGGGCAGCGTGGTGGACCAGCCTTCCAGCCCCGGTTCAGTGGCGACCACCACCTGCTCCACGGACGGAATGCGGTCCGCCACTTTCTCCAGCGCCGGCAACAGATCCGCATCAACGATGATGATCCGGTCCTGCGCATGATTGATGATGTATTCCAGATCACCGGGCGGCAGACGGATGTTGAGAGTATGGACCACGGCGCCCATGCAGGCGATACCGTGATAGGCCTCCAGGTGACGAGAGCCGTTCCACATGAAGGTTCCCACCCGGTCGCCCAGGCCGATGCCGGCGTCGTCCAACGCATGCGCCAGTTGGTGGGCGCGATCACGCGTATTTGCCAGCGTCTGTCGTCGCGTCCCGTCCGCGGTCGCCGTGACCACCTCCACGTCGGGCTGCAGCTCCGCTCCCCGGTCCATCAGGTAATGCATCAATAAAGGAGTCTGTTGCATTGTCATAGTCATACTGCTCCAGGATCTGTCCAGAAATTCTTGTCATTGTCGACGCGACGGCCAGCTTCCGCTTTGAATGCCAGCAGTGCAGCAGATCAAGACTAAACCAGCCGTCCGGGCAGTTCAACAAAGTCCATGAACGAGTTCATGAATTGCTGTATCCGTGGCAACATGCCCGTATGATCCTGGTTATGGCAGCCATTCAGGCACTTGATGAAAGCCCGTGACCGGCCCCCTGAACCGGGATCGGTGAAAGCGACGTACACGATGTGTCTATCGCTGGCCTATGCAATGGAGTGACCTATGCGAATCCCCCTGATGATCCTGATCTGCCTGCTGGTGGTCGCCGCCATCGCCTTCGCCGGCAGCGACCACGGCCGCCTCGTGGGCGGCATTCCGATCTTTGCCCTCTGCGCCGCCATCGCCATGGCCATTCAGTGGCTGGTGTTCCTGCCCTCCTGGTGGAAGCGCAGCGAACATGCTTTCGATCTGACCGGCAGCGCCACCTATATCCTGATCACCCTGCTGGCGCTGGCGCTGAGTGGACACCGGGATCCACGCAGTGTCTTGCTCACGGTACTGGTGGTCCTGTGGGCGCTGCGCCTCGGCAGCTTTCTGTTCGTCAGGGTACACCGTCATGGGGACGAGCGCTTCGACGCCATCAAGCAGAAGCCACTACACTTGCTGCTGGCATTTTCTCTGCAGGGCCTCTGGGTGATACTGACGGCGGGGGCGGCGCTCGCGGCCATCACCACGAACCAACCGCAAGCGGCAGGTCCGCTTCTGGTGATCGGCCTGGGGTTCTGGCTCGCGGGCTTCGCCATGGAAGTGGTGGCCGATGAACAGAAGCGCCGCTTCCGCCTTGACCCGGCCAACTCGGGGCGCTTCATCCGCAATGGCCTGTGGGCCTGGTCACGCCACCCCAATTATTTCGGAGAGATCCTGCTGTGGACCGGCATCACCATCATCGCGCTGCCCGCGTTGCAGGGCTGGCAATGGCTGATGCTGGTATCGCCGTTGTTCGTGGTCTGGTTGCTGACCCGCGTCAGCGGCATACCCATCCTGGAACGTCGCGCGGAGAAGCGCTGGGGTGATGATCCGGCGTATCGGAGGTGGAAGGCCGACACTCCCGCGCTGGTGCCCCGTCCTCCCCGAAAGCGCTGAGTCCGAGGGCGCGGAGCCTGGCGCATCGGTAATGAACCGAAAAATGGCGAAAAGCAGGCCGACTGCGCCGCCTGCCCTTCGCCTTCCCGCAAAGCATTGTCGGTCGATGCTTCAGGCCTCGTCGGCCGCCTGCTGGCGCATCCGCAGTTCCATGTCCGTCATTGCGAAATGGGCAGACTGGATGGCACTTTCCATCCATGCCGGGTGGTGCGAGATCTGATCCCCGATCATGTAATGGTGCCCGGCGGGCTGTTGCAGGGTCTGGAAATGCTGCTGGGCCTCCTCGCTGCCGAAGCCACCCCAGCGCGCCGAACAGCCCAGCATGTGGTTCATCCGATGCCAGGCGATGGTGACACCGTGCTCGGCCATGTCCCGGTACTCGGGGTGGATCTTCTCACCCTGCTCCAGCATGGTCTCGATGCGCTCGTCCTGGGTCATGCGCGTGAAGTGCATTCCGCCGCCGTAATCATAAGCGGCCAGCATGACCCCCTTGTCCTTGTGAATGCCATGCGGCGGATACCAGACCTGGCGAATCGCCTGATTGGTCCAGGTGATGCCCCCGTAAATGTTCTGTTTCTCCCAGAACCGTTCCTTCATCTGGAAGGCGCCCTTATAGGCCTCGCCACGACGGATATACTTCAATGCCTCACGATAGCCGGACGGAAAATTGTTCTCGATGCCGACCATCAGGTGGCTGGGAATACAGTTGAAGCAGAAGTCCGCCTCAACGCGATGTTCCTCGCCATCCTTCTCGTAAACCACATCCACGCCGTCGGCGCGCAGCATCACGGACTTGACCATCGCATGGTACTGAACGCGATCGCCGAGCTGGCGCGTGAAGGCGCGGGGAATATTGTCCATGCCTCCGACCGGCTGCATCAGCACCGGCGCCGTTTCACCCTCGTTCTCCACCAGCAGGCTGCGCAGCTGGTAGGGACTGTATTGCAGGATGTCGTGGATACGGATCAGCTCTTTCTGCTCCGTGGAGGTCACATAGTCCCCGGAGGCATAGCCGGCACGAGTGCTGCCAGTGTAGGTGCCATCTTCGTTGAGGTCTCCGAATGATCGGATGACGGTCAACAGACGCTCGGCCTCCTCCTGCGAAAATGGCTCGTCCAGTTCCGTGGTCGTGAAGGCCTTGTGCATCATCTCCGCCATGAAACCGCGCAGGTTGGTACTCAGGTCACCATTGCGCATCGGCTTGCCATCGTTGACATCCGGATCGTGGACCCAGGCCTGTTTGTTCTCATTGACGAAAATCTCCAGGTCGACGTCCAGCTCCTTGCAGTAATGCAGCAGATTGGAATGGGTGCTGGGGATCCGCGCCGCGCCGCAGTTGAAGTACAGATGCGGCTCGTCATCGAAGCGACAGATCTGCGGGTTGCCGACCTCGTCGATGAAATCGCCATGGCGCACTGTCATGATGCGACCGCCCGGGCGGTGCGAGGCTTCAAGCACGTCCACCTCGTACCCGGCACGGGACAGCTCATAGGCCACGATAAGTCCGGAAAGACCGGCCCCCAGCACCACGATACGGCCGCCGCCATTCTCCGGCGGTGTGATCGACGGCACGGAAGCGGCGGTGGCGGCGGGCAACAGCCCCAACGCACTTCCCACGGACAGCACTGCGGCAGTGCCGCTGCTGGCAGCCAGAAGGCTCAGGAACTCTCGACGGGTTACTGGTGGTCTAGACACAGGTGTAATCCTCTGGTTTTGATCGAGTGGCCTTCCGACGCCGCGGGGGCCACACCGGTACGGTGATACGGACAGACCGAGTATAACGCCAATCCGCGTTATCCGGTGTAACGTAACGTGTCCTGCATGACTCAATTATCAGACCGTGGCATGGAGAAAGTCCTGACAGAAAGCTTCCCAAAACCTACTAAACCGGACACAATACGCCAACACGACTGACTGTCCGGTCGGTCGGAAGCGTTATGCCACGACTTGACCGGACCAGGTGATTCTGCTTCCATAAGTCGAACAGAGCGGGGCTTATGACCGACAACTACAGCAGTCCATCAAGCAGCAGACCGGAAGCGGCTCAGCGTCGCCGAGACGTGTACATCGGCGAGTGGCTGGTGTCCCTGTCGGGCTGCACATTGAGCCGTGGCGACGAGGAAGTCAAGGTCACGCCACGCAGCATGGACGTGCTCAAGCTACTGTGCGAGCGCGCTGACACCGTGGTCAGCCCCTCGGAGCTGCTGGAGACCGTGTGGCGCTCACCGATCGCCACCGATCATGCCGTCCATAAGGCCATCGCGGAACTGCGCGGCGCTCTCGGAGACCGGGCCCAGAAGCCCACCTACATCAAGACCATTCCCAAGCGTGGCTACAAGCTGATCGCACCGGTGGTTCCGGCCGGAGCCTCCAGCCCAGGCACAGGTAACGGTGTTGACCCGGAGCGGACCGCTCCGGACGCGACCGGCCCCGACGGAAAGCCTCCCCCGGCACGTAACTCCCGGCCCTATCTGGCGCTGGCTGTCGCCCTGGTCCTGACTCTGCTGGTCAGTGTGCCGCTGTGGCTGGAGCGGGAAGTTGCGCTGGAGCGGGACGCCAGCCCCATCAGTCTGGCCGTCATCCCGTTCAACATCCAGGACTACAACGACGAGAACCAGATCATTGCCGAAGGCATCCGTGACGCACTGGTGCATGGCCTGTCCAAGCTCGACAACCTGCAGGTAATGTCCCCGCCCCGTAACAGTGGTTACCGGGAGAGCAGCGACGCGCGCTACGATGGCTACCTGGACGAAGCCGACCACCGACTTCAGGGCAGTGTATTCACCGGTGACGGCCGCCTGCGGGTGATCGTCCAGCTGGTCCGCCAGGAAGACGCCGTACAGCAGTATTCCGAACAGTTCGACCTGCCGCTGACCGACATCTTCTCGGTCCAGGACGAGATCGCCTCCAATGTGGCCACGGCGCTGAGCATCCACCTGGATGGCGAGGAGCGCCGCCAGATGCTGGACTGGGGCACCAGCAACGCGCTGGCCTACCAACGCTTCCTGCGCGCCGAATTCTACTACAACCAGTTCAGCCCCGAGGACTTCCGGCGTTCCATGGAATACTATGAAGCCGCCATTTCTCTGGATCCGGACTTTCTCAGCGCGTACCACGGCCTGGCCGCGGCAGCCAACAATCTGGCCGTCTACAGCAGCATGGACACCATAAACAGTCTCTACGACAAGGTACTGGATGCGCATCGGGAAGTGGCCCGACTGGACCCGGACAGCAAAGCGCTGGACTCCCTGCATGCCATCAAGCTGCGCATGCAGGGGCGCAGTCACGTGCAGCAGGAAGAGCAGCTGCGCGAGGAGATCCTCGGCGGTTCGCCACCGGATTACGCGCTTGCGCATTATGCCCTGCTGCTGATCGGGGCGCGTCTGTACGACGAGGCGGCCCAGTTACTGGAACTGGTCGCAGACAATTCGCCCAATGAGATCACCCCGGATGAAGCCTGGAGTTACCGCTACGCCGTGGAGCCACCTCCCGACCTGATACGGGCGCGCAAGAACCAGCTGCAACAGCGCCCCTACCACATCGGGTTTCTCGGCACGGTGGCCACCAATCTGGCTTTCCTTGGGGATTTCCGCCAGGCCCGGATCTACCTGGAGCAGCAGCGCGCTGTCGACACGGATGGCATCATCGTACACAACACCGAGAACACCATCCGGTTCCTGAAAGGCGAAATCGGCCGTGGTAAGGACGGACTCGAAAGCGCACTGCGCGACGATCCCGATTTCTACTACAACAACGGCGCCATCAGCTTCATGGCCGGCAACGTGGAGCGCGGCATCGAGTACTGGAGTCAGTTGCAGCCGGTGCAGATGCGCCGCCTGTTCAACATGACCCATGTCAGTGAAAAGTATTTTCCCGATCGGGTGCTGGATTCCACTCGCTACCAGTCATTGCTCGAAGAGCTGGGCAATGGGATCAGCTGGCAGCGTCGACTGATTGAAGGCGTGATGGAAATTGCCGACGTCACCGGAATAGAATTGAGCCCCGAGGCCAGAAAGGCATACGATGGCGGGGAAATGCTGATGCGCAATAACTACTGGACGGATGAGGAATGGCGGGAATTCCGGCTCCACAAGCGTCAGCGCATTGGTAACGTCTTGTTACGGGAGGGAATTTCAACCCTTTAGTAGATATTGAGAAGGTTTTCGGGAGGACTTTGCCGAAGGACGAAAACATAATCAGAATGTCTTTCGTGCAACTGTCCGACACGAAAAAAGCGCAGCAGGGGCTTCGGCGCCCCGGGTTTTCTGCGTGATGACGGGACATCCAGCGACAACACCAGCAAAAAAAAGAATGGATGCGGACAGGAAGCAATGATCCCGGTACTCACAGAGAAGTGGGTTCATACAACGAGAAGTTGGTTACTGCAGGCTGGAAAAATCAAGGGCTTGACGCAAAAGCCTTCAATGAAAAATTAAGGAAGCATTGCAATGAAAAAACTACCTCCACTACAGACATTTTCGTCACGATTCGCGCTACTCGGCCTGGTGGCCGCGGCCGTCTCCGCACCGGGTGCCGTGCAGGCACAGGAGCAGGCGTCGGACATTGAGGAAGTGGTCGTCACCGGTTCACGTGGCGCTCCACGTTCGGCCATTGATGCCGCGGCTCCGGTTGACGTGCTGTCCGCCCAGGACTTCATGGACCAGGTTACGCATCAGGTCGTTC
>JAWLFN010000320.1:0-2540 GCA_041685555.1 Gammaproteobacteria bacterium | reverse complement strand
CCATCCAGCAGTGCCTTTACCGCGGTCTCAGACTTGCCGGTCAGCTCCATGACGATATCCAGCAACCGTTGTTTCTCTTCGTCGCCGTCCTCCGGTGCCGAGCGACGCTCCCTGGCACGGCGGATGGATTCCTCCAGTCGCTCGTCCTCGATCGGCTTTAGCAGGTAGTCCACGGCATGCACATTGAAGGCGTCGACGGCAAAGGCATCGTAGGCGGTCACGAACACGATCAGCGGCATCTCGTCCTGTTGCAGTTGCTTGATCACCTCCAGACCGCTCATGCCCGGCATCTGGATATCCAGAAATACCATGTCGGGACGATGTTCACCCACGGCTCGCACGGCCTCACGCCCGTTGCCGCAGGTGGCCAGCACCTTCACGTCACCGGTTTTCTCCAGTCGCATCACCAGCCCGTCGCGGGCCAGGGACTCGTCATCCACTACTACGGCGGTCAGTTGTTCACTCATGATCCATTCACTGTGTGCTGTACGGAATGATTACGGTAACACGGAAGCCCCGCGGCGATTCCCGGGTGAGCCGCACCTGGTGACGGCTGCCATAGAGCTCGCGCAGTCGGTTGCGGATATTCTCCAGTCCGACGCCACAGGATGCGATGGTGTCGCGCGTATCACCGTGGCCATTATCGGGATCGGGACCATCGTCGGCAACACTCACCATGAGGTTCGGCCCCTCGCGACGCCCCTGTATATGGATACAACCTCCCTGCTCACTCTGCGCGACCGCATACTTGATGGCATTCTCGACCAGCGGCTGCAACAACATGCTGGGTACTCGACCCTGCAACGACTCCTGATCGGCATCGACCTCGATCCGAAGCCGTTCCTCGAAACGGACTTTCTCGATGTCCAGGTATAACTGCACTGTCTGCAGCTCCCGCGACAGTGGCACCAGCTCCAGAGGATCGTGCTCCAGCGTATAGCGCAGGAAACGGCTGAGCCGCCCCAGCATGCGATTGGCCGCCTCGCCGGATTCCTTCATGACCAGGGTGGAGATCGCATTCAGGGTGTTGAAGAGGAAGTGAGGATTGAGCTGGTAGCGCAGCATGCGCAGCTGGGCCTCGCGCGCCAGCGACTCGGAGCGTAACAGCTTTTCCTTTTCGTCCTGGAACAGCTGGTAGTATTTGATACAGAAATACAGCACGCTCCAGATCAGCAGCAACACAAAGGTGAAGGGCAGCTGATTCGCGAACGGCATCCAGCCATAGCCCATCAGGTCCACGCTGGCGCCCAGCTCGGTGGACACGATGACCTGCTTGATGGGCAACCACAGAAAGGAGGCCGCGAGACAGCCGATCACCACCACGGCGACCCGCAGCCAGGCCGTGAAATCCCAGAAAAGGCGGTATAGATAACGCAGTCCGGTGGAAAAGACGACCCCGACACTGGCGTCGAGCAGGAACACCAGCACCCGGTCGCCCATATACTCGGCCGGCACGAAGGTCATGTCACGGACCACGAGCAACAACACCCAGGCACCCCAGCCGAGCAGCTGAAACAGCCAGAATTGCTTGTTGCGACTCATGCCCCGTACCTCCTGTACCGGCCTTCAGTCAGTCCTGCTTCAGGGGAGCAGCGCGGCCACGCCGTCCCGCTCTTCCTTCAGCTCCTGCTCGGTCTTCTGCATCAGGTCACGGCTGAAGTCGTCGATCTCCAGACCCTGGACGATGGTGTACTGGCCATTGGCGCAGGTGACCGGGAAGGAATAGACCAGCCCCTCGGTGATGCCGTAGCTGCCATCGCTGTGGATGCCCATGCTGACCACCTTGCCATCCGTGCCCAGTGCCCAGTCGCGCACATGCTCGATGGCGGCGTTGGCGGCGGAAGCCGCGCTGGAGGCACCGCGCGCCTCAATGATGGCCGCACCGCGCTTCTGTACGGTCGGTATGAACGTACCCTCCAGCCAGTCCTGGTCGACCAGATCCTTCGCCGGTGTACCGGCCACTTTCGCGTGCGAGACATCGGGATACTGCGTGGAGGAGTGGTTGCCCCAGATGATGATACCATCGACATCGGTGCTCTGCTTGCCGGTCTTTTCGGCCAGCTGTGCGATGGCACGGTTGTGATCCAGGCGGGTCATGGCGGTGAACTGGCCCGGATTCAGATCCGGCGCATTGCGGTAGGCGATCAGCGCATTGGTGTTGGCCGGATTGCCGACCACCAGCACTTTCACGTCGCGGCTGGCGCTGTCATTGATGGCCTTGCCCTGCACGGAGAAGATCTTGGCATTGGCTTCCAGCAGGTCCTTGCGCTCCATGCCGGGACCACGCGGACGGGCACCGACCAGCAGGCAGTAATCGGCATCCTTGAAAGCGACGTTCGGATCATCAGTCTGCACGATGTCATGCACCAGCGGGAAGGCGCAGTCTTCCAGCTCCATGGCGACGCCCTTCAGCGCATCCAGGGCCGGCGTGATTTCCAGCAACTGCAGGATGACCGGCTGGTCCTTGCCCAGCATCTCGCCGGCGGCGATCCGGAAAAGCAGTGAATAGCTGATCTGACCAGCCGCCCCGGTGACGGCAA
>JAWLFN010000087.1:0-10487 GCA_041685555.1 Gammaproteobacteria bacterium | reverse complement strand
CAGGAGCAGGGCGGGGATGAGGATTGTGTGTTTGTTGCGCTGGCGGTTCTGATTCATGGCGGGCACTGTAAATTGCACATCTGGTATGACCGAAGTGTACCAGTTTCCAGAACGGCAAGGGGTTCAGCGTGACATCTTATTAGTCAATTTATCCTGCCGGTAGCGGACACCCCCGCTACGGTGCCACCAGATCCACTAATCGCTCGGTAAAAACCGTGCTATCGCTGGAGGTTACCAGCAACGGCGATTTCGCCCGAGTCATACCGAAGTACATCAGCCGCACCTGCTCTGGCATATCGTCGGCGACATGACTGATGCCGTGGGCCCCGGCCAGGATCACCCGGCCGAACTCCAGACCTTTACTGCTATGGATCGTCAAGATGGTGACCTGGTCGTTGCCTGGGGAATGGCGCGTCACCCTCCGCCGGGTTGCAATGACAGGCCTTGAGCTGTTGACCGCACCAGTCGTGGAAATGGTAGACCTGTACCGATCCAGTGATGCGTTTCTCGGCAGTGAAGTGTCGTAACCTGGCAGCAAGGGTGATATTGAAGCACAGCACCAGAATGGGTTTACTCAGCACTTCGGCCAGCTGTTCCTGCTGCAGATCCATCACGCGGATGATCTCGGGTATGGAATACGGCTCGGTGCCTGTCTGATCGCCCTGTTCCTCACTGATCTTGATTTCCAGTTGCTCACCCTCAATACGCAGTTCGGGGAACAGGTGCCAGCGGATACGCTCGATTTCCAGCATACTCAGCTTGTTACCGAAGTCATAGTTGAACATTCCCCACAATATCTGCTGAAAGGCTTCTGGTTCCTCGTTTTCGGTCATTTCGTCTTTACACAGGAGCATATGATCCGGCAACAACTGCTCACCTTCCGGAGTAAGGGCTTTCCTGAGTGGTTCGCGGGCAATGTTGGTGAACACGACACCATAGCCGTAGGGGAATTTCAGCTTGCCCGCGTGATCTCCACTGTGGTTGACAAGCTGATCATTCCACTCCAACTGATTGATCACCTGATAGGCTCACTGCCTGATCTGCTCGATCGGATAACGCCCGCGCCGGCCGACGAGGATGTCATACCAGCACAGATAATCATCCTCCAGGAAAGCCTCCAGCCGTCGGGCCAGACGCTTTTCCCCCGATGTCATTCTGGACAGGCATGTCGAAAGATTCGGAATCAATTGCGCCATGCCGGATGACCTCAGGAGACTCGAACAGAACTGGAGGCGATGACCTCGGAAAACGCCGCAAAGATTCGCGGATCCACTTTGCCACCCACCTCACCGTGCAGGATTTCCATGGCCTCGTCATGCGACCGGGCCGTTCGGTAGGGGCGCGTGGTGGTCATGGCATCATAGCTGTCGATAACCAGCAGGATCCGACAGTTCAGCGGAACCGAGCGGCCCGCAAGCCCGTCCGGATAGCCGCTGCCGTCGAATGCTTCATGGTGATGCCGCACGATCAGGGCAACATCGGCGCGATTCGGCAGAGTCGTATCCCGTATGATCCGCTCCCCGTACACTGAATGCGCCTTCATCTGTTCCCATTCATCGGGTGTCAGCCTGCCGCGTTTCAATAGCACAGCGTCGCGCACACCGATCTTGCCCACATCATGCAGCTGACTGGCTATACGCAGGGATTCCCGATCGGTCGCGGGCAACGAAAGGGCATGTCCCATTTCGAGAGCCAGCACACCGGCCCTCTCACAGTGACCTCGGGTATATTCATCACGTTCACACAGAGCCGTAAGGAGCGATTGATACAGATTGGGGGCGTCTGACATGGCAACGATACACTTTCAAAATCGGGCACTTACAGCGTACACGTCGTTCCACAAAATGTCACCTGTTCGCGCCTTGCCGTTGCCAGCACCCGACCAGAAAGAATGGTGAGGCTGAAGCCGACAGCAGAACCTGCGCTGTCCGGCGCTCTGCTACCCTTTTCGCCAGGCAGCGCGTATGCCGGTCGCAATACAGGGATTTTCTGAGAGCATGCTCATTGGATTAACATACCTTTATCATACAGTGTATTTCGCATGGTAATATTTCAGGCCACTTACCGATTCCCGGATGTGCAGGGGGAGTACTGATGGAGAGAAAAACAGCTCGCCTTACCTTGATGATCGATCCCGACAGGAAACAGGCCTTTGAACAGCTGTGTGCATCGCAGGATCTGACCTCCTCGCAGGTGGTCCGCCAGCTGATCCGGGAGTATCTGCGCCGCCATGGCATCGAGCAAGAAACACAGACAGCGCATTCCGATGAAAGGAGCAGCACATGAAACGAACCATTGCAGTGATCCGGGGCGACGGTATCGGACCGGAAATCATGGAAGCCACCCTGCGGGTGCTGGATGCCCTGAAGTGTGGGCTGGAATATGATTTTGTGGATGCCGGCCTCCACGCACTGGAGACACAGGGCGAGCTCATTCCCGAGCCTACCCTGGAGCGTATCGCGAGACACGGCATCGCGCTGAAAGGACCGTTGACCACCCCGATTGGCAAGGGTTTCTCGTCGATCAATGTGCAGCTGCGCCGCCATTTCGACCTGTACGCCAATGTGCGCCCGGCCATCAGCTTTCCCGGTACAGCCTCGCGCTACGAGGATATCGATCTCATCACCGTTCGGGAAAACACGGAGGGCGCCTACCTGTCCGAGGGCCAGGAGGTATCAGAGGATGGCAAGACGGCGCTGGCTACGATGAAGGTCACGCGCGCAGGCTCGCAACGCATCGTTCGGTATGCCTTCGAGCTGGCGCGCAGCCGGGGACGCAGGAAGGTCACGGCGATTCACAAGGCCAACATCATCAAGAGCTGTTCCGGACTGTTCCTGGATGTGGCACGGGAGATCGCACGGGACTATCCCGATATTGCCTTCGAGGAAATGATCGTCGACAACGCCTGCATGCAACTGGTGATGAACCCCCATCAGTTCGATATCCTGGTAACCACCAACCTGTTCGGAGATATTGTGTCCGATCTGTGCGCGGGACTGGTCGGCGGACTGGGGCTGGCACCGGGCGCCAACATCGGGGACAGTACAGCGATCTTCGAAGCAGTGCATGGCTCGGCGCCGGACATTGCCGGCAGGAACATCGCCAACCCGTGCGCCCTGCTGCTGGCCGCGGCCGATATGCTGGATCACCTTGGCATGACGGAGAAGGCCCGCGCCCTGCGCAACGCCATACATGATGTGCTGGAGAACCGGCGCGACATGATCACAGCGGACGTGGGTGGTACCGGCACCACGGCGACGTTCGCCGAGGCGCTGGTAGAAGCGTTGGGTGGGTGACCCGCCCCACGGCGGCGCTGCGGGACCAATCAATTGTCCTGCAGCACCTCCTCACCATTCCCGGTTTCACTCTGAAGCGCAACACCACTCTCCGTGACCGACTCGGGTGTCAGGTCGAACTGCTCCTGCAGCTGGCTCAGTTCACGCTCAAAGCGGGCGCTGCTGCTCTCGATGCGTTCGAGCACCTCCCTCGCCTGCTGGAATCGCTGCAGGGCCGACTCCGTTGGCACGATCCACTCCTGCAACCGGTTCTTGCGCTGCGAAATGGCCTGCCGCAGGGCCTCGGTACATTGGCGGACATGCGCATCCACCAGTTCGTCGGCGTAACGACGCTGCCGCTCGGGCATGTCCTGGTCGACCGTGGCACGCACAGCGGCCTGTACTTTTGACAGACTCTCGTCGCTGAGACGCTTTTGCTTGACGGACACCGGAACGCGGCGATTGCCGTCATCGCCGAAGATCTCCTGCCGCACCCGGCCCCGGCTCCTTAGCAGCAGGTAATCACCCAGGGTGCGGGACACGGGGATAGCCTCGTTGTCCACCACCAGATGCGGGGTGCCGGCCTTTGTCTTGGTACCGAAGTGTTGCCGACAGGCAGCCAGGGCCTCTTCCACGGGCAGGGCGGCATCCTGGAAAATGGCCAGCTGGGTCTGTGAGAACTCCGCCCCGGCGTGGCGGCCTTCGAGTTGCGTGCGCAGGTCCTTCAGCACCCGTTGTGAGCGACGTTCGCTCTCCTGCTCGAGTTGAGGATTGAGGCGTTGCTTCAGCAGGTCATTCCAGCTCTCATCGGTCTCCATCCAGGCCGCGATCTGTTCCTGGAAGACGTCGTCGGAGGGCTCGGCGCCCTGCTCGGTCAGTTCCTCCAGCAACCGATCCTTGGCCGCGCGCAGTTTGGTGAAGGCCTCGTCCCAGTCCTGTTGCTCCAGTTTTTCCAGCGCCGACAGGCGTGTGCGCTCGCGCTCCAGCTCCTCCCGTGCATGCTGAATGCTGCGGTTCAGCTCCGCCACGGCCTCCTTCGTGACCAGATCGCCGGCTTCCGCCGTCAGATCCTGCGCCAGCCGCAACGTGTCATACATGAAATCGTGCAGGTAGTCGCTGCTGTTCAGATAGCCGGTGAGATCGGTAACAAACTCGTCAAAGCCATCGCCGCGCTGCCCGGTCACCGGCGGATCCTCTGCCCCT
This sequence comes from Gammaproteobacteria bacterium, assembly GCA_041685555.1. Lineage (GTDB taxonomy): Bacteria > Pseudomonadota > Gammaproteobacteria > Pseudomonadales > Pseudohongiellaceae > PWQG01. The sequence goes on along the minus strand of JAWLFN010000087.1, from coordinate 6,009 downwards.
GCCTCCGACTCTGCGTACAGCTCTGCTCCGGACTCTGTCTCCAGTTCTGTCTCCGGTACCGCCTCCGACTCCGCATCGGCGGCAATCTCGCGCAGCGTTCTGGACGCCGCCTTCTGCAGATCGATGGGATAGATCTGCAGCCGGCCATCCTCGATGGCGCCGCGCAGGGTTGCACTCATGGACAGCGAGCGGAAGGAATCGATGATCTGCTGGGGATCACTGCTCTCCAGGCTCGGTTCGAGTGTGCCATCCGGACGCAGGTCCTTTTTGGAGGAATCGATATTGGCCACCAGGAAAATCCGGCTGAAACAGCTCAGCAGATCCTCGAATTCCTCGAACACCTTCTCGAAAAAGAGGTTGTCGGTCTTGACCACGAAGATGGCACAGGCGGCGGTATCGCGGAAATCCCGCGTCATCTGGTCGTAACCGAATCGCATGTGGCTGTACAGCCCGGGGGTATCCACGAGCACAGAGCCGGACTCGGCCAGGTGGGCCGCGGGGATCTCGATATCCATCCGGCGAATGGCCCCGGGATGATGCCGCTGGGGATCGAAGTCTTCCCCCGATTTTTCCGCGGCGACAATGGCATCGGCCAGTTGCGCGTGATCGGTCTGGACCGCCTCCGTGAGCGCCACGTTGTCAGAAAATTCACGCTTGCCCCCTTCGTAATCGGTGGCTTCGAAGCGCTGCCGCTCGCCGTTCCTGACATAGACCAGCGCGGGGTAGGCCGGGAGGCTGGAGACCTCACTCACATAGGCACCGCTCAGGGCATTCATCAGGGTGGACTTGCCGCTTTTCAGGGGACCGAATATCAACAGGAAAGTACGCTGGTTGCTCACTTTCTCGCGCAGTGTGGACAGGCGCTGCTGCACTTCTTGCAGCCCGAGAACGGTGCTGTCGATCTGCCTGACATCCTCGCGCGGTGGCAGCTCGGAGAGCGCCTTGCGCAGCTCCTCGCCGAAAGGCTCGAGTTCTTTGGAGAATTCCTGGCAAAAGGTCTGCATGTTGGTCTTCACAATTTCTCCCTCTTCCTGATCCGGATGCTGCTATTTTGATCCGAAAAGCCTACTACATGATGGAGAGCACCTCTACCAATACATGTCAATCTCTGACTTTAAGGGTCGATTCAGGGGCAATCATGATCTGAAGCGACCGAGTAGACGGCTCTGCCAGCGGGTCCCTTCCACCCGTCGTCGATTACGCTGCACCAATTGCGACTCGGGCAGCGCCGCGCACAGGGCGGCGCTGACTGCATCCACGTTCCAAGGCATCGAGCCAGTGCTGACCGGCAGCGGTTGCAACCCGTCCAGGTCGCCGGCGATCACCTGTACCGCTTCAGCGATGACTCCGTGAGCAGATTCCGATGGCGATTGCTGGTCCTCCGGCCAATCGTCTGTCAGCTGATCCACGGCAGTGGCCACCGCCATGACCACCGGCCGTCGGCGCCGCGGATGTGCCTCAAACCAGGTATCAAAAGCCTGCTTCAGATGCTGATCGACGGCCCGGGCCGGGCGGTTGGCGCGAATGACCCACACGATCATGTCGGCCTGCGTCATTTCCCGTAGCATTCTGTCCTGTTGGCGGGGAGAGCCGTCCAGCCCCTCACTGTCCAGGAAATTACAGGCAATCCCGTCCAGTTCCGCCGGATAGGCGACCAGGCCCTCGGTGGTCGGGGCCGCGTCGGTCTCCGCGCGATGCATGTCCAGCAGGGCATTGATCAGGGTCGATTTACCGGCACTGGTCTGCCCCACAAACAGGATACGCAGCGGTTGGTCCGGCAAAGCCTGACGCTTCTCGTCAGCGCGCGACGAGGCCAGCCGGATCTGCATCAGTTCTGCCTCGGAAAAACGCAGACGGCCGGAATACAGCTCTATCGCACCATAGGCCACCTCTTCCAGCAGGACCGCCTGCAGGACCCCGATCATGTTCCCGGTCACATAACCGGCATTACCACCGGCCACGATCTGCTCCAGCTCGCGCAGGGCCCCGGCGGCGGGGTTGAGTGCGAAACGCGCGACCCTGCCGCTGCCATGAGCGACTTTCCATACCCGGTTGGCACGGTCACGCTGGCGCCAGAGCCAATAGATAGTGGCCAGCGACACCTGATCGGAAAAAGGCATTCGGCGGCGCAGATGTCGGCGGTAACGCGCGGCGGTGGATTCCAGCAGCAACAGGGCTTCGGGCAGCGTGAAATTCAACGCCCCCCTGTTCTTGCCATCCAGCCCGGCCGCGACCCGGTTCACCACTTCCAGGGCGTGTTCCGGCAGATCTTCCCAGGGCTGCGCCGAACCGGTGATCTCCGCGATGTATGCACCCACCTCGGCAAACACCTCCTTTTCCGCGGGCAGCCAGTCAGGGTCCGGTTCGACAGACAGATCGGCCTCGCTCGCGCCAGGCTGCACGGCACTGTGCCAACGCCGGTACAACACGCCCCGCAGCAGGTACATCACCACACTCAGCAACAGACTTACGCCGAGGAACCAGAGCAGGGCGCCGTGCTCGACCAGCCAGAGAAACCCCAGCACCATCAGCACGACAAGGGGCAGGCCCAGCACCAGCCCCATCAGCAGGTGATCCCAGCGCAACAGCGCACGACGCAGTTTCTCAGCGCTTTTCACGGCGCGCCCTCCTCAATGCGTCGGTATACAGTGCGCGCAATTCGTCGGTGTCAATGGAGAGACCCTGCTGCGTGCGGTGCAGATAGAACGCCGCCGCGCGTCCCAGCGCATAGGTAGCGGCGAAACTGATGGTGCCCGCGGCGGCCGCGCCCGCGGTCTGGCCATATACCGGAATCAGCTTGGTCAGCTGGCGTATGGCGTAGCTGGCGCCGTACCGGGCAGCGGCACCGGTCCCCAGTGCCACGGCGAACTCAGTCATGCGTGAGCGGGTCCATTCCACTCCGTAATGCCTGGCCAACGCCCTCAGCATGTCGGCCTGGATGGCGGGCACGGTGACCGCACCCACGACCGGAGCCACATCAGAGGCACCCGCCGCTCCGGCATACCAGAGAACCCTGGCGCGCATCGCCGAGAATGCCCCGCGCTCGAGGCCGCGACGCTCCTCCCGCGCCAGCAGTAGCGCCACCTCGGGGATGACGTGATCCAGCTGCGTCACCAGGGCGTCGATGCCCGTTTCCGCGTCAGAGGCGGCGCCGGGACCCAGCCTGGTTTCCACATAGGGCAGCTTCCTTCCAGCGGCTTTCTCCAAAGTCCGACGGGTCTGCTCAAGAGCCCGGAAACGCGTCTGCTCGTCCGGCAGCAGGTCCGCCCCGTTGTGTACCACGATGATCGGCGTCTTTGGACGGCGCCGGCTCACCATGTCCATGGCTGCCGCCAATTCACCCTGCACCGGGTCATCCAGGCGCGCGACCGCCAGCAGCACGTGGCTGCGTTTCTCGCAGGCATCAAGGTCCTCCGTCGGATCGTAACCGGCTTCGCCCAGGCCGCGGGTGTCGAGAAATCGCAGCACCGGCAACTCTTCGGGAAAGTCGAACATGTCGGCCGTGCGCGTGCAAGGGGCAAAGCCATTACCGATCTCGACCTCGTCGAGGCCGGTCAGGGCGCGGATCAGCGATGACTTTCCAGCACCGGTCTTGCCCAGCAACCAGATCACCGGCAGCGGTGGCCGCATGCGTTCCAGTGTGCCAGCCTCCCACTCCCTCCGTGGCTGCGAGAGGGCTCGCCACAGGCGTTCGAAATACCGGTTCATCGCCATGTGCCTCTGCTTCATCGTTGTCCAGTGTGTCCTGGCCGCGGAGCGCCGGGGCGCCGCGAGCCACTCTGGAGCCTATGATAAAGCAACTGGTGGCCATGCTGTGGTGATAATGCTTACAATATTCACTCCGATATCCCGCTTGTATGGTACGATCCGGGTCCGACCAGAGGAGCTGCATGCCATGCTCGGAGACATCCCACTGCAGGAAGAGCTCATCGACCACCCCCATCGTCTGGAACGCGATCTGCTCGGTCCGCTGGCCGTTCCCGCCGACGCCTTCTACGGCGTACAGACACAGCGCGCACTGGAGAACTTCCGGCTGACCGGCGTACCCCTGTCGCATTTTCCCAAGCTGATCCTCGGCCTGGCCATGGTCAAGAAGGCGGCTGCCCTGGCCAACCGGGACATCGGTCTGCTGCCCACGGACAAGTACGAGGCCATCGCATACGCCTGTGACCGGCTGATCGATGGCAAGTACCACGAGCACTTCGTCGTGGACATGATCCAGGGCGGTGCCGGTACGTCGACCAACATGAACGCCAACGAGGTCATCGCCAACATCGGACTCGAGTACCTGGGGCGCGACAAGGGCGACTATCAGTGGCTGCATCCGAACAACGACGTCAATATGTCCCAGTCCACCAACGACGCCTATCCCACCGCCATCCGGGTGGGCATGCAGCTGACGCATGAGGAGCTGGTGGGCAGCCTGGCGCGGCTGCGCGATGCCTTTGCTGACAAGCGGGATGAGTTTGACGATGTCATCAAAATGGGACGCACCCAGTTACAGGACGCGGTGCCCATGACACTGGGGCAGGAATTCGGCGCTTTCGCCACCACGCTGGGCGAGGACATCGATGGCATTGCCGGGTATATCGACCTGTTGCGGGAAGTCAACCTGGGCGGCACGGCGATCGGGACCGGCATCAACGCCGACCCACGTTATGGGTCTCTGGCCGTATACCACCTTGAGGCGATCTGTGGCCACCGCATGTGCCTGGCAAAGGATCTGATCGAGGCGACTTCGGATATGGGGTCATTTGTCGTCTTTTCCGGCATGACCCGGCGACTGGCGGTGAAACTGTCCAAGATCAGCAGCGACCTTCGGCTGCTGTCAAGCGGTCCACGGACGGGCCTGAACGAGATCAACCTGCCACCCCGCCAGCCCGGCTCCTCCATCATGCCCGGCAAGGTCAACCCGGTGATCCCGGAAGCGGTGAACCAGGTGGCCTACGAGATCATCGGAAACGACCTGAGCGTGACCATGGCGGCCGAGAACGGTCAGTTGCAGCTGAATGTGATGGAACCGCTGATCGCCTACAAGATCTTCGACAACATGCGCCTGCTGCGCCGCGCCATGGACATGCTCCGCGAGCACTGCATCACCGGCATCACAGCCAATCTGGAGCATTGCCGGGCACAGGTGGACAACTCCATCGGCCTGGTCACGGCGCTCAACCCCTGGATCGGCTACGACAACGCAACGCGTATCGCCCGCACAGCGCTGGAGACCGGTCGCAGCGTGATCGAGCTGGTACGTGAAGAGGAACTCCTGGACGACGCTACGCTGGAGAAATGTCTGTCGCCCGAGCGCATGATCAACCCGCATGGCCCACTAGCCACAACTGTCACAGCGGGATTTTCCGGTCAATAACCGGGAAATCCGGTGCCGGTGTCGGGCAAAGAACAGATACACCCGATCGGCGACCGGCCGGATCAGCGGCCAGCGCAGCCAGTTGACCCGCCACCCTTTGCCTGCCAGAGTCCAGGCCCGGGCGGTCACATCCAATCCATACAACGGTGTCCCATCGTCCGTCTCACCCTGCAGGATGCGATCGGCCTGCACCGGATCAACATGCGGAAAGCGCTCGGTGAAGTCAGGTCGGCTGATATCCTGTAATTCCACCTGCCCTTCCCTGTCGGCCGCCGCCAACTGTTTCATCTCCGCCGCGCACAGCGGACAGCTTCCATCGTAGAATACACGCAGCTTCATGAAGAACCCCTTAAAACCATGTACAGCGTGTACGCCACGCCAACGCTGCTCGATCAGTTTCCCACCCGCCATTGCCGCAACCAGGGTAGCCGGGGTCCGGAGGACTACCCTCTGGACAGGACCTGTGGCAATCTGAGCCAATCAAACAGAACACGGAGTCACACCATGCACCGTCTCATGATCCTCTGCCTGACCCTTGCACTTGCAGCCTGCTCCGGCGAGGGTGCACAGGAAGCTGAATCCCGCACCTACGATACCCTGCTCCGCGGCGGCGTCTTCTACGGGAGGGCTGTCGGTTCCGC
>JAWLFN010000319.1:0-2554 GCA_041685555.1 Gammaproteobacteria bacterium | reverse complement strand
GTCCAGCACCACTGCCACCGTGATCCGTTCCAGGTTCACTGGATCAAAGTTGGTGCTGGACGAGCGCAGCGGCGAGGGAGCCAGCGCCTGGAACGAGCAGGAAGTGGAGCAGATCCGTTCACTGGTACGGGACGCCATCGGGTTCGATGAACAGCGCGGCGACCGCGTCACCGTGCTTAACCAGCAATTCGCCAGTGTCGAGGTCGGTACCGAGGAAGCGCTGCCCTGGTGGCAGGATTCATGGGTCAACAGCACCGTGCGACAACTGGCGGCCGGTCTGTTTGTCCTGGCCCTGGTGTTCGGTGTACTGTTGCCGGTGCTGCGCCGCCTGGCGTCCGGCGGCCGCGACGGTCGCAGCCTGACGGAGCGATCCGAGGCCGGTGAGTTCGCCGATCTGGACCTGGAGTCCGGTTCCGATCCATCGGTCACGCTCAGCGGCGGTGACGATGTGCTGTTGCCCGGTCCCGAGGAGGGCTACGAGCGCCAGCTCAATGCTGTGCGCAGCCTGGTGGCCGAGGATCCGGCCCGGGTCGCCCAGGTGGTGAAACAATGGATCGACAGGAATTGACAGAGAACGCGGATCATGGCGGATAACGCACCAGACCAGCAGTCGCTCAGCATCAGCACCGTGGACAAGGCGGCGGTGTTGCTGATGAGCATGGGGGAGAAGGACGCCGCCGAGGTGCTCAAACAGATGGGCCCCAAGGAAGTACAGAAGGTCGGCGCGGCCATGACCACCCTGAAGAACGTCACCCAGGACACCGTCGAGTATGTGCTCAATGAGTTTCTGGCGGAATGCGGCACCCAGAGTGGTCTGGGGGTCGGGGCGGACAACTATGTGCGCAACATGCTCACCGTCGCGTTGGGCGAGGAGCGCGCCCAGGGCCTGCTCGACCGCATTCTGCTGGGCGGTTCCAGTGGCGGCATCAATGCCCTGAAATGGATGGACCCGCGCGCCGTCACCGACGTCATCCGCAACGAACATCCGCAGATCCAGGCCGTGGTGCTGAGCTACCTGGAGGCCGACCAGTCCGCCGACATCCTGGCCAATCTGCCCGAGAAAGTGCGGCTGGAAGTGATGATGCGCATCTCCGCCCTGGAGAGTGTGCAGCCCGACGCCCTCAAGGAACTCAACCACATTCTGGAGAAGCAGTTCTCCGGCAAGGGCTCCAACCCCTCCACCGGCATCGGCGGTACCCGCACCGCGGCCGAGATCATGAACCACCTGGAAGGCACGGTGGAGCAGGAACTGATGGAAGCGATACGGGGTGTCGACGAGGATCTGGGCGATCAGATCCAGGACCTGATGTTTGTGTTCGAGAATCTGGCCGAGGTCGACGATCGCGGTATCCAGGCGCTGTTGCGCGAGGTTTCTTCCGAGGTGTTGATTGTCGCGCTGAAGGGGGCCGACGAGTACCTCAAGGAGAAAATCTTCACCAATATGTCGAAGCGGGCAGCGGAGCTGCTGCGTGACGATCTGGAGGCCAAGGGCCCGGTCCGGGTGAGTGAGGTCGAAGCGGCGCAGAAGGAAGTGCTGACCGTGGCCCGTCGCATGGCCGATGCCGGCGAGATCCAGCTCAGTGGCGGCGGCGACGAAATGATCTGAATGCGGTGAGGACACCGCCACGGGAGAACAGACCATGGGCCGACATCTATTTGACACGGTCGGGCGGATCAGCGCCGAGGAGGTCAGCGAATATCCGTTGTCGCTCTGGCAGCCGCCGGAAATCGATGCCAGCGGACACTTGGTGCAGGTCCAGCCGCGTCCGGAGGCGCTGCAGCGCGAACAGGCTCGGGAGCCGGATGGCGACGACAAAGACACAACAGAAACAGTGACACGGGAGCTGTCCGATCGTGCCCGCGAGGCGGAGACGTCCCGGGCGCGTGAGGACGGCTACCGCAAGGGCTATGAAGAGGGCCTGGAGCAGGGGCGCCAGGAAGGGCGTAAAACCGGTATCGAGGAAGGGCGTCAGGAGGCATTGGAAGAGGGACGCCGCGAGCTGCAGCCTCGACTGACGGAGCTCAATCGTCTGGCCACAAGCCTCACCCATGCCCTGAATGAGCAGGATTACCACCTGGAACAGGCACTGCTGAACCTGGTCAGGGAAGTGGCCCGGCAGGTCATACAGCGGGAACTGACCCTGGACAACAGCTCCCTGATGCCGGTCATCCGTCAGGCACTGCGTACGCTGCCGCCCGGTCCCGACAACGTGCGTATACTGGTCCATCCCGACGATCTGCCGCTGCTGCGGCAGGCCATCGATGAAGGTGGCGAGAACTGGCGTGCCGTGGCCCGCAATGACGTGACGCGAGGTGGGTGTCGCATCGAGACCGACCACAGCGTGCTGGATTTTACCCTGGAACACCGCTTCCGCACCGTCATCGAACAGGTGGCGCAACGTCAGCTGGCCGATCCCGCGGTCGCGCAGGAGCCGCTTGAAGAGGCGCCGGAGCCGCTGGTCCCTGAAGCCACCGACACGTCCACCTCCGGGTCGACAGTATGAGTGAGTCCAGTGTGCAGCGATCACGCCGTCAGAGTCTGGCGCAGCGACTG
>JAWLFN010000086.1:0-10562 GCA_041685555.1 Gammaproteobacteria bacterium | reverse complement strand
AGGTAGATGGTCCCGGCAAGACAGCCTGGTTCGAAGTCAAGGATGATGAGGGCAACGCGAAGCAGGTGGAGAAGTCTTTCGACATGCTGCACGTCTGTCCCCCGCAGACAGCACCCGACTTCGTGCGAAGCAGTCCACTCGCTGATGACGCCGGCTGGGTCAATGTGGACCAGACCACACTGCGACACAAGCAATACGACAACGTATGGTCTCTGGGCGACGTCACCAACGCACCGAACGCCAAGACCGCGGCAGCCGCCCGCGTGCAGGCGCCGATCGTGGCGGCCAATATGGTCGCCGACATGAAAGGTGACTCCGGCATCTGCTCCTACAATGGCTACGGCGCCTGCCCGTTGACTGTGGAGAAAGGCAAGGTGGTGCTGGCAGAATTCGGTTATGGAGGAAAACTGCTGCCTTCCCTGCCCACCTGGCTGGTCGAGGGGAAAAAGCCCACGAGAATGTCCTGGATCATGAAGGAAAAAATCATGCCACCGCTGTACTGGCACGGCATGCTCAAGGGCCGCGAGATCATGGTGCGTCCGAAAGTGATGATGAACAAGTCCTGAAAAAAAGCCCGGGGAAGCCCCGGGCAGATGACACATGCTTATCTGACCTTGCAGGACCACTGGTGGCAGCATGCACCGGTGGTTTCTGCTATCTTGTACGGTGAGCGTCAAGCAATGGATCAACACACAGTCTGGGCGAACCGGCAACCCATGCGGCTGCCACTACCTTTTGCCTGTCGGTTTGTCATGACCGGACACCATGCCATGCTCCAATCATGTCAGCCAATTGAATCAGGAACGACTTGAAGCTCATATGAAAACGGAATCAGCCGATAGTCGAAGTATGAACCAGGACCATCCAGAGCCGCTGACCTGCAAGCAATGCATCAACACCGATCCCCTCGGGTTTGAATTCAGTTTTGCCTTTCAGCCCATTGTCCGCGCCAGCACACAGTCCGTGGTCGCCCATGAGGCGCTGGCACGCGGCACGGAGGGTCAGCCTTTCCTGGAAGTCTGGAAGCAAGTGACTGCAAGGAACCTCTACCGCTTTGATCAGGCATGCCGCGTCAAGGCCATCAAGCTGGCCACAGAGCTGGACCTGCGGGTCGGCCTGAACATCAATTTCACCCCCAATGCCGTATACAAGCCGGCATTGTGCATCCGCACCACGCTGCAGGCAGCGAAAGAATACGGCTTTCCCATCGAACGTATCCACTTCGAGGTCACCGAAGGGGAGAACGTCAGAGACAAGGCTCATCTGGTCGACATCATACGCGCCTATCAGAAGCTGGGATTTTCCACCTTCATCGATGATTTCGGCGCCGGGTACTCCGGACTCAATCTGCTTGCCGAATTCCAGCCGAACTGCATCAAGATTGATCGGGGGCTGATTTCCGAGATCCAGAACGATACCCCGAGACAGGCCATACTGGAGGGCATTCTTCATACCTGCGGACAACTCGATATCGATGTCCTGGCGGAGGGCGTCGAAACGGCGGAAGAGTATCAGTGGCTGAAAAACGCCGGTGTGGACCTGTTCCAGGGCTACTACTTCGCCCACCCCGCCTTTGAGCAACTGGTGGACGTTGAATCCTCTCTGTTCAGCCCATGCATTTCATCAATAGCCTGAGGTGTCGATGCGCCGTTTCGTAGTCCTGACCGGCGTACTGATGGTGCTGATCGTCGGCGGCATACCGACACTGAACGGCTGGTGGCTGCGGCACCGGATCAGCACAGAGCTGGCGGGATTACCCCGGACGTCCGACCTGTTGGTAGAACATGTGAACAGCCAGGGCGGCTGGCTGGACAGCTCACTGTCTCTGCGGCTGCGGGGCAATGCAGTCGCTGGCGCCGCCGAAGGGATTCCACTGGTATTGCATCTGTCTCACGGGCCATTGATCTGGCACCTGCCTGATACCCCCTGGCGCGTGGCGCATCTGCAACTTGGCACACCCGCTGGATACCATGGCCCGGGCGCCAATCGCTACTCCGGTGCCGCCGTGGTGCGATTGACCCCGGGCGGAAATCTGGGCATCCGGGGTATTCTGGGCGCGGAAATTTTCGACGGCGACCATCAAGTACATTTCTCTGCCAGCTGGCCCCTGTCGTCGTGGTGGGGCAACGATCATCGTTTCCGGTATGCCACCACTGCCAGCGTCTACATGGAACTCGACGCCGCCGCACTGCTCACCAGTCCAGCCGCGGAGACACTCCGGGTATATGAGCGACAGGGCTGGACCCGGATCAACCGGGGACGGGCACTGATGGAGCTGCGCCTGCAACATGGTATTCTCACAATCAACGGACAGCAGCTGACTCTGGACAGTCTGCTCGCATCACAATGAGCAATGGAAACCTCCACTGATACCGCATGTCACTTCAGGGCAGGGCAGAAATTCCTGTACAATTGCTGATTCCGATCGATCGCAACCGGACCTGCAGTAACGCTGCAAGGCCAGAACGAGGCCATCCATGACCGCTCCACGCCCACTGTTCTCCTACCCCCGCTATTGGGCGGAATGCTTCGGCACCGCTCCGTGGCTGCCCACGTCCCGCGAGGAAATGGACGAGCTGGGCTGGGACAGCTGCGACATCATCATCGTCACGGCCGATGCTTACGTGGATCACCCCAGCTTTGGCATGGCCGTGGTGGGCCGACTGCTGGAAGCCCAGGGCTTCCGAGTGGGCATCATCGCTCAGCCGCAGTGGGACAGCGCCGAACCGTTCCAGGCACTCGGGCAGCCGAATCTGTTCTTCGGGGTCACCGGTGGCAACATGGACTCGCTGATCAACCGCTATACCGCTGACCTGCGTATCCGCAACGATGATGCCTATACCCCTCACGCTGAAGCCGGCAAGCGCCCCGACCGTTCCGTGATCGTCTACAGCCAGCGCTGCAGGGAGGCGTACCATGATACCCCCATCGTGGTAGGCGGCATCGAAGCCAGCCTGCGCAGGATCGCGCAATACGACTACTGGACGGACAAGGTACGGAAATCGGTGCTGGTCGACTCCGGGGCCGACATTCTCCTGTACGGCAACGCCGAGCGGGCGCTGGTCGACGTGGCCCATTCCGTGGCTGCCGGACGGCCGATCTCACAGCTGACCGATATTCGCGGCACTGCCTTCATCCGCCGGTCGATACCGGAAGGCTGGACGGAGATCGATTCCACCCGGATTGACTGGCCCGGCAACATCGACCGGATACCCAACCCATACGAGTATCCGCACAAGGAAACCGGCGCGGCCTGCGAATCCGCCGGGAACACCAGTCCGGACGCCACAGAGGTGGGCATGGTCGAGCCGGAACAACTGGCGTCCACCGCCGCGGCATCCGATCAACATACCGACACCAGCGACGTACAGCCGCTACGTATCGTGCCGATGCCGCTGCAACGCAAACACAACCTTGACCCGGCCACCAGTTACATCCGCCTGCCCTCCTTCGAGAAAGTGCGCAACGATCCGGCACTGTACGCACACGCCTCTCGCATCCTGCACCTCGAGTCCAACCCGGAGAATGCGCGGGTACTGGTGCAGAAGCACGGTACACAGGACCTCTGGGTCACCCCTCCGCCCATTCCGCTGGAAACCGAGGAACTGGACGCCGTCTTCGACCTGCCCTACCAGCGCCGACCGCACCCGCGCTACGGCGATGCGAAGATTCCGGCGTATGACATGATCAAGACCTCGGTCAATATCATGCGCGGCTGCTTCGGCGGTTGCACCTTCTGCTCCATCACCGAGCACGAAGGCCGCGTCATCCAGAGCCGATCAGAAGATTCGATTCTGCGTGAGATCGAGAAGATCCGCGACCAGGTACCCGGATTCACCGGGACGATCTCCGATCTGGGCGGCCCCACGGCCAACATGTACATGCTGAATTGCAAATCAAAGGAAATTCACAGCAACTGCCGACGACTGTCCTGTGTCTATCCGAACATCTGCAAGCATCTCAACACCGACCACGGCCCGACCACGCAGCTGTACCGCAAGGCCCGGCGGATTCCGGGCGTCAAGCGCGTGGCCATCGCCTCGGGACTTCGCTACGACCTGGCGCTGCGGGACCCGGAGTACGTCAAGGAGCTGGTCACCCATCATGTGGGCGGTTACCTGAAGATCGCCCCCGAACACAGCGAGGACCGCACGCTGGACAAGATGATGAAGCCCGGTATCGGTATCTATGATGAATTCAAACGTCTGTTCGACAAATATTCGAAGGAAGCCGGCAAGAAACAGTACCTGATTCCCTACTTCATCGCGGCGCACCCGGGATCGGATGACGAGGACATGATGAACCTGGGCCTGTGGTTGAAAAAGAACGGTTTCCGTCCCGATCAGGTGCAGACCTTCTACCCGTCACCGATGGCACTGGCCACGGCCATGTACCATTCAGGCAAGAATCCCCTCAGAAAGGTCACCTACAAGAGCGAAGCTGTGCAAACAGTAAGGGAGATCGATGACCGACGGGTTCAGAAAGCCTTCCTACGCTACCACGACGAAAAGAACTGGCCGTTGCTGCGGGAGACACTGACAAAGATGGGGCGCGCCGACCTGATCGGAGACGGCCCGGACAAACTGGTGCCGGCCCCGGAAAAACGCAGGCCCGGGCAGCGCCATGGCAAACCGGGAGCCGGCCCCGGGCGACGCCGCAACAGGCGTCGGGGACCGGCCCGCGTTCACTGATCACTTCCGGTTCTTGAGAGCCTGCTCGAACAGCGTCGCCATGGTGCCGGTCTGACGCTTGTTCTGCGCCGCCGCCTCGAAGTCCTTTCGTGGACCGGGTTTTCCCGAGCGCTCCCGTTTCGGCGCGGGTCGCTTCTGCCCCGGCTCCGGCAACGGGTCATCCAGCCGGCATGTCAATGCGATCCGCTTGCGCTCCAGATCCACTTCCAGCACCTTGACCTTGACGATGTCCCCGGCACTGACCTCATCGTGTGGTGATTTCACGAATTTGTGTGACAGGGCGGAAATATGCACCAGCCCGTCCTGGTGCACACCGACATCGACAAAGGCGCCGAAGTTGGTGACGTTACTCACCGTGCCTTCCAGTGTCATACCCGGCTCCAGATCCGCCAGCGTCTCGACGCCCTCCTTCAGGGCAGCGGTGCGAAATTCGGGTCGTGGATCGCGGCCCGGTTTCTCCAGCTCATTCAGGATGTCCTTCAACGTGGGCAGACCCACTGACTCCGTAACATAATCTTCTGCTTTCAATCCCTTGAGGAAAGTCTGGTCGCCGATCAACGAGCGCAGATCCCTGCCATTCTGTTTTGCAATCGCTTCCACAACATCATAGGACTCGGGATGCACGGAGGAGGCATCCAACGGGTTCCTGCCTTCGGGAATGCGAAGGAAGCCGGCCGCCTGCTCGAAGGTCTTGTCACCGAAACGGGGCACCTTCTTCAGGGCCTTGCGACTGTCAAACAGTCCGTTCTGCTCCCGGTACTGGACGATGTTGGCCGCCAGCGTCTGGTTCAGACCGGACACACGGCGCAGCAACGGTACTGATGCCGTATTGACGTCCACTCCGACCGCGTTCACACAGTCCTCCACCACCGCGTCCAGGCTGCGACCCAACTTCACCTGGCTGACATCGTGCTGATACTGCCCGACACCGATCGAGCGCGGTTCGATCTTGACCAGTTCGGACAACGGATCCTGCAGGCGACGGGCGATGGAGATCGCACCACGGATGGTCACATCCAGGTCCGGAAATTCCTGCGCGGCCAGTTCCGAGGCAGAATAGACCGACGCGCCGGCCTCATTGACCATGACGCTGTCGATACCCAGGGAGCTGTGCTTCTTCAGTACAGACTTTATGAACTGGTCCGTTTCCCGTGATGCCGTTCCATTGCCGATGGCAATCAGTGCGACCTGATGCTTCTTGCAGAGACTCACGATCACCTTCTCGGCCTCTTCCACACGCTTCTGAGGAGCGGTGGGGAAAATGGCCCCATGGTCCAGCACCTGACCAGTCTGGTCCACCACCGCCAGCTTGACTCCGGTGCGCAGCCCGGGATCCAGTCCGATCGCCGCCTTTCTGCCCGCTGGAGCCGCCAACATCAGATCCCGGACATTACGGGAGAACACCTCGATGGCATCCTCTTCCGAGCGCTCCCGCAATGCCGCCAGCAGATCGGTCTGCAAGTGCGTATGCAGCCGCACACGCCAGGCCCAGCGCACGGTATCGGACAACCACGCGTCGCCCGGACGCCCCCGATCCTCCACCCGCCAGTGCCGGGCGATCAGCCCTTCGCAAGGATGCCGGGATGCCGCTTCCAGCTGTTCTGCCGGCAGATCGACCCTGACCTGCAGGATTCCTTCCTTGCGGGCCCGGAACAGTGCCATGGCCCGGTGTGATGGCACCTTGCCCACGGCTTCCGAGAAATCGAAATAATCACGGTACTTGGCCCCTTCGTTCTCCTTGCCGGAGGCAACCTCTGACTGGATGTGCGCGCGCTCGCCGAAGAAATCCCGCAGCTGACCGAGCAGTGCCGCATCCTCGCTGAAGCGTTCCACCAGAATCTGTCTCGCTCCGTCCAGCGCCGCCTTGACGTCGTCCACCCCATCATCGGCACTGACAAACGCCGCGGCTTGCTCCCCGGGCGTGCGCGAAGGGTCGGCATACAACCGATCGGCCAATGGCTCCAATCCCGCCTCCCGCGCGATCTGCGCCTTGGTGCGACGCTTGGGTTTGTAGGGCAGATACAGGTCTTCCAGCTCGGTCTTGGTGGTGGCCTGGCGAATCTGTTTCTCCAGCTCCGGCGTCAGTTTCTCCTGCTCGCCGATGCTCTTGAGAATGGTGCCTCGGCGATCCTCCAGCTCACGCAGATAGATCAGTCGCTCTTCCAGCTTGCGCAGCTGGGTGTCATCCAGGCCACCGGTGACTTCTTTCCGGTACCGGGAAATGAACGGCACAGTGGCTCCCTCATCCAGTAGCGCCACGGCAGCAGAGACCTGGGCCGGACGGGCGGCGATTTCCTCGGCGATCTGTTCAAATAACAAAGACATGCGATACCTGTCACTTCTTCTTTCGGGTATTGAGACCCTGCTCGATGTGCGTCAACACGCCGCGCAGGATATTGATTTCCATCTGGTCCGGGCGGATGCGGCCGAACAGGCGGCGCATCCGCGCCATCAATTGTCTGGGGTTATCCGGATCATGAAAATCCAGGTCCACCAGCACCTTCTCGAGATGTTCGTAGAAAAGCTCCATCTGCCGCCCGTCCGCGCGGGCTACATCCCAGGGCGTGTTGTCCTCCATTTTTGTGACAGGTCCATCAGGCCGCGCTGGCAGACAGGCCATACGGACCTCATGCATGATCACGGTGGCCGCGGAGGCCAGATTGAGCGATGGATAGGCCTCATCGGTGGGAATCTGCACATGATAATGACACAGCGTGAGCTCTTCATTGCTCAGGCCGCTTTTCTCCCGCCCAAATACCAGGGCGACCTTGCTCGCGGCCCCTTCAACTGCCACTTTATGGGCGCACTGCCGGGGATCCAGCATGGGCCATGGCATGCTGCGTGAGCGGGCACTGGTGCCGACCACCAGGCTACAGTCCGCCACCGCACTTTTCAGATCCGGCAACACCTCGGCCGCATCCAGTATGTCGGTTGCCGACACCGCGCGAAACCGGGCGATATCATGTGGAAAATCCTCGGGATCGACCAGCACCAGCCGCTTCAGACCCAGGTTCTTCATGGCTCTGGCCACCGCGCCGATGTTGCCCGGATGCGAGGTGTTGACGAGCACGATGCTGATGTTGTCGAGCACTGTCAGTCGGGACAAATTCCCCTCTCCCCGGCCCCACTGGGCCTCCTTTGGTAAGAGGCAGGATTATAACGCATCTGGCCGGGGACACGCCTCTTGCCATCCACAATGATACCGGTACACTTTCCTCAATTCCGGAGAGCGCAGTGACCAACAGACCCGATGAACCGTCCCGCGTCAGCGGCTGCGACTGCGACTGCATCTCATGACGAGGATATGAGAGTGATGACATGACAGTACCGATGGTCAGCGTGGTAATGCCGGTTTACCGGCGCGCAAGGCAGGTCGGACCGGCAATTCAATCCATACTGCAGCAAACCTTTGACGATTTCGAGTTCATCATCGTCGATGATGGATCCAGTGACGACACCCCCGAAGTACTGAAGGAAGCTGCCTCGCGCGACCCCCGCATCCGAATATTGACCATGCCCGTCAACGTCGGGGCCGGCATGGCGCGCGCGACTGGACATGAAGCCGCAACCGGACGCTATGTTGCAGTCATGGATTCCGACGACATCGCCCTGCCCGACCGCCTCTCGCGTCAGGTCGGGTTCATGGAGAGCAATCCGGATATCACTCTGTCAGGCGCGGATGCCATCAAGGTCATGGGCGAGAAACGGAACAGAATGCAGATGCCGACGCTCGACAGCGAAATCAAGGCACTGTTGTTGCTGACCGATTTTGCACTTGTTCACCCCACGGTTATCATACGGCGCGAGTTTCTTCTGAGGCATAATCTCAATTATGGTTCGGAACGGCGCGGTGATGAAGACTATGAGTTTTACAGCCGTATGGTGAGGGCCGGCGCTACGCTGGCCAACCAGTCTGTGACAGTACTCGAGTTTAACAGGCATCCGGGCGCCGTCACCTTTAACAACCCTGGCCTGGAACGGAACAAGTGGCCGCTCCGCCAGTTTCTGCTGCAACTGTATTACCCAGACCTCAGCGGTCGTGAAACCCACGCATTGGCCCGGATCATGCAAATGGATGCAAGCCCTGATCTGCACACTGCCCATGCCGGTATGCTGGCCGCCAGAAAGGCGACCGCTTGCGACCGCAGCTATTACGGTGAGAGCAAGCGGACCGCCAACCGCATAATCGCGGGCAGCCACAAGCGTCTGCAAAAGACTCTTGGGAAACGCTGTAAGGCTTGATTCGTGAGCCTGAGATGTTTGCGGTCCCGCAGGATAACGGTACACTCTTGCCTGAATTTCGAATCAGACCACAGATGATGCCTTCAGACAACACAGCAGGGTTTGAAACTGGAAGCCAACCACGACCGCCACGGATACTATGGGCCTGCCCCTGCTGTCTGCTGGATTCCACCAGCGGTGCTTCGATGGCAATACGGGAAATGTTGCACAGGCTGGCCACCGCCGGCTACTCCATAGGAATTCTTGGAGCCGGTATTTTCGATGCTCCGGTCGGCACTATAGGCCTTGAAGACAGGTCACAGCTACAAGGAGAGCCGGGCAGCATCATCTCCATCAAGGATGGCCCACTTGAGCACATTACGATACGTACAGCGGATACGGACCGCGAATCGATGACCGCGCTCGAGCAGGAAGCCTGGTTCCGGGCATACCAGGAACAGCTGGATCGATTCCGACCCGACCTGGTGTACTTTTATGGCGGCCATGTACTGGAAATGATGCTGAGCGCGGAAGCAAGGCGTCGCGGTATTCCTACTGTCGCATATCTGGCCAACGGCAACTATCACAATCCCCGATGGTGCCATGATGTAAATCTGGTCCTGACAGACAGTCGTGCCACATCAGAACACTACAGCCGCACCCTGAATATACCGGTGACACCGGTCGGCGCTTTCATCAGTCCCGAGCGCGTGATCGCGGAGCGGCGCGATCCCAGACACGTGCTTATCGTGAACCCCTCGCTGGCCAAGGGCGCGGCGGTGGCTGCAATGGTGGCTCTTCTGTTAGAAAGCCGCCGCCCGGATATCCTCTTTGAAGTGGTAGAGTCCCGGGGCAACTGGCAGAGAGTCGTTCAGGAAGTCACAACCCAGGCCGGTCACCCCCGGGATGCACTCGAAAATGTCATCGTTACTCCCAACACCAACGATATGCGGCCAGTCTATGGCCGGGCGCGCGTGCTACTCGCGCTGAGCCTCTGGTGGGAAAGTTATGCCCGGGTGGTGATTGAAGCACTGTACAATGGGATCCCTCCTGTCATCAGTGATCATGGAGGACCGCCCGAGGCGGCAGGCAGAGCAGCAATCAAGGTTCAACTGCCAGAGGCCTGCCATCGTCCTCCCTATACTGTCGTACCCAGCGCTACCGGACTGGAGCCTCTGTTGGCCAGAATCGAGCGTTGCCAGGATGATGAAGATCACTATGCGACGTTGGCACAGTATGCGTACGAGCAAGGGAAGAGGCACCGGCCGGAGGCCAGTGAGCAGCTACTGCGAATGGCCATCGATCCACTTCTTGCCAAGCGGGCCGGAGACCTTCCGGAGTCCGAATCATGAGCCGCCCGATGGTCAGCATTGTAATGCCGGTTTTCGCGAACAAAAGCGGCACCGAAGCCGCCATCGAGTCAATCCTGTCGCAGTCCGTGACACACTTCGAGTTCATCATCGTCATTGCCGGCGACAACAATGACATGCCGCAGTGGCTCGACCGGTTTGCTAATCACGACAGTCGGATCAGGCTGATCAGGCTGACGGTGAATGTCAGCAGGGGACTTGCCAGGGCCATCGGCGGTGAAGCTGCCACCGGCCGGTACATCGTTGTGATGGATGCCGAAGTTATCGCACTCCCTCACCG
>JAWLFN010000318.1:0-2568 GCA_041685555.1 Gammaproteobacteria bacterium | reverse complement strand
GATCGCGGCTTCCTGTTTGGCGACGGTGTCTACGAGGTCATTCCCGTCATCAACGGGCGGCTGGTCGACCGGGATCATGCCCTGTCGCGCCTGGAGCGCAGTCTGCGCGAGGTGGAGATGGACTGGCCCTGCAGCCGGGATGAATACATCGCCATGCAGGAATCACTGATTCAACGCAACGGGGTGCGGGAAGGCATCGTCTATTCACAGGTGACGCGGGGCGTGGCGCCACGGGACTTCGCCTACCCCACCAATGCGGAACCGACCCTGGTGGCCTTCGCCAACAACAAGACGCTGATCGACAACCCGGCGGCCGCAACCGGTGTGGCTGTGGTCTCGGTACCCGATCTACGCTGGAAACGGCGCGACATCAAAACCGTGAACATGCTGGCCCAGTGCATGGCCAAGCAGGCCGCCATGAGCCGGGATGCGCGCGAAGGCTGGATGGTGGAAGAAGGCCATGTGACCGAGGGCGTGTCGTCCTCTGCATTCATCGTCAAGGACAACACCATCATCACGCGCGCCCTTTCCAATGACATACTGCCCGGTATCCGGCGCAAGGTGATCCTGGAAATCGCCGCCCTCGAGAATCTCCGCCTCAGTGAACGACCATTTACCGTGGAGGAAGCGATCGCGGCCGACGAGGCGTTCCTGAGCAGCGCCAGCACCCTTGTGCTTCCCGTGGTATCGGTGGATGGCCGGCCAGTGCGTGACGCACGGCCGGGACCCGTGACACGGCGACTGCGCGCACTGTATGTGCAGCGGCTGCGAGAAGAGGCGGGAGAACAGAAACAGTGACGCCCGGGGTAGCCTGGCTTGTCATGATGGTACAGGCTGTCGCAGTGCCTGACAGGACCCGGCCCCGGTAGCGGACCGTACGCAAAAAACGATTCATGGAAACGCAGAAGGAATACCGCATGAGATATCACCCTGTAACACGCTGGCTGGCCATTGCGCTGGCAACGGCCCTCACTCTGACCAGTCCCGCGCTATACGCCGATCCGGGCAGAACACCGCTGCGCGCCGACAATGGTATCGTGTCCAGCACCTCGCGACTGGCCTCCGACGTGGGCGCCGACATCATGGAGCAGGGTGGCAACGCGGTGGATGCCGCCGTGGCCACGGCCTTTGCCCTTGCCGTCACCTGGCCGTCCGCCGGTAACATCGGTGGGGGCGGATTCCTGGTTTATCATGGCGTGGACGGTCACGCGACCACCTTCGATTTCCGCGAGAAAGCGCCGCTGGCCGCCAATGAGCGCATGTACATCAACGAGAATGGCGAAGTGGAGAACAACCACCGGTCGCTGCTGTCGGTCGGGGTGCCCGGCACCGTCGCCGGCATGTACAAGGCCCACCAGGAACTGGGGCGACTACCGTGGGCCGCACTGGTCCAGCCGGCCATCGATCTGGCCCGCGACGGCATACCCATCACCTGGGCGCTATACAACGGCTTCCAGCGCAACCAGTCCCATTGGGAAGAGTATCCGTCTTCCGGCGAGGTGTTTCTGAAGCAGGATGGCTCCCCCTACCGGCCGGGAGACATCTGGTTCCAGCCCGACCTGGCCAACACCCTCACGCTGATCCGTGATCATGGTCGAGACGGGTTCTACCGTGGCGAGAACGCACAGCGCCTGGCGCGGTTCATGGAAGAGAACGGCGGCATCATCACCGAGGAAGACCTGGCACGGTACGAAGCCATCGAGCGCGAACCGATCCGTTCCACCTACCACGGACACGAGATCATCGGCATGCCACCGCCGAGTTCCGGTGGCGTGACCATGGCGCAGATGTTCAATATCCTGGAAGGCTTCGATCTGACGGAAATGGGGCACAACTCCGCCGACTACCTGCATGTGCTGACAGAGGCCATGCGCCGCGCCTACGCCAACCGTGCCGAGCACCTGGGTGATTCCGATTTCAATCCGGACATGCCGCTCGATCGCCTGCTGAGCAAGGAGTACGCGGCCACGCTGCGAGCCAGTATCGACATGGACCAGGCTTCCGAGAGCGAGCCGATGGACTTCGCCAACCGTTATGAAAGCGAGGACACCACGCACTACTCGGTGGTGGACGAGGAAGGCAACATGGTTGCGGTCACCTACACGCTGGAGCAGAGTTATGGCTCTCGCATCGTGGCCGAAGGTGGTGGTTACCTGCTGAACAACGAGATGGGCGACTTCAACCCCTACCCGGGAGACACCAACGAATTCGGCCGCATCGGCACTCCACCCAACCTGATCGCTCCCGAAAAGCGCATGCTGTCCAGCATGAGCCCGACCATCGTGGCCCTGGATGGAAAGCCGCTGATGGCGATCGGCAGCCCGGGCGGTCGCACGATCATCAATACCACCATGCAGGTGATCCTGAATGTCATCGACCACGGCATGAATGTGGCCGAGGCCATCGAGGCACCGCGTATTCACCATCAGTGGCTGCCGGATGTGACCAGCTTCGAGAATCGCGGGTTCTCTCCGGACACCATCCGTCTGTACGAGGAAAAAGGACACGAGCTACGCCGCCGCGGCAGCCAGGGCTCGGCCATGGGCGTCTACCACAGCCGTGATTCCG
>JAWLFN010000317.1:0-2568 GCA_041685555.1 Gammaproteobacteria bacterium | reverse complement strand
GCGTCATCACCGCGGCAGCCAGACAGAGCGGTACAACCACCAGACTCACCACGGGGATAGCCAGAAGGTTGGCCAGCGGAGAGACCAGAGAAATGCTGCCCTGCCATACCATCATTGGCACCAGCAGACCGACAAATACCACCCACTGCGACCGTCCCCAGCGCTCCCAGAGTGATACCACGCCGGATGCGTCTCGGGGCGATGAGCGGCCCTGAAAGCCAAAACCCAGCAGCAATACACCCACGGCGGTGAAGGAATACCAGAAGCCCGCGCTCAACACAGCCAGCGGATCCAGCAGCAACACCAATACCAGCGCGACGGTAAAACCCAGAGTCGGCGGATAATGGCGGCCCGCCATGCGTCCGGCCAGCACTACCACCAGCATGATCAGCGCTCGCCGCGTGGGCAGGGAGAAGCCGGCCAGCGCTGCATAGCCGGCAGCCGCGAATATCGCACAGACTCCGGCCACACGGGCCGAGGGCCATTGCGATGGCGTCACCGGAGCACGTTGCAACAGAGCCCTGACGAGCAGGAACACGGTCCAGGCGACAAACCCCACATGAAGACCCGAGATCACGACCAGGTGACTGGTGCCAGTATCGGCAAACAACTGCCACTGTTCGTCGGTGATGGCACTCTGGTCACCGGCCACCAGCGCGTATACCAGCCCCTGGACCGCCGACTTGCCATCCGGCAACTGCAATCGCTCCAATAACTCGTGACGAAGGCGGGCCAGCACCGGGCGGCCCGTGGCAAGACGCTGATTGAAGGCGGTCTCGCGGACATAACCGACCGCGCTGACACCTTCCCGGAACCATCTCGCCTGCTGATCCATCACTCCCGGGTTGACGGTGCCACCCGGGCGCCGCAGACGGACACGAAACCACCACTGCTCACCGGGTCGGACGGCTGGCTCCTGTGCATACAGGCTCAACAGAATCCGCCTGGGTGCAAATCCGGCGGATTCCGTCGGACACTGCTCCGGCACGAGGGCCAGACAGGAGTGTTGTACGTGGAACAGGAAACGTGTGCGCCGCTCGTCGATACGGGGCAGTCCAGAGACCACGCCACGCACCCAGAAGTCCTGTCCCTCCCAGCTCCGCGGCAGCAGATCCTGTTGATACAGGTATCCTCGCCACAGAGTGATGCCGACCCCCATGCACAAAAGGGCCGCAACAAGGAGGACTGCACGCGGCAGGGAATGACTTCGCAGCAGCCGCCACAGCACCAGCAGGGACCCGGACAGCGCCAGGCCCACCAGCCCGAAACGGGCGGCGTCGGCACCGACCGGCAGCACGGCTGCCAGGCCCAGTCCGACGGATAATGCCAACATTCCAGTACGTAACATGCCCTGACAATCCCTGTCGGGGTGGATCGGTCTGCAATAATCCCGGGATCCCCGGGATGGTTATAGCGCATAACGCGCCATCCGACGTCATACCCGGCTTCTTCAGAGGCTCGCCAACGCCTCGACAGGAGACATGCGGGCGGCCCGCCTCGCCGGATACAGGCTGGCACCAAGACCCAGCACGGCCACGCCAGCCCCGATCATCAGCACATCCGCCAGCTGCAGCCGGGATGGCAGATAATCCACCGGGTAGATATCCGCGCTGAGCAATTCCGCGCCGGACAACTGCTCGAACCACTGAAACAGATCGGTCACGGTCAACGCCAACGTCACACCACCGATCATGCCCAGCACGGTGCCGACCAGTGCCACCAGGCAGCCCTGACACAGGAATATCCGCGCCACCAGCGCTGGACTGGCTCCCATGGTGCGAAGAATCGCGATATCGGCGGTCTTGTCACGCACGATCATGACCAGGCTCACCACAAGATTGAATGCAGCGACCGCCACCAACAGCCATAGCAACAGACCGATGATGGTGCGCGACAACAGAATATTCTCGTATACCGGGCCGAACTCATCGGTCCAGGCACTGATGCGCCAGCCCGGGGGCAGCGCGACGCCCAGCTCATCCGCCACGCGCTCCGCCTGCAGCACATCGCTGAACTGCAGACGCATTCCCGTGTCAGCGGGCCGCTGGCGGAACAGAGACCGGGCATCGTCCTGGCGCAGCAACACCATTTCACCATCCAGCTCTTGCGTGCCGACCCGGTAGATACCGGCCACCTGGAACGCGCGCTGCGACGGCAGCACAGTAACGGGATTGATCGATAACGATGGCGAATACAGGCGTACGCTATCCCCGACACGGACCCCCAGCTGATCGGCCAGGGTCTGGCCCATGAGAATCCGGAAGCGCTTTTCTTGCAGCGCTTCAAAACCGTTGCTGTCCATATAGCGCGCCAGGGGTGAGATGCGTTGTTCCGCCTCCGGGTCGATGCCGGCCGCCAGCACGCCCTTGGCGGATCTGTCAGTGGCCACCACGCCGACCTGTTGGACCAGCGGCGCCACCTCGATCACCTCGGGGTGATCCCGCAGCGTCTGCTCCAGCACTGCCCGGGTGTCGTCGTCGGCCCCTCCCTCGCTCTGCACCGTCGCCTGTGGCAGAATCGAAAGCACCGTCTCACGCATCTCGCGTTCGAAGCCATTGAGCACCGACA
>JAWLFN010000316.1:0-2579 GCA_041685555.1 Gammaproteobacteria bacterium | reverse complement strand
CAGCCCGGCCAGGGGACGAGCGGCATAGCGATACGCCAGATACAGACCGGCGGGCCAGGCACCGTCGATATAGCAGGCATGCGAAAAGCGCCCGCCGACCACGTCGCGGTCATCCCGCCCCGAGGCCACCACATCCGGCAGATCCAGCGCACTGGGGGCCGAGGCCGCCTCGGCCAGATGCTCGCGGGCTCCGTCCATGTCCGTGGCATCACGGAACAGCAGGGCATCGATCAGATCCACATGACCCTCCATGATCCGCGCCAGCGCCTCATCCGGATGGGTCAGATACAGCAACTCCCGGCAGTGCCTGCGCACATCCTCCAGCGCGACCCCACGGAGCCGCTCGGCCATTACCATCGGCGCGATCATCACCAGGCCGCCGATGGATGGCGTGTCATGCGTCTTCGCGGCGCAGCGCTCCGGCGCTTTGCCGGCTTCAAGGTTGGCAAAGAACCCGCGGTGGAAGGACTCGGCATAACTGTCCGGATGCGGCGGTGGGTCGGCCGTCATGAAATCGATGTAGTCCGACAGAAACCGGTCCCGGTGCCAGTGGCCGCCCCCGGCTGCCAGCGAGCGCATCAGCACCCGCGCGCAGTGCGCGTTCAGGGTGTTCTCCCCGGCCTTCATCCCCGCATGGTAGTGGCCGTTGCGTTGCCCCCAGCGGTCCCGGCGGCCCTTGAGGATCACATCGCCGACAATCTGGCGCCCGCTGCCCTGCCCGCCGCGTCCACCCTTAGCGGTGGAATGCAGGGACATGATCGACGAGGGATGATGCGCCGGGGCGTCCTGGAAGTCCCGGATCCCGGCGGGGTACGCGGTCTCGATATCGTGCAGCCGATAGAACCAGTGCACCGGCATGGCCAGGGCATCGGCCACGAACAGGTTCTGCAGGGCGGCAGTCGCACGCTGATGAGGTGTCATATGGTCTCCGGGGGTGGCATGTTCACCGAGAGACTACGACACGGCTGTTCACGCGGATTCCCCCGGACCCCGGAGCACTCAGTCCGTCAACCGCACTTCCGCGTAATCGCTGAAGGCCTCGTACCGGGAGGTGATGACGGCGTCGCCGGCTTCAAGGCCCTGTCGCACCTCTATCATGCGATTGTTGCGCCGTCCCGTTTCGATATCCCGCCGCACGGCCGTGGTGCCATCCTCCTGCAATACATAGACCCAGTTGCCAGCGGTCTCCTGCATGAAACCGCCCAGCGGCAGCATAAGGGTCTCGGTGGGCCGGCCCAGCACAAGGTCGAGTTGCAGTGACTGTCCACGCCGCAGTTCAGGAAGCTGGCTGTCCCCGAATTGCAGATCGACCGTGAAGACATTGTTCGCAATCTCCGGATAGACGCGGCTGATGCGGGCCGTGCGGGATTGCCCCGCGAGACGGAAACGCGCCGTCTGGCCCTGTGTCACACGCGTGACATAGTACTCGTCGACCTCGGCCTCGATCTTGTAATCATCCACCCCGTCGATCTGCCCGAGTCGTTCGCCCCGCGCCTTGTTCTCGCCCAACCGGGCCGACAGGGCCGTCAGTCGCCCGCTGATCGGGGCACGCACCACCAGATTCTCGTAACTGCGCTGGGCCACGGCGAGATTGGACTCCAGTTTCTCCATCTGGGTCTCGATCTGATCCCTGCGCTCG
The DNA here is from genome assembly GCA_041685555.1 of Gammaproteobacteria bacterium. GTDB lineage: Bacteria > Pseudomonadota > Gammaproteobacteria > Pseudomonadales > Pseudohongiellaceae > PWQG01. Next base: position 940 of record JAWLFN010000316.1, on the reverse strand, counting down.
GTGCGTATGCGCTCCTCCAGCGCCTGACGCTGCAGGGTGTTCTGCAGCAGGTCGCGGCGATAGGCGAGCTCGTCGAGGACCGAGCGATACTGTTCGTCGGAGACCAACTGGTCCTGGCGTAATGATTCGTACTGGCGCTTCTGTCGCTCCAGGGTGGTGATGCGGTAGCGCAGGTCGATGACCTCCCGCTCGGTGGCCAGCTTGGTGCGCTCCAGCGAATTGGCGATATTGCTCAGGTTATTGACCTGTTCGGTGATCGAGGTGTCATTGCGCGCAACATTGAGGCGCAGATCCGTATTGCTCAACCGGATCAATGGCTGACCCTGCTCGACAAAACTGCCTTCTTCCACCAGGACCTCGTCCACGACACCACCGTCCACGGCATCCAGAAAGACACTCTCCCGGGGCTGCACCGTACCGCGCACCGGAATCACATCCTCGAACGTGCCATGTCGCACAGCCGAAACAGTGACCCGGTCACGCGGCACACTGTAGCTGCGCGTGGCCGCGCTCTGCCAGAACTGGAACAGCACGACCACGGCGAGGATGCCGACGCCCGTCCCGGGAACCCAGAGCCTCGCCGGCCATCCGCGGCGTTCGACCTTTCTGTCCATACCACTCATGCAATCACTCCGGCGACGTACGCCTCAATCGGCGACACGACCATCCAGCATATTGATGACCCGGCGCCCGTGCGATGCGTCGTCCCCCGAGTGCGTGACCATGACGATCGTGATGCCTTCGGCGTTGAGCTCTTCCAGCGCCCGGATCACCCCCGCGCTGTTCTCGCTGTCCAGGTTGCCGGTGGGCTCATCGGCCAGAATCAGATCCGGCTGGTTGACGATGGCCCGGGCCACTGCCACGCGTTGTTGCTGGCCACCGGAGAGCTGCTGCGGATAGTGCTCCGCGCGATGGCCCATGTCCATTCGCTCCAGCACGG
>JAWLFN010000315.1:0-2582 GCA_041685555.1 Gammaproteobacteria bacterium | reverse complement strand
TCATCCGAAACCGCATTGATGGCAGCGGCCTTGGCAATGGAACTGCCCGAGGCGTTGGCTGTGGAAGCGGTGTCATCCGACGCCTTGGAAGCCTCGACAGTGACACCATTGATGACCAGATCACCACCACTCAGGGCAGAGTCGGTGGCCGTGGAGCTGACACCGGACTTTTCGGATACACCCAGCACGTCGGCGGTCAGATTGCCGATGGAGACGTCGATGGTCTCGCCGGCATTGGCACCGACCTGGAAGGTGGTGTTGAAAGAGCCGTCCAGCAGGTTCAGACCGTTGAACGCCGCGCCTTCGCCGTTGCGCTGTACCTCGGCGATCAATTCCTGCGCCTCGGCGTTCAGTGCATCGCGGTCGACGTCGCTGTTGGTGCCGTTGGCGGACTGCAGGGCCAGTTCGCGTACACGCTGCAGGCTGTCGGTCATGGAACCCAGTGCGCCCTCCGCGGTCTGGGCCAGGGATACACCGTCACCCGCGTTGCGCACGGCCACGTTCAGACCATTGATCTGCGACTGGAAGCGCGTGGAGATGGCCAGGCCGGCCGCGTCGTCCTTGGCGCTGTTGATACGCAGACCGGAAGACAGACGCTCCAGGGCCTGGTTGGTTGCGCCAGAGGAATTGTTCAGATTCCGCTGCGCATTCAATGAAGCAATATTGGTATTGATTACCTGAGCCATTGTTGTCACTCCTGATTATCACACATTTCACCGAGTCGCATATCGAAGAGAATGCTCAAAGCTCAACCCTATGCGCTATCCTGTTTAACGTCAGGACCCGACAAAGCTTTAGCCGGCAATTGACATTTCTGGTTACGGCCCCGTCTCTCATGGCATCCGGGCCCAAACATGCTACAGTCGTCCCTGCATACATCGAACTTCCGGAATACATTTCATGCAGGATGATCCACAACGGGAATCGGGCCGCGCGACGGCCAAGCGCGGCGAATGTCTGGCCATGTGGTCGGACATACTGGAGATCACCGAACAGCTACAGGGGATGGCCCAACGTGGCGACTGGTCCTCGCTGGATACGCTGTCACGGCGGCGGGAGACCCTGCTGCGCGAGTTTTTTGCCAACCCGGTACCCGATGATCTGAGAGAGACGATACAGAGGGACATCCGGCGCATCCAGGACATGGACGCCGATGTGGTACATCAGGTACAAAAAAGCCGGGCCGTGCTGACGGATGAACTCACCCGCCTGCAGGCCCACAAGAAGCGAATCAGGGACTATCTGTCCAACAGCGCCTGACAGACAACGCGGATCCGCATCATGACCCGCGTGACCCGGACGGGCCGACGCCGGGAGAATCACCCCTGATCATGGGTGTCGGCGACCCTGCCGATGTCTTTAGCCCTTTTCCGGAATTTTTTTCACACGCCTCAGAGGAAATTGAACAGCGACAGGCGATTGACCCGTGAAAAGCTGGCCTGGGCCGCCTCCAGCACGAAACTCTCCTGCGTCAGGCGGCTGATGGCCTCGGCGTAATCCAGGTCGGCCAGACCGGAGCGGGCCTCCTCGGTCACCTGCCGCAGTTCCGCGTTGCTGTCGCGGGCATTTTCCACCGTATTGAGCCGCGCACCGACGGAACTGCGGGTCTCCAGCAGGCGCGTGCGGGCATTGTCGAGATTGCCGGCGACCACATCGCGCTGCGCGTTCAGGGCTTTGCGATCCCCCGCACTGTCTCCGAAACGGCTCAAAGCGTCAATGTAGTTCTCCAGATTGCCCAGCAGACTCTGGCGGTCCGTGGTCTGCACCTCGAAGCTGTCTCCAGGCGCCGGTTCGCCATCGATGCGCACCGAGGCGCCACCAAACTGGACCCGGTCGCCGGTGGAATGAGGTACATTCTGCATCAGCACCCGCCCATCACTGCTACGGCGCACCGTGTAGTTGTTGCCCGGTGGCGAGACGTCGTCCCGAGGCTGGAACTCGATCACGACCCCGTCCGGATGGAACTGCTCGAAGGCCTGCCGATCCTCCACGAGGGCGCCACTGACCACCGCGGGGGGCTGGCCCCGATTACCCTCGTGCGCCTTCGCGTGCAGGGTGGTTTGCGTGGCCTGGATGTCCATGAACAGGGTTTTGCCCGGGTCGTTGGCGGCCACCGTCGTGGTCGGCCCGATACGCACCTGGCGCTGCCCTTCGTCACCCTCGTAGCGGTAGCGCCCGTCCTCCCCTTTCACGAACGGCTGCTGCCCGCCCTGATGACCGGCAAACAGGTACTCGCCGCCGGCATCGCGCGTGTTCATGAACTGCGCCATGTTGTCAACGATGCCCTGCAGTTCCACCGCCAGATAGCCGCGCTGCTCGGCGTTCAACGCACCATTGCCGGACTCGTTGATCAACTCCTGGGCCCGCAGCATCAGGTCACTGACGCCATCCAGCGCGCCTTCCTCCCGCTGCAGGCGGCTCTCCAGTGACTTCAGGGTGTTGTCGTACTGGTCGGCCTGACGCAGCTCCTGGTCCAGCTGCAGTACCCGCGTGGCCGCCAGCGGATCATCGGCCGGCGTCAGGATCCGCTTGTTGCTGGCAATCTGCTCCTGCGTCTGCGTCACCTGGCGCTGGATGTCGGT
>JAWLFN010000085.1:0-10632 GCA_041685555.1 Gammaproteobacteria bacterium | reverse complement strand
ACTGTTGTTGGCAAAACGCACCAGCGTCCGGTCCCGATCCTTCTGCTCCATATCGCCGTGCAGCGGCAACGCACTGAAATCATGCCGGCCCAGCGCAGCAGCCACCTCATCCACATCGCGCCGGGTGGCACAGAACACCAGCGCCGAGGTCGGCCGGATCTGCTGCAGCAACAGTCGCAGTACAGTCAGTCGTTCACCATCGTCGGCAACGCGGTAGAAATGCTCTTCGATGCGGCTGTCGGCATGCACCGCCTCCACTTCAACGTGCACCGGGTCCTGCATGATGCGTTCGGCAGTCACCTTCACGTCACCGCCAAACGTGGCGCTGAACATCAATGTCTGACGTTCCACGGGAAGCTGGGCGAAGATCGCCTCCAGCGATTCCTGGAATCCCATCTCCAGCATCCGGTCCGCCTCGTCCAGCACCAGCATGTTCACGTCACCCAACGCCAGCGTGCGCCTGCGCAGGTGATCCTCGACCCGGCCCGGTGTGCCGACGATGATATGCGCGCCGTGCTCCAGTGAGCCGATCTGCGGCCCGATGGGAGCGCCTCCGCACAGCGTCAACACCTTGATATTGTGCAGCTGCTGACCCAGCCGCCGGATCTCCGCCGCCACCTGGTCGGCCAGCTCCCGCGTGGGGCACAGCACCAGAGACTGGATCCGGAATCGACGGACATCCAGCTTCTGCAGCAGCGCCAGCCCGAAGGCCGCCGTTTTCCCCGAGCCGGTCCTGGCCTGACCGATGAGGTCGCTGCCGGCCAGCATCGGTGGCAGACTGCGCGACTGGATGGCGGTCATGGCCGTGTAGCCCAATGCGTCAAGGTTCTTCAACAACGCCGGGTGGAGATCAAGTTCGCGGAATGCGGATCCAGACATGGTGTTCAATATCCTGCTGTGGAAGAGTCGCGAGACAGAAAAACCGGGACTGTCCCTCTTTTTTTCAGACCAGTCCCCGGTTCCGGAGAAACTCCACCACCCGGGTGGCCGACGCCTCCGCGGTTTCCTCGGCGGTACTCACCGTCAGCGCCGGGTCCGCAGGCACCTCGTACGGCGAGTCGATGCCGGTGAAGTTCTTCAGCTCTCCCGCCCGGGCCTTCTTGTAGAGCCCCTTCACGTCCCGCTGCTCGGCAATGGCCAGCGGCGTGTCAACGAAAATCTCGAAGAAACGCTCATCACCGATGGTCTGCCGGGCCTGGATGCGTTCGGCGCGGAACGGGGAAATGAACGCAGTGAGCACGATCAGACCGGCGTCAACCATCAACCGTGCCACTTCGGCCACCCGCCGGATGTTTTCCACGCGGTCGGCGTCGGTGAAACCCAGGTCCCGGTTCAGGCCGTGTCGCACATTATCCCCATCGAGCAGATACGAGTGACGCCCCAGCGCAAACAGCTGACGCTCGACCTCATTGGCGATGGTCGACTTGCCAGCCCCGGACAGCCCGGTGAACCACAGTACCGCCGGTTTCTGCCCCTTCTGCGCGGCACGAGCCACCATGTCCACATCGAAATGCTGCTGGTGGATGTTGTGCGCCCGGCGCAGCGCGAAATGCAGCATGCCGGCCGCCACCGTCTGGTTGCTGACCCGGTCGATCAGAATGAACCCGCCCAGGGCCCGGTTGACCTCGTACGGCTCGAAGGGCACGGCCTTGTCCAGACTGATGTTACAGACCGCGATCTCGTTCAGCTCCAGGGCATTGGCCGCCTCGTGCCCCAGCGTGTTCACATCAATCCGGTATTTCAGTGACGTCACCGTGGCGTTGACGCGGTTGGCACCGATCTGCAACCGGTAGGGACGCCCCGGATACATCATCTCGGGACTCATCCATACCACCGTGCATTCAAACTGATCGGCGATTTCCGCCGGCGCCTCGGCCGAGGAGATCACGTCACCCCGGGAGATGTCGATCTCATCCGCCAACGTCACCGTGGCGCTCTGCCCGGCCGGCACCACATCCCGGTCACCGTCGAAGTGGACCAGCCGCGCCACCGTGGATTCCTGGCCGGAGGGTTGCACGCGGATGCGGTCACCCGGGCGGATCTGTCCGGCTTCCACCAGACCACAGAAGCCGCGGAAATCCAGGTTCGGCCGGTTCACCCACTGCACCGGTATGCGCAGCGGCTGATGCTGCACGACGTCATCGGCCAACGGCACGGTTTCCAGCACGCCCATCAGCGTGGGGCCGGTGTACCAGGGCATACGCTCGCCGGTGGCGAGGATGTTGTCACCCCGCAATGCCGACAATGGTACGGCAGTGATGTCCTCCAGACCGATCTGCTCTGCAAACTCGCGGTACTCGGAGACGATCTGATGGAATCGCTCGGCGGAGAAATCCACCAGATCCATCTTGTTCACCGCCAGCACCACCTTGCGGATGCCGATCAGGCGGACCAGAAAACTGTGGCGCCGCGTCTGGGTCAGGATCCCCCGGCGCGCATCGATCAGGATCACCGCCAGCTCCGCGGTCGAGGCCCCGGTCACCATATTGCGCGTGTACTGCTCGTGGCCCGGCGTGTCGGCGACAATGAACTTGCGCTTCCCGGTGGCGAAGTAGCGGTAGGCCACATCAATGGTGATGCCCTGCTCCCGCTCGGCCGCCAGCCCATCGACCAGCAACGCGAAATCCGGTTCGCCGGCCTGCGTGCCCCACTTCTGCGAATCCGCCTCGAACGCGGCCAGCTGATCATCCAGCACCAGACTGGACTCATACAGCAGCCGCCCGATCAACGTGGACTTGCCATCATCCACCGATCCACAGGTGATGAAGCGCAGCAGGGATTTGTGCTGATGGCGCTCCAGGTACTCGGAAACGGAAAAATCCGGGACTGTCCCGCTTTTCTGGTCAGCCATCAGAAATAGCCCTCCTGCTTTTTCTTTTCCATGGAGGCGCTCTGGTCGTGGTCGATCATCCGGCCCTCGCGCTCCGAGCTGCGGGCCAGCAGCATTTCCCCGATGACGGCCTCCAGCGTGTCGGCCTCGGACTCGATGGCGCCGGACAGCGGGTAGCAGCCCAGTGTGCGGAAGCGCACCCTGCGCTGTTCGGGCTCCTCACCAGGATTGAGTCGCATGCGGTCGTCGTCGACCATGATCCAGGTGCCGCCGCGGGAGACCACCGGGCGCAGGGCGGCGAAATACAGTGGCACCACCTCGATCCCTTCCAGCAGGATGTACTGCCACACGTCCAGCTCGGTCCAGTTCGACAGCGGGAACACCCGCATCGACTCACCGGGCGAGGTCAGGCCGTTGTACTGATGCCACAGCTCCGGACGCTGGTTCTTCGGATCCCATCGATGCTGCGCATTGCGGAAACTGAACACCCGCTCCTTGGCACGGCTCTTCTCCTCGTCGCGCCGCGCACCGCCGAACGCCGCGTCAAAGCCATGGTGGTCCAGCGCCTGCTTCAGGCCCTGCGTCTTCCACATGTCGGTGTGCAGCGAGGAGCCGTGCTCGAACGGATTGATGCCCTTCTCCAGCGCCTCCGGGTTCTGCCACACCAGCAGTTCCATGCCCGCCTCGTCCGCCGCCCTCTGGCGCAGCGCGTACATGTCGCGGAACTTCCAGGTGGTGTCCACATGCAGCAGCGGGAACGGGGGCGGAGCCGGGTGGAAAGCCTTGCGGGCCAGGTGCAGCATCACCGCACTGTCCTTGCCCACCGAATACAGCATCACCGGTTTCTCCGCCTGGGCCACCACCTCGTGCATGATGTGGATCGACTCGGCCTCCAGGCGTTGCAGGTGTGTCAATGTCAGCGTGTCCATTACATCCTTCACTCAGCAGCATGCCGGAAAACCGCATTGTCCCACGGACGGCAGCCGATTTGAATCAGACAGGACAACGCATCCCTCGCGACATGGCAATCCGGCATCGACTTCTATATAAAGGGCACTGGCGGGTAACAACCCTGTCCGACCATCGGACCCATGAAACCGACAGCGGGACAATAACAATGAGAACACACTGGCGACTTTTCGGCATCGGCTGCGCGTTGATCCTGGCCGGCTCCCTGCTGGCCCACCTCATTCAGACCTCCAATGGTATCGAGATCAAGGACCTGCGCTTCAGCGACAGCAATGGCCGCACCCTCAGCGCCCTGCTCTATCTGCCACCCGGCGCCTCGGCCGACGCACCGGCGCCCGGTGTGCTGGCCGTACATGGCTACATCAACTCGCGCGAGGTACAGTCCAGCTTCGCCATCGAGATGGCCCGCCGTGGTTACGTGGTGCTGGCTCTGGATCAGGGCGGCCACGGCGCCTCCGAACCCCCGGCCTTCGCGGAGGGCTTCGGCGGACCGGCGGCGTTGCGGTATCTGCGCTCGCTTGAATTCGTGGACAGCGACAATATCGGCCTGTCCGGTCACTCGATGGGCGGCTGGACCATACAGGCGGCGGCCGCCGCCCTGCCCGACGGCTACCGGGCCATGGTACTGCAGGGCTCCAGCACCGGCAGCGGCTATGCCGCGCCCGGCACCGCGACCCATCCCCGCAACGTGGCTGTGGTGTTCTCCCGATACGATGAATTCGCGCCACTGATGTGGGAAGTGCCCCGCGGCCTGGACGTCGCTGACAGCGAAAAGCTGCAGGCCCTGTTCGGCACGGACACCACCGTGGTCGAGGACCGCCTTTATGGCAGTGTGGAGGCCGGCACCGCCCGGATCCTGCACAGTCCCCCGGTAACCCATCCCGGCACCCACCTCTCTCACGCCGCCGTGCGCCACACCATCGACTGGTTCGACCGGACCCTGGAAGCGGGCACACCGGTCCCGCGCACGGGTCAGATCTGGTTCCTGAAAGAGATCGGCACGTTGACCGCGCTGGCCGGGTTCATCGTCCTGCTAACCGGCAGCTACCGCGTCCTGCTGCACGCCGCCCCGTTCCAGCCCCTGCAGAGTCCGCCGGTGGAAACGGCATGGCTGAGCCGGACACCACGCTGGTGGACCCTGGCCGTGCTCAGCGCCATCATTCCCGTCGCCACGTTCTATCTGTCTTTCCGCTGGGGTGGTCAGCTGCTGCCCGCCTCGACGCTGCTGCCCCAGGCGATCACCAACCAGATCGCTTTCTGGGCCGTGGTCAACGCGGTATTGCTGACCGGCCTCGGCCGTCTCCTGCCGGCCACCACCAATCCATTGCGCCATCACCGCATACTGCCCTGCCTGCAGATCGCGCTGGCCACGGTGGGCATCGGCTATCTGGCCGTGCTGGCGGCCGACTTCCTGTTCAAGGTGGACTTCCGCTTCTGGTTCGTCGGACTGCGGCGACTGACGCTGCCCCAGTTCCAGAGCATGCTGGTGTACCTGATACCGTTCACCGTGTTCTTCGTGCTCATTCTGCGCGGCCTGCACGGCGGACTGAGCGTCGCGGGGGACCGTCCCTGGCAGCAGTACGCCAGTAATGCGCTGATCCTGGCCGGGGGCTTCACCGCCTTCCTGTTGCTGCAGTACGGCAGCCTGTTCGCCCGCGGCGTGCTGCTCACGCCGGCCGAGCCGCTGAACACCATCGTCATGATCCAGTTCGCGCCACTGCTGTTCATGGTCTCGGTACTCAGCACCTTCACCTACCGCCACAGCGGCAGCCATCTGCCGGGAGCACTGATCTGCGCATTGTTCGTGAGCTGGTATATTGTGGCGGGACAGGCGACGCAGGTGGGATAAGGCGTCAGAAGGGATCCATGATCGTGAGCTGATCAGCGATGACCTGACCACCCTGCAGGTCTTCGGTGATCAGGTAGTGACAACCGGACTCCAGCGCACTGGCCACGATCATGGCGTCATACACCGAAAAGCCGTACCGCATGGCCACACGGCGGGCCGTGCGGTGCGAGGCCAGGTCCAGCGGGACCACCTCCAATAGCGCTTCACACGCTTGCAGTACATCGACAATCTCGGGCCAGTCACAATCCGACTTGCGGCGCATCACGCTGGCCACCTCGTTCAATACCTGGACACTGATGACACCGCCCCGGTCCATCAATGTCTCGGCTGTTGCTGCCTTCCGGTGGTCGGAGGACAGCAGGTACAGAATGATATTACTGTCCAGGAATCTCCGTTCCCCGTTCATTGGCCTCGTCCCTGTCAAAGTGGAAATCGTCCGGCAATCGCCCCCGATACTTGCGTAATCGTTTCAGCCACTCCTTTCTGTCCGGTTTGCGACTCACTGCAAACACGCGTTCGTCCGCAACAAGCACCTCAATATCGTCACCTTCACGCAAGGCCAGCGCCTCCACCACTGCCGCGGGCAGACGAATGGCCAGACTGTTACCCCATTTACTCACTTGCATGGCCGACTCTCCTCTCACCGCCAGACATCACATCTGGATATACCAAAAAATAATGTATATCCAACAAGCAAGAAAGGCAAGGCCGGCCTCATTGAGGGTTATAGCCGATGAAACCGTCTCGTGCCGGCCAACAGCCAACCGACGACCACGCCGGCGGTGTTGGCCGCAATGTCGGCAAGTTCGAAATAGCGGTAGCCGGACAGCCATTGCAGGAGTTCGATGCCGATACCCAGGGCGATCAACCGCAATGCGATCCAGCCGTGAGCGGGGCGCTGATAGAGCCAGGCAAACCAGATCATCAGTGTCAGGTAGGCGCCAAAATGGCCGATCTTGTCGCTCCAGCTGACACCGACGTCTGGAACCGAGAGGCTGGGCCACAGGCTGAGAGTACCGATCAGGGCAATCAGTGCCCAGCCGGCGGCATAGAACACCGGCCAGTGACGGATCGACCGGCGGCGCTTCCGCGTCCAGGCCGATGTGACTGTGACATTGCCATCACTCACTTCAATGGTCCGATTGGCAGTGTCATGGAAAACTCCTTGCCCATGAAGGGGGCAGTACTGATTGGCAGCGGCAGTATAGCAGCCCGCCGTGAGACGCGTTCAATGGCCGCCGTGTCGAGGCCGGCGGCCGTGCGAACGGCAGGCCCTGATCGCTGCCCCGATGCCTCATGTGCCAGTCCGCTACATGTCAGCACTGACACACCTCTCCAGACACCTTAAGCCAATCTTTTCATTATCAACAGGTTACGGAGGAATTAAAAGCTGGCACGGGCCTTGCTCCTTACTGACTACATTGTTTTCAACGCAACCGAAGGAGTAACGCAATGAAAAAGCTGACATCCATCCTGAGCCTCTCCACCCTGTTCGCCATGGTCATGGGCATGTCCGTAGCCACGGCACAGCCGGGTGGTCAGCCACCGGCAGCCGGCGGTCAACCGGCCGCGCCGGAGGTCAGTGATGACCTCAAGAACAAGTTCATCGACGCCTATGCCGTGATCATGAGCATCCAGACCGACTATGCCGAGCAGATCCAGGCAGCCGGTAACGAAGAGGAAGCCATGGAGCTGCAGCAGGCGGCACAGGGCGAAATGCAGCAAGCGGTCAGTGACGCCGACATGACGGTGGAAGAGTACAACATGGTCATCCAGGCCGCTTCCGCGGACCCCGAGCTGATGGAAGAACTGGAAGCCGCCATCGATGGCTCATGAACCCCTCGCAGGAATGTGATTGAACGTCTGTTGTGTTCTGGGCAGGCCGGGAAGTTTCGGTCTGCCCTTTTTTCGTCCCGTCTGTCACCCCAGTCGCGGCAGCGGCAGCTCCCCATCACGGAGAATCCGGTTCCAGACCCGCTCACTGATACGGGCAGCGTCCTCCATGATCGCGTCTTCGTCCACCGTCAGCACGCGGTGATCCCGCATGATGAACCGGCCATCCACCATCACCGTCTCGATATCGGATGGCTGACCGTTGTGGATCCACACCGACAACGGACGACCGGAGGGGGTCAGGTGTGGCTTCATCATGTCCAGCACCAGCAGGTCCGCCTTCTTTCCCACTTCCAGCGTACCGATATCCGCCGCCTGATTGACCGCCTGCGCACCACCCCACGCCGCATCGCGCAACATGTCCTCGGGCTGAGGCAACGTGCCGGGTATCTCATCATTGCGCTGGATACGTTCCATGGAGATCGCCGTCTTCATCACATGCAGCATGTCATTATTGTTATTGTCCGTACCCTGTGCAATGGTACACCCGGCACGTCGTAGCGCGGTGATGGGCGGATTGACGCCACGGTTGGCCGCCATGGCCGCCTGGTGGGTGATGATGGTGCGGCGATTGCCCAGCCACTCGATCTCCTGCTCGTCACAGTAGCGGGCATGGGCGGCGAACAGTCTCGGCCCCAGGAACTCATGCTGATCCAGGAATATCGCCGGGCGCACACCATGGTAGCGCAGCATGTAATCGACTTCCGCCTGTGACTGAGTCATGTGGATGGTGTAGCCCAGATCGTGCTGCTCGGCGAATGCACGCACGTCGCGCAGCAGCGCGGGAGAACACAGCTCTACCAGGGCCGCCGCCGGAAACACACTGACGCGCCCGTCATGACGGCCATGCCACTGGCTGAACAGATCCTCGATGCGCTGCATCCCCTCCTCCCGCAGGCGGTCGGAGAAACGCGGCGGGACGCTCTGGGCCAGACGCGGGGGCGACATCGGACCGCCCACCGTTTCCGTATCACGTATCGACTCGGCAAACACCCAGCGCTGACCGGTCGCGGCCAGGGCCTCGGCATTGCGGGCAATGCCGCCGGTGTTCTCCACCATCGTCGTGGTGCCGCTGCGCAGGCCTTCCAGCGCCGCCACCACTGCCATGATGGTCGACTCTTCCTCGCTGACCAGGCTGCCGGGGCTCTCCGGCAGGTTCAGGCTGTTGGGAAAACCGAAATCTTCGTTGAAACCGCGGGCCAGTGAAGCGGACAGGTGCGCGTGACAGTTGATCAGCCCGGGCAGGATGGCCTTGCGCCGACCGTCATAGACTTCCGCGTCCGGGTAGTCGGCCAGCACCTGGTCCGTATCACCGATGGCGGCGATCCGGCCGTTCTCCACCGCCAGGGCCACATCACGATGCGTGCGACGCGCCTCGTCATTGGTGACCACGGTCGTGTGGGTGAAGACCACGGTGCCGACATCGACTGCGGCGCCCGAGCCACCATTACCGCTCGACGGTTGCGCGGAGAGCGTCCCGGAGCGCAGCAGTCCCGCGCCAAGGGCGGCACCGGCGGCGCCGGTCAGCAGGCTGCGGCGCGTAAATCCACGGTTGGCTGGATGATCGTCATTCATACCTCATCTCCCGACTCAGTGACTGTAACGATCAGTATACCCCGGTTTTCAGCGCTCCGCGGCCACGATCCGCAGCTCCACGCGCCGGTTCTCGGCACGGCCCTGTTCGGTGTCATTGCCGGCGATCGGCTCATCCGGACCCATGCCGCTGGTGATCAGCCGGTCCTGGTCCACGCCCTGACTGGCCAGATAATTCGCCACACTGTCGGCGCGGCGCTCCGACAGGCCATAATTATAGTCACGCGAGCCGGTGGAATCGGTGTGCCCGGTCACCATCAGACGGGTGTCGTTGAACTTGTAGAGCACCTCGGCCACCGAATCCAGCACCGGACGGAAGTCGGCGCGGATGCTGTAGCCATCCACCGGGAACGTGACATTGCCCGGCATGATCAGCTCCAGCTCATCGCCGACCCGCTGTACGCGTACACCGGTCCCTTCCAGGGTCTCGCGAAGTTCGCTTTCCTGGGCATCCATATAGGCACCAATGCCCGCGCCGATGGCACCGCAGCCCAGCGCCGCATTCCGCGCCCGGCGACCGCTTTCGGTGGCACCGATGAGCCCGCAGACCACGGCCCCGGCCGCCCCAAAGGTGGCCGAGCGCGCAGTGCGCTGCTCCCCCGTATAGGGATCGGTGGTGGTGCAGGAGGCCAGCACGGCCACGGCGCCGGCCAATAGAATGAAGGGGGAACGCAATCGCATGGTGCAACCTCTCCTGAAAGGAAAAATCAGGGACTGTCCCGGTTTTCCAGAAAAAGGGGGACTGTCCCGGTTTTTTAAAGAAATGACGCTCTCGGCCGATACCCATCGGATTCTGGACAAGGCCTTATCTGATGGTATCACGGACTCAGCTGAAGACTCTGAATGCACGCCTCCGCAAGAACTGGGAGCGTTTCGCCCGCGTCGGGGGATCACCGGAAACCCTGTCGGGTCTGCACCAGGCCCTGCGGGACATGGCCCGGCAAGGCAGAGAGCTGCCTTCGAGTACTCTCTCCACGCAAGCCACCCGGACAGAGCGCAAGCTGTTTGCCTGTGTCCAGGATGGGTTCCCACTGTCCTCATCGAATCTGCGGGACCTGCACGACCGCATAATCGGGCTGAAGCAGCTGGCCGCGATGTCACGACCCGCGACGCCAGGAACCCATGCGAGGGAGGCAATGGAGCCGGACATACATGACCCGGCCCCTATCGACGAACATGGCGCTACGCCTTTCCGCATTCTGATCGTGGATGATCAGACGGTGCTCCTTGACGCCTACAAGCGAGTCCTGGAAGGGGTGGGCATGGAGGTTCGCGGAGAACCCGACCCCATGAACACCGTGCAGGTCACCATTGCATACGACCCCGACGTGGTGTTGCTGGACATGTCACTACCGCTGGTCAGTGGCGTGGACATCGCCGCGACGCTGCGAGAGCAACACAAACGTCCGCACATGCCCATATTGTTCCTTTCCAACGAGGACAATGAACAATATCGACTGCAGGCATTGAATCTGGGCGCGGATGACTTTCTGATCAA
>JAWLFN010000084.1:0-10639 GCA_041685555.1 Gammaproteobacteria bacterium | reverse complement strand
CGACGCCGCAATTAATTGAGGGGGGGCATGTTAATTAAACTTGACATCTCAGAATGTAAACTTAAACTGACACCTATGCTGGAGAGAAAGTTAATGGTCAGGAAGTCCCTACATCGAAACCGCGTCGGAGGTGCCCAATGACAGATCGCGCCGCCGCCGTCGTTTTCGAGCAGCCCGGTCAACTGGCCGTGCGCAGCGTCGGGCTTGCCGAGCCCGGCGCCGGCGATTGTGTGGTGGACGTGGAATGGAGCGGCATCAGCACCGGTACCGAGCGTCTGTTGTGGCTCGGCCGCATGCCGGCCTTCCCCGGTCTTGCCTACCCGCTGGTGCCTGGCTACGAGTCGGTCGGCCGGGTCCGTGCCGCAGGCAGTGATTCTGGCCTGGCTGCCGGTCAGCGTGTGTTTGTCCCCGGCTCTCGGGGATTCACCGATGTACAGGGGCTGTTTGGTGGCGCTGCCGAGCGTCTGGTGGTGGATGCCGGTCGGGTAACACCGCTCGCGGAGGGCCTGGGGGAGGAGGCAACCCTGCTGGCACTGGCGGCCACCGCGTATCGCGCGGTGACCCGCGGACCGACAGGGTCGCTGCCCGACCTGATTATTGGCCACGGCGTGCTCGGTCGCCTTGCAGCGCGCATGGTTCTGGCCCTTGGTGGAGTCGCTCCGACAGTCTGGGAGACCCAGGCATCGCGACGCGCCGGTTCCGAGGGCTACAGCGTGATCGACCCGCAGGCCGATGCGCGCAGCGACTACCACCTGATCTGCGATGCCAGCGGCGCGGCGGGTCTGCTCGACCAGCTGATCGCGCGCCTCGCCCCTGCCGGCTGCATCATTCTCGCCGGTTTTTACCAGGAGCCGGTGTCGTTTGCCTTTCCGCCTGCCTTCATGCGCGAAGCCCAGCTGCGTATCTCGGCGGAATGGCAGCCCGTGGACCTGGTCCGCGTGACAGAACTTCTTACCAGCGGTGCGCTGTCTCTCGACGGACTGATTACGCACCGCTCGCCGGCGGCAGATGCCGACCCGGCCTATGAGCAGGCGTTCGCGGACGTGGACTGCCTGAAAATGATTCTGGATTGGAGGTCTGCGAAATGACGGAAGCGTCTGTCGCCCAGTTTACGCCGGATATGGAAAAGGACGGAACCCTTGACGATACCGACATGCTTGCCAGCTCGAAGGACGGCCCTGGAACGCAGATCATAGCGATCTACGGCAAGGGCGGGATCGGCAAGAGCTTCACCCTATCCAACCTCTCGTACATGATGGCCCAGCAGGGCAAGAAAGTGCTGCTGATCGGCTGTGACCCCAAGAGTGACACGACATCGCTGCTGTTTGGCGGCAAGGCCTGCCCGACCATTATCGAGACCGCCTCGCGCAAGAAGGAGGCGGGCGAGGAAGTCCGTATCGAGGATGTCTGTTTCAAGCGGGACGGCGTGTTCGCCATGGAGCTCGGCGGGCCCGAGGTCGGTCGCGGCTGTGGCGGCCGGGGCATCATCCACGGCTTCGAAACCCTTGAGAAGCTGGGCTTCCACGACTGGGATTTCGACTACGTGCTGCTCGATTTCCTCGGTGACGTGGTCTGTGGTGGCTTTGGCCTGCCTATTGCCAGGGACATGTGCCAGAAGGTGATCGTGGTCGCGTCCAACGATCTGCAGTCGCTCTACGTGGCCAACAATGTCTGCTCGGCGGTGGAGTACTTCCGCAAGCTGGGCGGCAACGTCGGCGTCGCCGGCATGGTGACCAACAAGGACGATGGCTCCGGCGAGGCGCAGGCCTTCTGCAAGGCGGTCGGTATCCCCGAGCTGGCGAGCATCCCGGCCCACGATGATATCCGTCGCAAGAGCGCCAACTACGAGATTATCGGTTATCCGGAAGGTGAGTGGGGGTCGCTGTTCGGCGTCCTCGCGAAGAACGTCGCCGAATCGCCGCCACATCACCCGACGCCCCTCACACCGGACGGCCTGCTCGATCTGTTCTCGAGTGACACCACCGGTCGCGATGTCGTCCTGCAACCAGCCACCCAGGCGGACCTCTGCGGCGCGACAGCGCTGAAGAAGGAGTCGCTGGAGGTGATTTATGACACCGTCTGATCACACTGACGCCACTTTGGAAAAGCCGGTGCTGAATGGTGCCGAGCGGCTGCCGGAGACCGCACCCGCAGCGGAAAAGGCGCACGCGGCCGGAACGCCGATTGGCGACATTCCGCTGGCGGATGTCGAGCAGGCGGTGGAAGCCGGCGCCGGTTGCCACGCGGGCGCCGATCGCATGCAGGCTGAGGCCACGCTGTCCGGCAAGGGCGCCGTGCTTGAGCAGTACAAGCAGGACTATCCCGTCGGTCCGCACGACCAGCCCCAGAGCATGTGCCCGGCGTTTGGTTCACTGCGGGTCGGCCTGCGCATGCGGCGCACCGCGACGGTGCTCAGCGGCTCTGCCTGCTGCGTCTATGGCCTCACTTTTACGTCGCATTTCTATGGCGCCCGTCGCACCGTGGGCTATGTGCCCTTCGACTCCGAGACACTGGTCACCGGCAAGCTGTTCGAGGACATTCGCGAGTCCGTGCATACGCTGGCAGATCCGGACAAGTACGACGCCGTGGTCATCATCAACCTGTGCGTGCCCACCGCATCCGGTGTGCCGCTCGACCTGTTGCCCAAGGCCATTAATGGCGTACGCATCATCGGTATTGACGTCCCCGGCTTCGGTGTGCCGACCCACGCGGAAGCCAAGGATATCCTCGCCGGTGCCATGCTCCGCTACGCGCGCACCGAGGTCGAGAACGGACCGGTCGCCGCCCCGGAGCAGGGTCGCAGCGAGATGCCCTCGGTCGCCCTGGTCGGTGAGATGTTCCCGGTCGACGCCATGACCATTTCCCGCCTGCTCGCCCCGATGGGCCTGTGTGCGGGGCCCACCGTGCCGACGCGCGAGTGGCGTGAGCTGTACGCCGCACTGGATTGCTCCGCTGTGGCCATGATTCACCCCTTCTATACCGCCAGCTACCGACAGTTCGAAGCGGCGGGCCGTCCCGGTCTCGGCTCGGCACCGGTGGGTTATGAGGGCACCGAGGCCTGGCTCGAGTCGCTCGCGAAGCTGCTCGACATAGACGACGACAAGCTGGCGGCTGCCAAGGAAGCCGCGTTGCCGGCGATCAAGGCCGCGCTGGAAACTGCACGCATCGATGCCCGGATCACCCTGTCCGGCTACGAAGGCTCCGAATTGCTGGTTGCCCGACTGCTGGTCGAGAGCGGCGCCGAACTCTGTTACGTAGGCTCCGCCTGCCCGAAAACCCGCTGGGCCGATATCGATCGCGAGTGGCTCGAGGCGCGCGGAGTGGAAGTCAACTTCCGTGCCTCGCTCGAGGAAGACGTCGCGGCGATGCACCATTACAAGCCCGATATCGCCATTGGCACCACGCCGGTGGTGCAGAAGGCCAAGGAGCTGGCGATTCCCAGCCTGTACTTCACCAACCTGATTTCCGCGCGCCCGCTGATGGGTGCGGCGGGACCGGGCTCAATTGCCGAGGTGATCAACGCGGCGCTGGCCAACAAGTCGCGATTCGATCAGATGGAAGCGTTTTTCCACGGCGTCGGCAGTGGCGACAACGCCGGCGTGTGGCAGCCCGAAATGCTTGACGCGAAGCACGCGCCGGTTGGCCGTGTCGCCTCGGCGGGAGGTGCCTGATGCTGGTACTTGATCACGACAGGGCGGGTGGCTACTGGGGCTCTGTGTATGTATTCACGGCGGTGAAGGGCCTGCAGGTGATCATCGACGGTCCCGTGGGCTGCGAGAACCTTCCGGTGACCTCTGTCCTGCACTACACCGATGCGCTGCCCCCGCATGAACTGCCCGTGGTCGTTACCGGCCTGGGAGAGGACGAGCTCGGTCAGCACGGCACCGAAGGCGCCATGCGCCGCGCCCATGAGACGCTGGACCCGGATCAGCCCAGCGTGGTGGTGACCGGCTCCATTGCCGAGATGATTGGCGGTGGCGTCACTCCCGAGGGTACCGGTATCGAGCGCTTCCTGCCGCGAACGATTGACGAGGACCAGTGGCAGAGCGCGGATCGCGCCATGAACTGGCTGTGGACGCGCTTTGGCGCCAAGAAAGCCAGGAAAATGGCCAAGGCGAAGAAAGCCGGCACGGCTGCCGCGACGAAGAAGGTCAATATCATCGGGCCGATCTATGGCATGTTCAATACCTGGTCCGATCTTGCGGAAATCCGCCGCCTGATCGAGGGTATCGGTGCCGAGGTGAACATGGTGTTCCCGCTGGGCTGCCATATCGATGACGTCTACAAGCTCGGCGACGCCGACGTCAACGTGTGCATGTACCGGGAATTCAGTCGACTGCTCTGCGAGGAGCTGGATCGGCCCTACCTGCAGGCGCCTATCGGCCTGCACAGCACCACGAAGTTTCTGGAAACCCTGGGTGAGTTGCTGGAACTCGATCCCGCGCCGTTCATCGAGCGCGAGAAGCACACCACGATCAAGCCGATCTGGGACCTGTGGCGCTCGGTTACCCAGGACTTCTTCGGCACCGCGAGCTTTGGCATCTCTGCGAACGCGACCTACACCCGAGGTATCCGCAACTTCCTCGAAGAGGAAATGGGTCTGCCCTGCAATTTCGCCTTTGAGCGCCGTGCCGGGGTCAAGCCAGACAACAACGCCATCCGCGAAGCCGTGCAGACGAAGCCGCCGCTGGTGCTCTTCGGCAGCTACAACGAGCGCATGTACATGGCCGAGACAGGCGTCCGCGGGGTGTACATCCCGGCGTCGCTGCCGGGAACGGTAATACGCAGGCACACGGGCACACCCTTCATGGGCTACGGCGGCGCCTGCTACCTGATTCAGGAGGTCTGTAACGCCCTGTTCGATGCGCTGTTCAATATCCTGCCGCTGGGTTCAGACCTCGATCGCGCACCGGCAACGCCGACCCGCGAACGCGCCTCGATCGCCTGGGAAGTCGCGGCGGAGCTGGAGCTCGACAAGCTGGTTGCGGCGGAGCCGATTCTCGTGCGCATCTCGGCAGCCAAGCGGCTGCGTGACGCAGCCGAGAGCGCCGCCCGCGGCAGCGGTGCCGAACAGGTGACGGTAAGCCACCTGCAGGCAGCGCGGCAGGTACTGACAACGGGGGTCGTGGCATGACCTTCGTTGCGCGCGAGACACGGATTGATGGTGTGGCCCCCCGAGGCGGCGCACACCTGGTATCGAAGAGCCCTCATTGCGGGGCCAGGGGAGCATTATGAAAACGTCGACGTCTACTCAAGCCGTATCCCATGCGACGCCTCTGCACGACCGGATCGAGTTCCGGCTGCTCATCGCAGTGTCGTTACTGTGGTTCCTGGTGGTGGCGGCGGTCAGTCGCCTTCTGCCGCGCAGCTGGCGGCCACTGTCATCCCGCGCGGTACGCGGTGAATCCCTGTTTGCCGAAGCCAGGCGCACTGCATACACGGTGATTCCCTATGCGTTCATGCGTTAGGTCCGGGGAGGCGCTCATGCACGGATCAGAAAAAAACAGGCGGTGTCAGTCTGCTATGACCGATACCAGAGGTCGGGACAGGTTCCCGGTGATGTGTTGGTTCAATTTGGCGGGTCCCGCATCTGGGCCGGAGGAAAAACTATGACAATGCTGAGTTTCGAGAAAAAATACCGGGTCAGGGGAGGGACCCTCATCGGGGGCGACCTGTTCGACTTCTGGGTGGGGCCCTTCTACGTCGGCTTCTTTGGCGTGACCACGGCGTTCTTTGCCATTCTGGGCACCCTGCTGATTATTTATGGCGCGTCCCAGGGCACAACCTGGAACATCTGGCAGATCAACATAGCGCCGCCCGATCTCAGCTACGGCCTCGGACTGGCTCCGCTCAATGAGGGCGGGCTGTGGCAGATCATTACCATATGCGCCATCGGGGCGTTCGTTTCCTGGGCACTGCGGCAGGTCGAGATATCGCGCAAGCTGGGGATGGGGCTGCATATCCCCTTCGCCTTCAGCGTCGCGGTCTTTGCCTACGTTACGCTGGTGGTCTTCCGCCCGCTGCTCATGGGTGCCTGGGGCCACGGCTTCCCCTATGGGATTCTCAGTCACCTCGACTGGGTGTCGAACGTGGGTTACCAGTACCTGCACTTCCACTACAACCCGGCACACATGCTGGCGATCACTTTCTTCTTCACGACGACCCTGGCGCTGTCCATGCACGGTGGACTCATCCTGTCCGTGACCAACCCGAAGAAGGGCGAGAACGTGAAATCAGCGGAACACGAGAACTCGTTCTTCCGCGACGACATCGGCTACTCCATCGGTGCCCTTGGCATCCACCGCCTGGGCCTGTTCCTGGCGCTGTCCGCGGGCTTCTGGAGTGCGGTGTGCATCATCATCAGTGGACCCTTCTGGACCAAAGGCTGGCCGGAATGGTGGAACTGGTGGCTACAACTGCCCATCTGGAACTAAGCGGAGGATTACAGCATGGCTGAATATCAGAATATTTTTACCCGCGTCCAGGTGACGGCTCCGGTCTACGACGGTACCGACATCGGCAGCGACAAGATCTATCGCACGGGCGCGACGGAGAACTACTGGCTCGGCAAGATCGGTGATGCCCAACTCGGCCCCATCTACCTTGGCTTCACGGGTGTGTTGTCCCTGATCTGCGGCTTCATCGCCTTCGAGATCATCGGGCTCAACATGTGGGCCTCGGTCAACTGGGATCCGGTGCAGTTCGTAAGACAGCTTTTCTGGCTGGCGCTTGAGCCGCCACCGCCGGAGTACGGCCTGAGCATACCGCCCCTGCATGACGGAGGCTGGTGGTTGATGGCAGGTTTCTTCCTGACCACGTCCATCATCCTCTGGTGGGTTCGCACCTATAATCTGGCGCGCAAGAACGGCATGGGCACGCACATTGCGTGGGCCTTCGCCGGCGCCATCTGGCTGTACCTGGTGCTGGGCTTCATCCGGCCGATACTGATGGGAAGCTGGAGCGAGGCGGTGCCCTTTGGCATCTTCCCGCACCTGGACTGGACCGCGGCCTTCTCGATCCGCTACGGCAACCTGTTCTACAACCCGTTCCATATGCTCTCCATCGCCTTCCTGTATGGCTCGACACTGCTCTTCGCAATGCACGGGGCGACCATTCTTGCGACCAGCCGCTACGGTGGTGACCGCGAGATTGACCAGATCACCTACCGGGGTACCGCGTCCGAGCGTGCCGGTCTGTTCTGGCGCTGGACCATGGGCTTCAACGCGACCATGGAATCCATTCACCGCTGGGGTCTGTGGTTCGCCGTCCTGACCGTGATCACCGGTGGCATCGGTATCCTGCTGACGGGCACCGTAGTCGACAACTGGTATCTCTGGGCGGTGAAACACGGTGTGGCACCGGCATACCCGGCCATCGAGGCCATGCCGATGCAGGATCCGCTGACGACGGGAGCTGGACAATGAAAATGATGCGTAATCTACGGTTACCTGTGGTCGGCGCCGCGCTGGCCACACTCACCCTGGCGGCCTGCGAGCCACCTCCGGTGGACACGGTTCAGCGCGGCTATCGTGGTACCGGGATGGAACTGGTCATCAATCCGGACGAAAGAGCCGAGAGTGTGGCCGCGAACATGCCGCCCGAGATCATCCCGCAGATAGCAGACGACGATGGCCCGCGGGCCGGCGACGTGTATCAGAATGTGGAGGTGCTGGGTGACCTCAGCGTCGGCCAGTTCACCCGTGTGATGGCCTCCATCACCGAATGGGTGTCGCCGGAGCAGGGATGCGCATACTGCCATGAGGGCAATAACTTTGCGAGCGAGGCGCCGTATACCAAGCGTGTCTCGCGGGTCATGATCGCCATGACCCAGCGTGCCAACGAGGACTGGGGCAGCAATCACGTCGCACCGACCGGTGTGACCTGTTACACCTGTCACCGCGGGCAGCCGGTGCCGGAGTACGTCTGGGCGGAGGATCCAGGTGGTCCGCATGCCAAGGGCCTGGCCCGGGCGGAGCAGAATATCGCTGGTGCAGAGTCGGTGGCTTACGCCTCGTTGCCCTACGATCCGCTGACACCGTTCCTCTCCGAGGACTACAACATTCGCGTGGCCTCGGATACGGCGCTGCCTGCAGGCAATCGGACTTCGATCAAGCAGACCGAGTGGACCTACGGCCTCATGATGCACTTCTCCGATTCGCTGAACGCGAACTGCACCTACTGTCACAACAGCCGTGCCTTCTCGGACTGGGAGCAGAGTCCGCCGGCACGCCTCAAGGCGTGGCACGCGATCCGAATGGTGCGCGAGATGAACAACTCGTATATCGATGCCACGGCCGATTATCTGCCGGATTCCCGCAAGGGGCCGCTGGGTGATCCTCTCAAGGTGAGCTGCAAGACCTGCCACCAGGGAGCCTATAAGCCGATGTACGGTGCACAGATGATTGACCAGTTCCCCAGCCTGAGCAAGAAGACCGGTGTCTCGGTCGACATGCACAAGAAGGGTGGCTGAGAGATGATTATGATGCCGGCACTCGCTGGCGCGGACCGAGGGAGGCAGAACTGCGCCGGCGGTCCGGAAGGAATCCTTGCCGGGCTGGAGGCGCGCACTCCGCGCAGCCGGCCCGGCTCAAGGGTAATCACCGGCCCGGGATCTACGGATCGAAAGGCAGGTGTGGAGAGCATTCCCGGCGATACCGCCCGGAATGCTCAATTTGAAAACTCACTTGGGAGAAACAACCATGAGTGACAACACGAGCATTACCGGCTTCTCTTCTGACGAAGCCAAAGAGTTCCACACGTTCTTTATGCAGGGCTTTCTGGGTTTTACCGCGGTTGCCGTGGTAGCTCATGTTCTGGTGTGGATGTGGCGTCCCTGGCTCGGCTGAGTCAGTAGCAAAGTAGTACCTTGGCGGAAAAGTCGGAAATGGTTCCGGTGAACCGCACACGAAAATCAGGAGAACGATATGTACAGAATCTGGCTGCTTTTTGATCCCCGTCGAATTATGATTGCGATGACCGCTTTCCTGTTCACGCTGGCATTGTTGATTCACTTCATCCTGCTGAGCACAGAGCGTTTCAACTGGCTCGAAGGACCGACTGCTGGATCGCAGGTTGCTCAGCAAATGGCACCGCTTCCAGCATCTCGCAGTTAGCTCAAGACCGGTCCCCCAGGGACCACTCAGGAGTAAAGCCCGTCAGTGATGGCGGGCGTAGCTCCTGACCCATACCTGCCAGGGCGTGCCGATTCGATCGACACGCCCCGGTGTCCTCAGTTCTGTCGCCGCAATGCGGCCCGGAGTGCATGTATGCGCGAGCCGCGATGGCAGCAGGTTTCGTTTGCCGAAGAGCCCCTGATTCTGGTCAACGCACAGGATGAACCCTGCGGCTTTGACAGCAAGCTCAATGCCCATGCGGGTGACGGAAAACTGCACCGCGCATTCTCCATTTTTCTCTTCCGCGATCCGGAACATGTGCTCCTGCACCGGCGAAGCGCGGAAAAGCCGCTCTGGCCAGGCTACTGGACCAATAGCTGCTGCAGCCACCCCAGACGCGGCGAGTGCAACAGCGTGGCGACGTCGCGCCGCCTGCAGCAGGAACTCGGTGTGTCAACACCGCTGACCTACCTGTATCGATTCCAGTACCAGGCGAGCTTCGGCGATCGTGGCTCTGAGCACGAGCTGTGCTCGGTCTATATCGGCAGTCTGGAGGACGACCGGCGCTTGCGCGTGAATCGCAGTGAAATAGCGGATTGGGACTGGTTCCACGTCGATGCAGTGGACCATTGGCTGACAACGACCCCGGAAACCCTCACACCCTGGTTCCAGCTGGAGTGGCAGCAGCTTCGCCAGCATTACCGCAAGGATATCCTGGCTCTATTTTCTGATTCGGGTGACGGCACACCGGATCGACGCGTTGCCGGCGGCTAGCACAGCAGTTCAGAGTACCGCCAGCCCGCGAAAATGCGGTGAGGCATCGCCCCAGAGCTGATGCAATGCAAAGCGACCGTACTCCGTCACTTCGATTTTTTCGGGCGTTACCTGGACAAGGCCGTCGCGCGCCAGCTCGGCGAGTGTGTTGGTCTCGCCGTTGGTTTCGAGCAGGTCCCGGTAATCGGACAGCTCCAGGTTGCACATGAGGTCGTTCATTGCCTGGCGGCGTCGACGTTCTGTTTCGCTGACCAGCATCCCCGACTGCAGGGGCAGCTGGCCGCTCTGGATTGATTGCCGCCAGTCGTCGAGCTGTACCTGATTCTGCACGTTGGCAGAGCCGATCTGGCTGATTGCGTCGGCGCCGAACCCGAACAGGTCGCCCGCGTGACTCGCGGTATAACCCACCCAGTTGCGATGCAGCTTGCCGTCGAGACGGGCAATGGACAGAGGGTCATCGCGATGGGCAAAGCAGTCGAGCCCGACCCAGTCGTATTCGTTGTCGAGCATGGCCTCGCAGGCGCTGTTGAACATGGCGACCTTGTCCGCCAGCGAAGGCAGGCTGGCGGCGTCGATGGCCCGCTGGTGCTTGAAAATATCGGGACGGCGTGAGAAGGCGTGGCAGACAATCCGCTCCGGTGCCAGCTCGACCATGCGGCCGACGGTTTCCTGAATACTGCCAAGGGTCTGGTTTGGCAGGCCATACACCAGGTCCATGCCGATGGTGTCAAAGCCCTCGCTGCGTGCGTTGG
>JAWLFN010000314.1:0-2587 GCA_041685555.1 Gammaproteobacteria bacterium | reverse complement strand
GACCCCGCAACTGCTTCTGACCCGGACGTCATGCAGGTCATGGCCATGACGTCGATATGTTATATTGTCCGTTTATTCGTACCGATGACAGGGTTTCGACACCATGCATGCCTCCCAGAGCGTATTGGCCGTCGCTGACGATCTGCCGATCCGCACCAGCCGACCAGTGCACAGCGGCAAGGTCCGTTCCGTCTACTGGCTGGATCCGGTTGACAGTCGCCGCCTGATCCGCGAACGACAGTACGACCTGCCTGCCGGGACGCCACTGGCCGTGATGGTGATCAGCGACCGCATCTCCGCCTTTGACTGTCTCTGGCATGGTGAAGGTGATCTGCAAGGTGTCCCGGGAAAGGGCGCCGCGTTGAATGCGGTGGCCAATCACTGGTTCAGCCAGTTCCTGGAGGCAGGTCTTGCACGCAGTCACATTGTCGACACCCCTCACCCTCTGGTCTGGATAGTACAGCAGGCACGTCCGGTGCGTATCGAGGCCATCGCCCGCGCCTACATCACCGGGTCGATGTGGCGCGCCTACGCCAGTGGCGAGCGGGAATTCTGCGGCATCCGCCTTCCCGAGGGACTGAAACAGGACCAGAAGTTGCCGGAGTTGCTGATCACCCCGTCCACCAAGGGCATTCTGAAAGGGATACCCGGCGTGCCGGAAGCCGATGATGTCAACATCAGCCGCAACGACATCGAACGGAATTTCGAGGCCTTCGGCTTCCGCTCGCGCGAGGACATCGCCCTGTATGAAACCCTGCTGCGGCGCGGTTTCGAGTTGATCAGCGACCGGCTGGCCAATCTGGATCAGATCTTTGTCGATACCAAGTTCGAGTTCGGCTATGTGCGCAACCTGGAAGGCAACGAGGAACTGATCTACATGGACGAAGTCGGGACACCCGACTCCTCCCGGATCTGGGATGGTCCCGCCTGGCGCGAGGGCCGGATACAGGAAAAGTCCAAGGAATCCTTCCGGCAGTTCCTGCTGTCCCATTTCCCGGACCCGGATATCCTGCTGAACAAGGAGCGCATGCGCGAGCGCACCGCGCTGGCGCGGGACAATGCCCTGCCCCGTGAAGCACTGATGGAGCTGTCCACGACCTACCGTGACATTGCCGCCCGGATCACGGGTCGGGACGTGCCGCTCCCCGACAACGCCCGGGCCGAGATCATCGCCTGCCTGTCCGACTACGGTCTGGTCCGCGACCCGTATTGACCCCATGCGACGTACCGACCGCCTGACACGGTACCGGGTCTTCCAGCTGGCCTGGCCCATCATTCTGGCCAATGCCGCCGTACCGTTGCTCGGCCTGGCCGACACGGCCGTGGTCGGCAATTTCGCGGCGCTGGAGGATCTCGGGGCCGTGGCCTTCGGTGGCGTCATCTTCAGCTTTGTCTACTGGAGCTTCGGATTCCTGCGCATGGGCACCACCGGGTTCGTGGCCAGGGCCGATGGCGCCGGCGACGAGGCCGAGGTCCGTACCGCGCTGTGGCGCGCCCTGCTGCTGGCGGCGGGGATCGGCGCCGTGCTGATTCTTCTGCAGTGGCCCATCCGCCAACTTTCCCTGACGCTGCTGGGTGGCAGCGACAGCGTGCAGGCCCTGACCGGTGCGTATTTCTCCGTCCGCATCTGGGGCGCTCCGGCGATACTGGCCCTGTTCGCTCTGATGGGAATTCTGATCGGACTGGGGCACAGCCGCACGCTGCTGCTGTTGCAGCTGCTCCTGAACGGTCTGAACATCCTGCTCGACATCTGGTTTGCCGGTGTGCTGGGGATGGGAGCCGAGGGGATCGCCCTGGGCACGGCCCTGGCCGAATGGAGTGCCGTGCTGTTCGGACTGTGGCTGGTCGTGCGACTGCTGCGACAGCGTCATCGGGATGAGGAGGCCTTTATCCCGATGGACCGGCTATGTGATCGGGCGCCACTGAAGGCGACGCTGTCCGCCAACACCGACATCATGATCCGGACCCTGTTACTGGTCGCCAGCTTTGCCTGGTTCACGCGCCAGGGAGCCCGGTTTGGCGATGACGTGCTGGCGGCCAACCACATCCTGTTGCAGCTGATCTCGTTTTCCGCTTTCTTTCTGGACGGGTTCGCTTTCGTGGCCGAATCACTGGCGGGACAGGCCGCCGGCGGCGGGCGGCGAAGACGCTTCGACATCGCCGTGCGACGCACCACCGAACTGGCGATCGCCAGCGCACTGCTGCTGGCGATCGGCGTGTTGTTGATCGGTAACCCCGCGATCAGCAGTCTGACCACGCATGAACCTGTCCGGGAAGCGGCCGCCACCTGGCTGCCGCTGGCCTCGCTGTACATCGCGGTGTCCTTTGCTGCATTCCAGCTGGACGGACTCTTCATTGGCACCAGCCGTACCCGGCAGATGCGGAATGCCTCGATCGCTTCGGCCAGCGTTTTTCTGTTGCTGTCTCTGCCGGCCATGGCACTGGCCGGCAATACCGGGCTGTGGTGGGCCTTCATCATGTTTGTCGTGGCGCGTGCCCTGGCGCTGGGCTGGTACTATCCCGCATTGCGTCGCGCCGTCTGAAACCAGATTGAATGGGGAGTGAAAGAATGGGACTGTTTGAACGA
>JAWLFN010000313.1:0-2590 GCA_041685555.1 Gammaproteobacteria bacterium | reverse complement strand
CCGCAACAGCGGCAAACGCTACCCGCACGTCGAGCCGTCACGGCGGTCGGTGCAGCGGATCAAAGACCGCACCACGGCACTGACCTCGCGACGTCGCACACCGGTACCGATGCCCTGCATCATCGGCGAACTCAACCGCACCCTGCGCGGTTGGTCCAACTATTTCCACCATCGTAACTGCACGGGGGTCATGTCCAAGGTCAAGATGCACGTCGAGGAACGGGTTCGTACGCACTTGCGTCGGCGCCACAAACTGGTCAGTCGGGCGCAGGCGTACCACCATTTCCCTGGCCCTGTGATCTATGGACGCTACGGACTTTTCAAACTGCCCACGCATGCGCCCTGGCGATCGGCGCATGCCCTGGTGTGAAGGGCATCGGAAAGCCGTGTACGGGAGAAGTGTACGCACGGTTTGATGAGGGGGGACAGGCCAACAGGGCTACGTCCCGGCTATTGAGGCACCGCCAGACGAAAGGGGCGGCAACAGATAGGCCGGAGCTACGGCGGTGGTAACCTGTCCTCTACTCTACCCATACCTTGTGACCTCGTCCCTCTCGTAAAATCTGACCCAGCCCTTCTCGTTGATCGGCCTTCGGGCTCTCGGCGCCCGGAGGTCTTTCGCGCGCCCAGAAGCCGTCCGGGCTTCCCTGCCATCCGAAACAACCCGGAATCACTCTGCCGATGGCTCAGAACCTGGTACCATGCCCACCAGGGAGCTGGGTCGGATGGCTAGGGAGAACGTTCTCCGGCGTCTTGCTTGGGGACTGGCCATTCCCGATAGTGCTCGGAAGCTCGTATCCAGGCCGGCAACCAGTGAAGATCATGCTCGACTGTCCGGCCCCTGAGCCCGCACTCCCAGAGCACCAGGATCCGCCAGCCGGCATCCAGCAGCGCTTCCCGGGTGCGGTGGTCACGTTCAACATTGGCAGCGAATTTATCGCGCCAGCGCTTGGGGTTGGTGGCGGGTGTGGTAGCGAGAGGACAGCCCCGGTGTCTGTGCCAGAAACAGCCATGAACAAAGACTGCAAGATTATGTTTTTTCATGACCAGGTCCGGCCTACCGGGCAACCCAACCACATGCAGTCGAAAACGAAAGCCATGCGAGTGAAGAAAGCGCCGCAGTCGCACTTCGGGATTGGTGTTTTTCGACCGGATGGCGGACATCATCCGGGAGCGAGTGGCACGGTCAACAATATCCATCGGGATATGGTCCAACGGCATACACCGTGCACGCAACGTTCCGTAGCCGGAGCATTGCGATGAGCGAGCGGGTTCCCGTAGCCGACCTGTTCGCCGGCCCGGGAGGCCTTGGCGAGGGCTTCGCCTCGCTGGCAGATTTTTTCCGCATCGAACTTTCGGCCGAATGCAGCCCCTCCGCACACAAGACGCTGCGACTCAGGGCCTTCAAGCGGGCCCTGGAGGAAAACGGAGGGGGTGGACTGGAGGATTACTACCAATACATTCAGGGTCGGACGCACTCGCCATTTTCATCTGCAACCCGCGACGCCTGGGAAAAAGCAGAACAGGAAGCCATGTGTATCACCCTTGGCAACCCGGATGATGACAAGCGTTTCTCCGATGCTCTGGACGCCAGAAATTTCGGGGCTGCGAACGGTGTGCTGATAGGGGGGCCACCATGCCAGGCGTACTCGCTCGTCGGGCGTTCCCGGAACCGGGGAATCGCCGGCTACGTGCCGGAGAAAGATGACCGCCACTTCCTTTACCGCGAATACCTGAAGCTGATCCAGCACTACCGCCCGGCGGTCTTCGTGATGGAGAACGTGAAGGGCATCCTAACGTCGCGCGTTGGCGGGAAACGAATCTTCCACCAGATCCTGAAAGACCTGGTGGAACCGGACACCGCACTCGATCGGGATTCGAATGGTCCCGGGTACCGCATTCACTCGCTGGCTGACCCGAAAGCGGTCTTCAGAGCCTGTGATGACCCCGAAGCCATCTCCGGACACGCGTTCCTCTTACACTCGGAAGATTACGGCATTCCGCAGACCCGTCACCGTATCTTCCTTATCGGCGTGCGCGAGGACATCAAGGCCGAACCCGGAATCTTGAAGATGCGGCCGCCCGTGACCGCAGGCGAGGCCCTTGCGGACCTCCCCCCGCTGCGCAGCGCACTGTCTCGGAAGGACAGTGAGGCCGCCTGGCGCGATAACATCCACAAGCGAATTGAAACGCTCTGCGGCGAAGCCAGGCGGC
Source organism: Gammaproteobacteria bacterium (assembly GCA_041685555.1). Classification (GTDB taxonomy): domain Bacteria; phylum Pseudomonadota; class Gammaproteobacteria; order Pseudomonadales; family Pseudohongiellaceae; genus PWQG01. The sequence continues at coordinate 376 of JAWLFN010000313.1, read as the reverse complement.
AAGGCAGGGGCGAAATGGCCGAACGCCTTCAGTACGTCGGCACCAGAATACGCAAAGGGAAGAGCCTTGGCCGTGGCGGCCTGCGCTGCCCCAAACCCCGGGGGCCAGAGCTTCCGGAACACTCCGAGCTAGCAGAATGGTGGAACGATCCGGAACTCCAGATGGTGTTGAATCACGAAGCGCGCTCGCACATGCCGAGCGACCTCGGGCGCTATCTGTATGCCTCCGTGTTTGCCGACCTCTACGGCCGCTCACCCTCCGGCGCCGCTGACTTCGGACTCCCCAGCCTGGCGCCCAACCATGCAAACTGGACGACCGGAAAGTTCGCCGACCGCTTCCGCGTCCAGTTGCGCAACGAGCCGGCAAAGACGATCAC
>JAWLFN010000083.1:0-10705 GCA_041685555.1 Gammaproteobacteria bacterium | reverse complement strand
TGCATCTGACGCTGATTCCCTATATCCGCACCGCCGGTGAAACGAAGACCAAGCCCACCCAGCATTCGGTCAAGGAACTTCGCTCCATCGGTATCCAGCCGGATCTGTTGATCTGTCGCTCCGAACAGCCCATCGACGAATCGGCCCGTCGCAAGATTGCCCTGTTTACCAACGTGGAGCTTCCCGCCGTGGTATCGCTGCCGGACAGTGATACGATCTATCGTGTGCCCGCCGTGCTGCGTAGTACCGGGCTGGATGAGATCATCGTCCAGAAGCTGGCCATCGAATGCCCGCAGGCGGACATGAAGGAATGGGATGCCGTGGTGGATGCACAGCTGAATCCGGAACAGGAGGTCACGATCGCCATCGTGGGCAAGTACATGGAGTTGCTTGATGCCTACAAATCCCTGGTGGAGGCCGTCACGCACGCGGGTATCCGCACCAGAACGCGGGTCAAGATCCGGTATATCGATTCATCGGACGTGAAGGTTCATGGCACTGAGTTGCTGGAAGGTGTACATGCCATTCTGGTGCCTGGCGGGTTTGGTCTGCGCGGGGTGGATGGCAAGATCCTGACGGTGCAGTATGCCCGGGAGAACCGGGTTCCCTACCTGGGAATCTGCCTGGGTATGCAGGTGGCGGTCATCGAGTATGCCCGCAATGTGGTCGGCCTGACCGGAGCTCACAGCACTGAATTCAAGAAAGACTGCCAGGATCCGGTAGTGGCACTGATCAGTGAATGGACCGATGTGGAGGGTAATCGCGAGTTCCGGGACGAGGCGTCTGATCTGGGGGGCACCATGCGGCTGGGTGGCCAGCCGTGCCGTCTCTCTCGGGATTCGACCGCCTACGAGTGTTATGGCGAGGATGTCATCGTGGAACGGCACCGGCACCGGTATGAAGTCAACAATCGCTATGTGCAGGCGCTGGAGAATGCCGGTCTGCGGATTGCCGGACGTTCCGGAGATGATTCGCTGGTTGAAGTCGTGGAGGCGCCGGGGCATCCCTGGTTCGTGGCCTGTCAGTTTCATCCTGAATTCACCTCCACGCCGCGAGACGGACATCCGCTGTTTTCCGGTTTCATTCAGGCGGCAGTGGCACATCAGCGCAGGGAATCGGCGGAAGCCGAGTAATCGATATGAAACTTGTCACAACGGATACAGTCTCGTTCTCGAATCGTTCTCCAATAGTGATCATTGGTGGAATGAATGTACTGGAAAGCAGAGAGCTGGCGCACGAAGTGGCAGCCAGGTTCGTCGAGGTGACGAGGCGGCTGGGAATACCGTATGTGTTCAAGGCATCCTTCGACAAGGCCAATCGTTCGTCGATACATTCATTTCGCGGTCCTGGAATGGAGCGGGGGTTGCAGACGCTGGCGGACATCCGGTCCGAGCACGATGTGCCGGTATTGACGGATGTCCATGAGCCACACCAGGCCCTCCCTGTAGCGGAAGTTGCTGATATCATCCAGTTGCCGGCTTTTCTCAGCCGCCAGACTGATCTGGTCAAGGCCATGGCGGAGACTGGCGCCGTAATCAACATCAAGAAGGCGCAGTTCCTGTCGCCGCGGGAAATGCGACACATCATTACCAAGTTTGAAGAGGCGGGGAACGACCGTCTTCTGCTATGTGAGCGGGGTACAAGCTTTGGTTACAACAATCTGGTGGTCGACATGCTCGGTTTCCCCATCATGAAGGCAACCGGGTATCCGTTGGTATTCGATGTCACTCATGCCCTGCAAATGCCAGGAGGCCTGTCTTCCAGTGCGGGGGGGCGTCGCGGTGACATCACATCACTGGCCCGGGCAGGTGTGGCCATGGGGCTGGCCGGGTTGTTTATCGAGGCGCATCCTGACCCGGACAGAGCGCTCTGCGATGGGCCATGTGCATTACGTCTCGATCAGCTTGAGCCGTTCCTGTCCCAGGTCAGGGAGCTGGATCGACTCATCAAGAGCCTGGAAGAGCTTGATACACATTGACGGTGCGCCAGGGCTCTACGGAGAGCGCATAATCATTACCGACTACAGGAGAGGAACCGCCAGACATGTCAGAAATCAAAGAGGTACGTGCCAGGGAAGTCCTGGATTCCAGAGGCAACCCGACCATCCAGGCGGATGTGATACTGGGGTCCGGCGTCAGTGGGAGTGCCTGCGCTCCGTCCGGAGCTTCAACCGGATCGAGAGAGGCGCTGGAGCTCAGGGACAAAGATCCCGGTCGTTATCTGGGCAAGGGCGTGTTGCAGGCCGTCAGTCACGTCAATGGTGAGATCCGTGACCTTTTGATGGGACGTGATGCCGCTGATCAACGCAATATCGATCGTGCGATGATCGATCTTGATGGGACCGGTAATAAATCCCGACTCGGTGCCAACAGCATACTGGCGGTATCCCTGGCAGTCGCAAAGGCGGCGGCCACTGACGGACGTATCCCGTTGTATCGACATCTGGCCGCGCTGAATGTAACTCCGGAGGGGGCGCTGTCGCTGCCGGTGCCAATGATGAACATCATCAATGGTGGTGAACACGCCGATAATAATGTGGATATCCAGGAATTCATGATCCAGCCGGTGGGAGCGCCGACTTTTTCGGAGGCGTTACGCTATGGCGCGGAAGTGTTCCATGCGCTCAAGGCGGTTCTGAAGGAGCGAGGTCTCAGTACAGCGGTTGGCGACGAAGGGGGTTTTGCACCGGACCTGCCTTCCAATGAAGCGGCGCTCGAAGCCATCATCAAGGCGGTGGAGAAAGCCGGCCTTTCCATGGGGCGAGACATCCGGCTGGCGCTGGATTGCGCGGCATCGGAATTCTATCACGATGGTCGGTATGTGCTGGCTGGCGAAAGCCGGGAGTACGATGCCGACGGTTTTACCGAATATCTGGCTGACCTGGTCGGGAGCTACCCGGTGCTGTCGATCGAGGATGGCATGGATGAGTCTGACTGGGATGGTTGGGCCGCGTTGACCCGTAGACTTGGTGAACGCGTGCAACTGGTCGGCGACGATCTGTTCGTGACCAATACGCAGATACTGCGGGAAGGCATCGACCGGGGCGTGGGCAACTCCATTCTGATCAAGTTCAATCAGATAGGCACTCTGACAGAGACGCTGGAAGCGATCGCCATGGCGCGCCAGGCCGGTTACACTGCGGTCATCAGTCATCGATCCGGCGAGACAGAGGATACCACCATTGCCGATCTGGCCGTGGCCACCGGCGCTGGACAGATCAAGACCGGTTCCCTGTGTCGCTCTGATCGTGTGGCCAAGTACAACCGTCTGTTGTTCATTGAAGAGGAGCTGGGCAGCAGCGCGCGATACCGTGGCATAGAGGAATTCAACCACTTTACCGCCTGACTGTCCGGATGCATGGTCATGAAAGCGCTGATCATCACATTGATCGCCATACTGCTGACTCTTCAGTATCAGCTGTGGATAGGAGAAGGCAGTGTCGCCGAATTGCGACGCCTCGAGAGTGATGTGGCCGCCAGGCGTGCGGAAAACGAACGCCTGCAAGAGCGTAACCGGGAGCTGGAAAACGAGGTGCTGGCTCTGAAAGAAGGCCTCGACGCCATCGAGGAGCGGGCACGCGCGGATCTGGGGATGATCCGTGAGGACGAGACTTTCTACCTGATCATCGAGTGATACCTCCATGGCAATATGGGCCATTGTGCCGGCCGCGGGTAGTGGCCGGCGAATGCAGAGCACGGCGCCCAAGCAGTATCTTGATCTCGATGGAGAGCCGGTGCTGTTACATACCCTGCGGCGTCTCGCTGAACTGGATGGCCTGCAAGGGATCGTCCTGGTGCTGAGGGAGAACGATCAATGGTGGTCGAGCATGGCGGCGGAGGCCACAGGTCTGCCCATACCACTGATGATTTGTGAAGGCGGGGAGGAGCGATTCCAGTCGGTCAGCAACGGTCTGGCCGCCCTTGAAGACCGGGCCACCGACGAGGACTGGGTGCTGGTTCATGATGCAGCCCGGCCCTGCGTCCGTGTGACAGACATGCTCCGTCTGGTGGATGTAGCGGGATCCCATGCCTCTGGTGGCATTCTGGCCACGCCAGTCCGTGATACGCTGAAGCGCGGTGACGCATCGCATGGCATCCTTCACACCGTCGATCGCAGTGATCTGTGGTCGGCCCAGACACCGCAGATGTTCCGTCATGGACGGCTTCGAGAAGCGCTGCGTCTGGCGTGTCAGGGTGATCGTGCCGTGACGGACGAGGCGTCTGCGATGGAGCTGGCCGGCCATGCTCCATTACTGGTCATGGGCAGTGCCGACAACATCAAGGTCACCTGGCCCGGGGACCTGCTTCTGGCCCGGTTGGTGTTACAGGCGCAACGACAGGAATCAGAGTCTACTCCAGGTAGAGTATATGCATCGACAGAGTGAAATCGCCATGAATCTGCGCGTGGGACACGGTTATGACGCGCACCGGTTTGCGGATCCACGGCTTGATCCGAGACCGCTCGTGCTCGGTGGCGTCAACATTCCTCACGATCGCGGGCTGGCCGCTCATTCCGACGGCGACGCAGTGATCCATGCGCTTTGTGATGCGTTGTTGGGCGCGGTGGGAAAGGCGGATATCGGTCAGCATTTCCCTGATTCGGACCCCGGGCTGGAGAATGTCGACAGTGCCCGGCTTCTGGAACAGGTGAACCGCTTGTTACAGGATGACGGATGGACACTGGTGAATGCCGATATCACCGTGCTGGCCCAGCAGCCTCGACTGGGGCTGCACATCCCGGCCATGCGGGAGAGACTGACCGGGTTGATGGGCCTGGCTGACGCACAGATCAATATCAAGGCCACTACCACGGAGAACATGGGTTTCGTGGGTCGCAGTGAAGGCATTGCCGTGCATGTGGTGGCGTTGGTGATGCGGTGACCCTGCACACTGCCATTGCGTCCCGTGTTGCCGGCAGGCCTGGCATGACGGCCACCTTTCGTCAGGTGCCCGAGGACTTCATGGTCGAAGAGGTGCTTGGATGGGAGCCGGACGGTGAAGGGGAGCACCTCTTCCTCAGAATACGCAAGCGGGGCGTGACCACAGCCGAGGCCGTGCGTCGCATTGCCCGCCAGGCCGGAGTTCCGGTCCGCCAGGTTTCCCATGCCGGACTGAAGGATCGCCAGGGCGTCTGCATCCAGTGGCTTAGCGTACACTTGCCGGGGCAGGAAGATCCTGACTGGACGCCGCTGTGTGACGATGAGTTGTCGGTACTGGAGCAATGTCGCAACAGTCGACGTCTTCGCATCGGGACGCATGCCGGAAACCGTTTCAGCATCGTATTGCGTGGGTTCCGGGATCCGGATGGCGAGTTGGAGCGCCGCATGAGGTCTGTCAGGGAAAGGGGCGTACCCAATTATTTTGGAGAGCAGCGGTTCGGCCGGGATAATGTGCATCAGCTTTACGACTGGTTCGAAAACGGGAATGTCCCCCGTGGTCGTCAACATCGCAGTCTGTTGCTTTCCTCGGCCAGGTCATTACTCTTCAACCGGTTATTGTCCTGGCGAGTGGAGCAGGGTGACTGGGATCGACTGTTGGCGGGAGACAGGATGATACTGGATGGCAGTAACAGCCATTTTCCCGCAGCCGCCGAACAACCGGAGCGGCTCGCCAAGCGGCTTCTTTCCGGTGATGTTCATCCCTCCGGGCCATTATGGGGGAAGGGGGAGTCAGCCGTCACTGACGCGGCGCTGGCGCTGGAGCAGCGTCTGCTACATTGTTTTCCGGTGCTGTGTCGCGGACTCGAGCAACGGGGGCTGACTATGCAGCGGCGCAGCCTGAGGTTGCCTGTGCAATCGCTTGAGTACCGGGCCGAAGAGGGTGGCAGACTCGTCCTGGCCTTCGTTTTGCCAACTGGCGCGTATGCCACGTCGGTTCTGCGTGAATTGTGTCATTACAGCGATGAGGGACCGTTGGTCGTAGCGGAACAAGATGAAGTGGCGGGCACAGGGCCACGGATGAGCAGAGGGTTCGGGAAATGAACAACAGGGACCTGACGGGCATCGGGATGACCTCGCAGCGCACCCGGGAGCGGCTGATCGGCCGCCTTATGGATCGGGGTATCAGCGACTGGCGCGTATTGGACGTGATGCGCACGACGCCCCGGCACCTGTTTCTGGACGAGGCACTGGCCCATCGGGCCTATGAGGATGTGGCCCTGCCCATTGGCCAGGGCCAGACCATTTCCCAGCCCTATGTGGTCGCTCTGATGACCCAGGCGGTACTGCAATCGGCCGACCCTAGCACCGGGCGACTGGGTAAGGTGCTGGACGTGGGTACCGGATGCGGCTACCAGGCGGCCATTCTCGCGCAGCTGGCGGAAGAAGTGATCAGCGTGGAGCGTATCCGATCCCTGCAGGAGAAAGCCAGACGACATCTGGCTGCCCTGAAGATCCGGAATGTGCGACTGCGGCTTGATGATGGCACTCTCGGGTATTCTGGAGAGGCCCCTTATGATGCGATCGTATCCGCCGCCGCCCCGCCCGCATTGCCCCAGGCGCTATGTGAGCAACTGGCGGACAACGGCCGTCTGGTCATTCCGATCGGTGATGGCGAGGGGCAGACACTGGAGCTGATTCACCGCAAGGAGGACTCATTCCATCGCGAATCGCTGGGCATGGTTCGTTTTGTTCCTCTGCGCCGAGGTCCCGTTGAACGATAATACGCCACAGTCCAAAGGTCAGGCCGGTTTCCTGCGTCTGTTTTTCACCGGCATGGCGATGGGAGCGGCTGACGCCGTGCCTGGCGTGTCGGGCGGCACCATTGCGGTAATGGCGCGGATATACGAGCGACTGGTGCTTGCGATACGGGCCACGGTGCCAGCATGCCGGCAACTGTTCAGTGGAGCGGGCCTGATGACGGCCTGGCGAACACTGGATGGTTCTTTCCTGCTGGTACTGGCGTCCGGCATCCTGACTTCGTTGTATCTGGTGGCCAATCTGGTGTTGGCATTACTACAGTCGCATTACGCGCTGGTCATGGCCTTTTTCTGTGGTCTCGTGTTGTCCTCGGCGCGGATTCTCCGAAGCGAGGTGGGTCGATGGACACGGTCGACTCTGGCAATGGGGGCGGTAGCGGCCGCTCTTACTGTCGCGGTCAGTCTGGGGTCTCCCGTTGAGGTGCGTGAGCCTTCGGGACTGTACCTGTTCTTTGGCGGGGCGATCGCCATTTCCGCAATGATATTGCCGGGCCTCTCAGGTGCATTCATCCTGTTGTTGCTGGGGATTTACGCACCCGTGCTGTCGGCCTTGCGTGAGCTGGACTGGGCCACTATTCTCATCTTCGCCGCCGGCTGCTTCTGTGGACTGTTGAGTTTCGCTCATCTGCTGGGCTGGGTGTTTCAACGGTTCCGATCACAGACCTATGCAGCCATCATCGGTATGCTGTATGCATCGATTGTCGCTCTGTGGCCATGGCGGACCGGTGTAGGCGAGGAGCAGGCAGGCGCTCTGCTGCTACCGTGGCGCTATGAGGCGGTCACGGGCCAGGCGGCCCAGCCGTGGTTGGCACTGGCGCTGCTGGTGACAGGGTATGTGTTGATAGTGTTTTTCGAACGTATGGCTGGCAGAATGGTGCGAAGAGAATGGGACTGTGCAGGATGAAGGGGTTACGTGCATTGAAACCGACGCGGATACTATTTCTGGCGTTGCTGGGTGCCTGCGCGTCCGGTCAGCATCAGGCGCCTTTCGAGGACCGCAGCACCGAGCTTGAGCGGCAACGCCCCGCGATTGTCCGGGATGGTGAGACCGTCGTGGCGGGCTCTGTACAGAGTCGCAATGAGCGCACAGCCACCAGAACGGAAAACGAGGACGTCTCATCGACCGAGGGAGGCAGCGCCACGTCGACAGCCAGCGGCACCGTGGTGCGCGGTGCCGCCATCAGTTCCGGCATCTCGCGACGCAGTCTGGAGAGTCGCCCGCTCGAGTCGCGTCGCGAGGCAGATGGGTCTTCCCCGTCCGAGCCGTCCGTTCACACAGTGGATCGGGGAGACACGCTGTACTCGATTGCCTGGATGCATGGCATGGACTATCGGCGTCTGGCCATCGCCAATGATCTGACGCCGCCATATACCATCTATCCCGGCCAACAACTGGTGTTGGATGATGGCGATATTTCCCGCACGGCCATTGATGCCCTGCCGGAAATTCCCCCGGCGCCGGCCGGTGGTGAAGCGGCGGGCCGGGGCGATCGGCCCAGTGCCGCCATGAATGCTCGCCGGACCGGTTCGGTCGAGCAGCGGAGTCGGGACGGGGTCAGCTGGCAGTGGCCGGGAGATGGTACGTTGACCGGGCGCTATGATAGCGCGTCACGTGGTATCGACCTGTCCGCGTCACCCGGTGACCCGGTCTATGCGGCGGCGGATGGTGATGTGGTGTATGCCGGTCGTGGCATCCAGGGTGCCGGCGATCTGGTCATTCTGCGTCACAGCGCACGTCACCTCAGTGCTTACATGCACAATAGCACCATGCTGGTCAGCGAAGGGGACCGTATCCGTGGTGGGGACAAGATCGCCGAATCGGGCACAACGCCGGATGGTCGCAGTCTTCTGCATTTCGAGATCCGTGTGGACGGGCAGCCGGTGGACCCCTCCGGGTTTCTTCCATCCCGGTAAAAATCTGAGAACTGGATCACAGTAACGGTCTTGTCGGCAGCGGTTCTGTGCTGATAGATTCTTTTTGACAGTTGCAATGGCTCCTCAAGGATGAGGCAGGTCAGTTTCCCTTGCGGGGGCCGGATTCATTGACCAGAGAACACAAAAGGATTTGTAGCATGTACCCTTCCCGATCCAGAATCGAGACCGACGTTGTCGCCCGTTATCAGAACGCCATCCGTGATTTCAGACTGCTGGATGCGCCCGGAGAGCGTGAGCTGGCCAGGCGGCTGCGACAGGGAGAAGCCGGATGCCGGACCAGAATGGTTGAGCATAACCTGAGGCTTGTGGTCAGTATTGCCAGACGGTACGAGAACCGGGGTGTACCTCTTCCGGATCTGATTTCGGAGGGGAATATCGGTCTGATCCGCGCCGTGGAGAAGTATGATCCGGAGCGCGGTTTCCGGTTTTCCACCTACGCGACATGGTGGGTCCGTCAGGCTGTGGAGCGATGTGTGATGAATCAGTCTCGCACGGTGCGGCTGCCCATCCATGTACTGAAAGAGGTCAATACCTGCCTGCAATCGCGCAGTCGCCTGCAGCATCGCCGCGGCTATTCCGTCCGGGTCAGGGATGTCGCGGACGAGATCGGAAAATCAGTGGGGCACGTGAATCGTCTGGCGGGATTGCATGAAGGAGGGCTCGGCGTAGAGTCGGCCAGCCTGGCGGTGCCGATGCTGGAACCGGATGACCTGCCCGGTCCTGAAAAAGGTATATTCGGGGACGGGACCATGGATTGCGTGGAGACCAGTGTGGTGGACGAACGTATGTGCTTGACCATACGACGCTGGCTATCCCTGTTGAGCAGACGCCAACAGGATGTGCTCGTGCGACGCTTCGGTTTCTACCAGCACGAACCTTCCACCCTGGAAGAGGTTGGACGCCATATCGGTCTGACCCGTGAACGGGTCAGACAGATACAGATAGAGGCGCTGGCATTGCTACGCGAATTTGCGCAGCTGGATGGTGTGATGCCGATGGAAAACCCTGTCGGCAATCGGAGTGATCATCAGTCTGACGGCCACTCCTTGGCCAGATGATCGATCTTGTTGGGCACGCCGTCCCATTCCTTGGCATCTTCGTGGGCGGGCTTCATTTCGGTGATGTTGGGCCATTTTTCCGACAGATCGGCGTTCAGCTCCAGAAACTGCTGCTGGTCGTCGGGCAATTCATCTTCGGCAAAAATGGCATCCACGGGGCATTCGGGTTCGCAAAGCGCGCAGTCGATGCACTCATCCGGGTGGATCACCAGGAAATTCGGCCCCTCGTAGAAACAGTCAACGGGGCATACTTCCACACAGTCCGTGTGTTTGCACTTGATGCAGTTTTCACCTACTACGAATGTCATCGTCAATTCTCTCTCGGAATCACAGAATCAGCTTGTTCCGATCAGGCGCCGCATTGCATCGCCTGATCGGTGCCGGCCCGCGCGCCACGCCAGCGCTGCGCAGTGTAGCAGTTTTGCCGGATCATTTCAGCTGTTGCTGCAATGAGTACAGCAGATCCAGTGCCTCGCGTGGTGTCATGTTGTCAGGATCGAGTGCGGCCAGACGTTCCATCACGGGGTGTGACGCCTGTTGTGCGAACATATCGGTCTGTTCCGGCCCGGGTCCCGTGGGGGGGTGGCTCGAGCGGCTTTCCAGCTCCCGCAGCCGGGCGCGGGCAAGGGTGATGACGCTCGTTGGTATGCCCGCCAGCTGAGCCACCTGCAGGCCGTAACTCTGACTGGCCGGTCCTTCGCGGACGGCATGAAGGAACACGATGCCATCGTGATGTTCGGTGGCGGTCAGGTGGACATTGTTCACCGTGGATACGCGATCCGGCAGGGTGGTCATTTCAAAGTAGTGCGTCGCGAACAGAGTGAATGCTTCCAGCTGTTCTGCAATGTGGACAGCGCTGGCCCAGGCCAGCGAGAGCCCGTCGAAGGTACTGGTGCCGCGCCCCACTTCGTCCATCAGCACCAGGCTGCGGGGGGTGGCGTTGTGCAGAATGTTGGCCGTCTCTGTCATCTCAACCATGAAGGTGGATTGGCCGGCGGCGAGGTCATCGGAAGAGC
>JAWLFN010000082.1:0-10710 GCA_041685555.1 Gammaproteobacteria bacterium | reverse complement strand
AGGTATTCCGGCTGATGGAAACGCGGCGGAAAAGGCAGCAATACCAGTTCATAATCCAGCCGAAGCTCCTCCATGGCCCACAATACCCGCAGGGAACGTGAGCCAGGGCAGTGCCACAATTTCATGTCAGAGCAGGTCCTCCACGGCACTCAGCAGTTCCACGGAATCCGGTTCCACCCGTGAATCGAAATGGGCAGTCACTTCACCGTCACGGTCCACCAGATACTTGTTGAAGTTCCAGCCCGGCTGCCGGGTTTGCCGCGCCAGATGTCCGAATACCGGGTGCGCCTGCTCCCCGCTCACTCTGACCACTTCCGTCATGGGGAAAGTGACCCCGTGATTGACGTAGCAGATCTCTGCGGTCGTGGCGGCGTCATCGTCCTCCTGATTGAAATCGTCCGAGGGGAATCCGATGACCACCAGCCCCCGGTCCCGATAGCGCTGATAGAGCTCCTCCAGCCCGGTAAACTGATAGGTGTACCCGCAGTAACTGGCCGTGTTGACCAGCAGCACTGGTTTACCGGCGGTCTCGGTACAGAGGTCCACCATATCAGCGCTGTTCAGCTCACTGATCTCGTGATCCAACCAGGCAGCGCAGGATGCCGGGTCCGCCGGGTCCGCCGCCTGCGCCGGCAGCGCGCCGACCAACAGCACCAGTGCACAGGCATGGAACAGGGTGATGATTTTCATGATATTTCTCCTGACAGGAATGATCTTTCTGTTCTGCTTCAAGCGCACCTACAGAAAATACGCCAGTTGAGCCACGACGTCCATCCACTGTATTGTCAATCGTGAGCGAGAGCGATACGCTTACAACAGCACCAGAGGAGGGTCCTTCATGATCGAGTCCGTCTTGCAGACCGGCCTGACCGGATTACAGAACAGCCAGCAACAGATCAACCGGGCCGCCACCGAACTGACCTATGGCGGCGTAGCGAACACGGGCGGGGCAGTGGATGCCTCCGCGCCTCCCTTTAATGCCACCGCCTCCCTGGTGGAACTGAAGCAGGGCGAACAGCTGTTCAACGCTTCCGCCAAAGTGATCAGCACGGCGGACACCACGCTGGGCACCCTGCTGGATGTGATAGCCTGACGCATGCACGCCACACTGAATCAGGAACTGCTGGATGATCTGGCACGCGGCCGACTGGTGCTGCCCACGCTGCCGGAAGTTGCATTGCGGGTGCGGGACGCCGTGGACGATGAACAGGTATCGTTACGCGAGGTGACCCGCATCATCACCACCGATGCCGCGCTCAGCGCCCGCCTGGTGCAGGTGGCCAACAGTCCGCTGATCCGCGCCTCCCGCAAGATCGACAGCGTGGATGATGCCGTTAACTGGCTGGGCCTCAAGCAGGTCCGGGAAATGGCCACCAGCATGGTCATGGAGCAACTGTTTCAGGCCACCTCGGAACTGACCGACAACCTGCTGCGAGAATTATGGGAACATACCACACTGGTAGCCGCCATCAGTCATGCCCTGGCCCGCCAGTGCACTCGACTGTCCCCCGAGCAGGCGCTATTGGCCGGGCTGATTCACCGGATAGGAGCACTGCCGGTGCTATCCCGCGCTGAAAACTACCCTGAACTGCTGAATGACGCCGAAACACTACTTTCGGTCATCGACAACGTCCAGGGCCGGATTGGACAGGCCATTCTGGAGAACTGGCACTTTCCGGCGGAACTGGCGCTGATTCCGACGGCGCATGAGGATCTATCGCGGACGTCGCCCAGACCGGATTACGCGGATATCGTCACAGTCGCCAATCTGCAGGCCCTGGAAGGCAGTCGCCACCCATTGGCCAACACCGACTGGAGCAGGATACCTGCCTTCGGACAGCTCGGCCTGAGCCCTCAGGTCAGCTTCATCGAGATGGACAATACGGCGGAGGACATTGCCGAAGCGCAGAGAATGCTGGATCAGGGGCGGTAATGCCCGGCACTACCGTCAACAGCGCCATCGTGCTGCTGATCATTGGCAATGCCATGGCCATCGTGTCCGACGTCTTTGTCAAGGTGATCGGTAACGACGCCCCGCTCTTCCAGTTCATTTTCCTGCGCAGTGTGATCACCCTGGTTCTTTTGTTGCCTTTCCTGCGGCAGATGGACCACGGACGACTGTTTCATGGACTCGGTGTCCACCTGGTGCGCGCCCACATGCATTTGCTGGGTGTTTTCTGCATGGTGGTGGCGCTGACGTCACTGCCCCTGGCTACTGCCAATGCTATGTTCTACGTGGCACCCATTTTTGTCCTGCTGCTGTCGGTGCTGTTTTTCCGCGAAAAACTGTCCATCCCAAGCACGCTGGCGGTGTTCAGCGGCTTTGCCGGCATCGTGGTGATACTGCGGCCCTCCGAGTTCGACTGGACTGCCTTCAGCGCCCTGGGTGCTGCCGCGGCACTGGCAGTCGGCGCCGTGATGGTGCGACTTCTGCCACAGCATCAGCGAACGGTCCACAAACTGTTCCTCAACTACCTGTTATTGTTGCCGGCATCAGCGGCACTGATGTGGTGGGAATCCGCCCCGCCGGATCCAGCAATCCTGATCAGTGCGCTGGGCTCCGCCGTATTCATTCTCGGATACAACACCAGTGTGCTGCTGGCCTACCGCAGCGTGGCCGCCGGCCAGGTCACCAGTGCGGAGTATACCGGCCTGATCTGGGCCGTTTTGGTGGGTTGGATCTGGTTCAATGAAGAGCCGGATCTGTGGTTTGCTCTGGGCAGCGCCATGATTGTAGTGCCACTCGTGCTGTTGGCCATGCTGCAGTCGAGAAGACCGGTAGCCGACAGGCGCAGTGTCTCCTGACCTCCAGCCTTTCAGTCAAGGACGCGGATAATACGGTGACGTTCAGCCGTATTATCCGCATGGCCACTGGGTCCAGCAAAGCCTGATCACAGATCGATCGTGAACCCCAGGTTATAGAACGGCTCGTAGCGCTCGAACTCGGAGTTGAAGCGGCGGTCCCCGAAGAACTCGTACCGGTCTTCGGCATTGAGGTTGGCGGCCTCCAGCTTCACTTCCCAGTTATCGCGACCGTACGCCACGGTGGCATCCACCTGGAAATGCTCGTCACGGATGGAGTCGAAGGCCGGATCCGCTGGATCCTCCAGCCCGGCCAGGAACTCATCGCGCCAGCCTGCGGTCAATCGCAGATTCCAGCCGTTGTTCTCGTAGCCGAATATCGCATTGGCCGTCGCGTCAGCCTGATTGGGCAGCGGTATTTTCCGGTTACCCAGTGGCAGGTCAGCTTCACTGTCGATAACCGTGCCATTGAGCCCGATCAGGAAGCCGTTGTCGAAGGCCTGCTGCCACGCCAGCTCAATACCACTCAGTTCAGCGGAGCTTCCATTGATCGGTTGCACGACCCGATCAAATCCGTCAAAGGCAGCGGGCGATCCGGGTTGATCCACCACATTGGCATCCACTACGAAATCAGAAATGCGCTTATGAAACACCCCGAGCGACAATGCACTGAGTTCGGACGGATACCAGGAAAGCATCAGATCAAGGTTGTCCGAGCGCATGACATCCAGATCGGTGTTGCTGATGAATGCCTCGCGGTCCTCGAAGTTGGCTTCCTCTATCGGCACGATCTGCTCGATGTTTGGCCGCTTGATGGTCTGTCCCGCGTAGCCCCGCAATGTCAGATCATCACGGATGTCATAACGCACGGAGAGACTGGGCAGCACGTCAGTGTAGCTGTTGTCAGTGGATACGGACTCCACGAACTCACCTTTTTCTGGCGTCTCGACGATGCGTGCGCCATCGGCCTCAAAATCGGTGTGCTCGATCCGCACTCCACCGGTCAGCCGGACCATTCCGATATCCGCATCGGCCATGATGTAGCCGGCGTAGACGTCCTCACTCGCCTCGAAATCCTCGCCATTGCTTTTCAGTGCGGTTTCCTCGGGGTCGAATTCCAGATTATCCCGGTTGGTGTTGAAGAACTGCTGCCAGGCACCGGTATTCCACCCATTACCGAAGTCTCCCAGCTCATAGGGTACGCCCTGCGCGAAATCGGCGAAGGTGACATCGCCCGGCACTCCGGTGACAATCGGTTCGCTCAGATCCGAACTCTTCTCCCGAAAGCGGTTCAGGGTACCGAAACGCACGCTCCCAGGATAATTCCCGAACAACATATCGCGCTCGGCGTCAAAGCGGAAACTCCATTCATCGTCCTCGGTCAGATTGTCTTCAGTGCTGGCTTCGTCGAATTCGAACTCCGTATTGTCGATAGCCGAGGTGACCCGATAGAAGTCCGAATCGAACTGGTTGTAGCTGATGGTGCGTCCGTCGATATCCTCGTCCTCGAAGACAAACTCGGCATTGAAACGGGGCCCTTCTGCCTCTTCCGAGTGGGAAAAACCGGCCTGATACTCGAGCACCCAGTCGTTCCACAATGTCTCGCCGCCGGTCGTGATAGACAGGATCTGCTGCTCCTCGGTACGGTCCTTCAGTTCCTTGACGAATTCGTAGCTCTCGAAAGTGGCGCGGCGATCATCCAGGGATACCGCCGTGTCATGGTCGAATTCGATGGCGTTTCGACTGCTGATCTCGCGGTCCTTGAAACTGGAGAACATGGTGCGCAGGTACAGGTCAGTGGTGTCACTGACCCGGAAATCGAGGTTGACCGTGGCACCGAAGCGCTCGCGGTTGATGATGTCGGCTCGCTGCTCGATCTCGTCGGCGGTACGGAATTCCTCGCCGGTTTCCGGATCGGTGACCAGCGACCAGCCATCGCCGTTTTCGCTGTTGTCATCGCCGAAATCCCGGTCGAACCAGCTGAAAGCGAGAGACACACCCAGGTTGTCCTCCCCGGAGCCGATGGCGAAGGTGTCGGAGAAAGCAGCCGACAGCTTGGGGCTGGTCTCCCCGGAGAAATCGTCATAGCTGGCCTCGCCCGTGAACGAAGCCAGACGTTCCTCGCGGTCAAAGGCCGATGACGTCTGAATGTCCACACTGCCGCCAATTGCATCGGCTGGCAGATCAGGCCGACTGGTCTTGGTCACGTCAACGGCTTCCACCAGCTCAGAAGGAATCACGTCGAATGCCACCGCGCGGGTGTCGGCCTCGGGAGAATTGATGCGCTGCCCGTTGATGGTCTGGGCGTTCAGCGAGGGATCGGCACCACGTATCACCACGAAACGGGCCTCGCCCTTGTCGCGATCCACCGTCATGCCGGACAGGCGTTTGACGGCTTCGGCGACGTTCTGGTCAGGGAACCGACCCAGCTCGTCGGCGGTAATGGAACTGATGATGTTGTCCGCGGCCCGTTCCCGTGCGATGGAACCGGCCAGCTGACCGCGCTGGCCGTAGACAATGATCTCATCCAGGCCCGTCGCCCCACCCAGGGCGATCTCCAGCTGACGCACATCTCCGGCACTGACCTCCACTTCTTCCCGCACCGGTGCCAGGCCAGTATAGCGGGCGGTCAGCGTGTAGGTGCCCGCGGGCACGTTCTGGAAGCGGAAGCGACCATCCCGGTCCGTGGTGGTTCTGCGGTTCAGCTCGTCAATCGAGACGATCACCTGACCGAAGTACAGTCCCTGATCAGGATTCCCCACCACTCCACGGATCGAACCACTGCCCTCTGACTGGGCCAGAGCGCCGGTAACACAGCCCATCAGCAGCACCCAGGCGAGCAGCAAACGCTGTATCAGGCTGGCCGCTGGCTGTAGAGTCGAAATACTATGCATAATCAATTGCCCTTGTCACGATTTGTTGTCTCATTTTCTCGTCCGACACCCTACCGGGCCAATGTGGCAGTGCCGCTACAATCCGATGAAGTTTTCAAGACATTGGGATGACACGGTGCATGACGGGTGACTGGAAGGGCCGCCTGATTTATGCTCGAACCAGTTTCGAAATCCGTACTCCGGGCAGAGGGGGCAACGCATGCAAGGACACCGCAAGGCCGTGATACTGGATGCCGCCAGCCTCGGCGATGACATCGACCTGTCGCCGATCCGACGGGTCACCGGAATGCTCTCCGTCCATGACCATACGTCACCAGCGCAGGTCCGGGAGCGCCTGTCCGGGGCTGAGATCGCCATCACCAACAAAGTGCCGCTGGATGCGGCAACACTGGCCTCACTGCCGGCACTGCGCTTGATCTGCATACTTGCCACAGGCACCGACAACATTGACCGGGAAGCGGCCCAAAGCCTGGGGATCGCCGTGCGCAACATCCGGGGCTACGGGACCGCCAGCGTGGCCCAGCACACGATGATGCTGATCCTGGCGCTGGCCGGGCGTCTGCCTCTGTATCAGCGGGACGTGGCCGCGGGGCGCTGGCAACAGAGCAGACAGTTCTGCCTGCTCGACCACCGCACCCTGCAGATGGAGGGCAGACACCTGGTGATTGTGGGGTCGGGAGAACTCGGCACCCGGGTCGCGACCCTGGCTTCCGCCTTCGGTATGCGGGTTTCGTTCACCGCACGGCCGGGATCCGGACCGGAGGACCGTCGACCGGCGTTGTCCTCGCTGGCGGCAGAAGCGGATGTCCTGAGCCTGCACTGCCCACTGACCCGCCACACCCGGCATCTGGTCGACCGCGCCCTGCTACAACAGATTCGACAGGGCGCGTTGTTGGTCAACTGTGCCCGGGGTGGCATCATCGACGAGAATGCCGCCCTGGCAGCGCTTCGCGAAGGACGGCTGGGCGGCCTCGGCGTCGATGTACTGCCCGAGGAACCACCGCGTGACGGTCACTCCCTGCTGTCGGCGCTGGAAGAGCCGCTGAACCTGATCGTGACCCCACACAATGCCTGGATCACTCCGGAAGCACGACAGCGTGTGATCGAGCTGACCGCCACCAATCTCGAATCATGGGTCGGAATCCGGTACAATTCTTCCTGATCCCACACTTTTTGAGCAGGTTCATCTCAACATGTCAGACAATCGCCCCGCCATTCCCAGTGGCAGCAAGTTCCGTAGTGAGCAGGGCTTCACGGCCATCAAGGACGGGGTCAAACAGCGCACCGCCAACACAGCCAAGACGGCGCCCGTGCAGCGCAAGCCCCAGTGGTTGCGCGCCCGCATTCCGGGAGGAGAGCGTTTCGAGGCGGTAAAGGACAATGTTCGCGAGCACCGCCTGAGTACCGTCTGCGAGGAATCCCACTGCCCCAATATCGGCGAATGCTGGAACAATGGCACAGCCACCATCATGGTGATGGGCTCGGTATGTACCCGCGCCTGTCGATTCTGCGCCGTGGACACTGGAAACCCGGGGGGCTGGCTGGACCGCGACGAACCGGCCCATGTTGCCGAATCGGTGGAGCTGATGGGTCTGCGCTATATTGTCCTGACCTCCGTGGACCGGGATGATCTGGAGGACGGGGGGGCCGCGCACTATGCTGCCTGCGTGGCCGCCATCAAGGCCCGCACACCACAGGTGGCAGTGGAAGCGCTGACGCCGGATTTCTCCGGTGATGAGCGCGCCGTGGCGCGTGTGGTGGACTCGGGCCTGGATGTCTTCGCCCAGAACGTGGAGACTGTCGAACGGCTGACCCATCCGGTACGCGATCCACGGGCCGGCTATCAGCAGACGCTGGATGTGCTCGCCTTCGCCAAGCGGCACCGCCCGGGTGTGCTGACCAAGACCAGCCTGATGCTTGGCCTGGGAGAGACCGAGCAAGAGGTGTTGCGCGCCATGGATGATCTGCGCAAAATCGGCGTGGATATCCTGACTCTGGGCCAGTACCTCCAACCCACGCGGAACCATCTGCCGGTGCAGGAATTCGTTACGCCGGAGGCTTTCAACCGCTATCGTGAACTGGGCCTGGAAAAGGGTTTCATGGAAGTCGCTTCCGGCCCGCTGGTGCGCTCCAGTTATCGCGCCGATCGCGTTTTCGAGGGCAACAATCTGGGCATCCCCCTCCCCGAGCTGCCCGAAACAACCCAGAACGGCGATCGGATTCCCGTGCGCTCCGTGTCCTGACAGGCACGTAAGATGACCGGTCGCCAGCACCACCGCCTGTTCAGGGGCATTCGCGCTACTCAGCTGGTATGATTGCACCTCATCAGTAACGACGGCAGAGTTGATGGAACTGATTGCCTTCACACTGGCCATGGCGGGCCTCCTGGCCCTGCCTGGCCCGAATGTCATCATCGTGGCGGCCACCAGCGCCGCCCATGGCAGGTTGCGGGGTATACAGACCGTGGCCGGGACCACGGGAGGTATCGCCATTCAGCTGTTGGTGGCGGCACTGGCCACCACCTGGCTCGCCACATTGCTTACCGAGCACTTCCATTGGGTGCGATGGATCGGCCTGGCCTACCTGGTCTGGTTTGTATTCAGTCAGATACGACTGGCAAGGAACAGACACCGGGTTCCGCCTTCAGCGAGTGGCTCGTTCCACAGAGGGTTCTGGATTGCACTGTCCAACCCCAAGACCCTCCTGTTCTTCAGCGCATTTCTGCCGCAGTTCACCGTTACCGCGGAACCCTATCTACCGCAGATCGCCCTGCTTTCGATTATCACCTGGATACTGGCCGCCCTGCGCGACACGGTATACATGCTGCTCGCGGATCGCCTCTCCTTACTCAGTCGCGCACCACGTTGTTCACCACGGCGTGATAGTCATGGACAGCCTGCCGGAAACGGTCCTCGGGAACCTGCTCGTCATTACCATGGACCCCCGTGTGATCATCCGCTTCGGTAATCAGCGGATTGAACCCGTAACTGACGATGCCAAGGTCGCGAGTGAAATGACTGTCGGTAAAACCGGTGGACACCGAAGCCAGAACCCGTGAGCCCGGGTAAAGCTCGCCGGTCACGTTACGGATCGACTCGTACAGGCGGGAGCTGGTGCTGGAAATCGCGGGCGTAAAAGCCATGATGACATCGATTTCGACACCGGTATCGGCAATCATTTCCTCCATTTCCTCGACGAATTCCCCCGCTGGTTTGTCCGGCAGGATGCGACAATCGAGTTCGGCCCACGAGCGCGGAGGCACCACATTGATCTTGTCGGAACCCTGCAGCCGGGTGATGGAACAGGTATCGCGCGTCAGGGAGTGGTGGCCAGGACGGCTTGCCTGCAGGCGATCCAGGAATCCGGGTTGCTCGACAGCGCTGGGCAGGTCGGCGTAGGCGTCACGCCACTCACCGGTCATACCTTCCGACAACTGGGCGAAGTAGCGCTCCACCTGTGGAATGATCCTGGGCTCGAAAGGGTTGCTCCGGATGATGCCCAGGGCGTCCACGATCCGCGTCACGGCACTGGTGGTGCGGGGCGAAGAGCCGTGGCCGGGTTCATCGATGGCCTCCAGTCGCAGCCATACCGGCACCTTCTGCGTCACTTCGACACTGAAGATGATCTCGTCCTCCTCACGGCGGGTGCCGCCGCCCTCGTTGAGCAGTATCCCCGCGCCCTCGAAAATCTCCGGGCGATTATCGATCAGCCAGCCGACACCGAATTCACCACCAGCCTCTTCATCGGCTGTCGCCAGGAAGACGACATCACGGTTCAGCTCGGCACCAGAACGATGCAGAGCAAGGAAGGTGGCCAGCTGGATCACACCCAGCCCTTTCATATCCCGCGCCCCGCGACCCAGGATATCCCCGTCGCGAATGTTTCCCGAGAAAGGATCTATGGTCCAGAACTCTTCGTCGGCCGGCACCACATCCGTGTGCTGCAGCAGGATCAGGGCCGGCTCATCGCCGCTTCCCTCGAGCCTGGCCCAGATATTGCCTCGGCCGGGAGCGCTTTCCGCTGTTTCGTACTCGATACCCTCGGCCTCCAGGATGTCTGAGTAGAACTCCACGGCCCGATACTCATTGCCGGGCGGATTCACCGTATCGATACGGATGAACTCCTGCAACCAGCGTACAGACTGATCTTCCAGCCCAGTGTCGATCTGGGCATGTGCCGAAGGCAGTCCGAGGCAGAGCGCGCAGGCGCCCAGCAGATATCGAGCATTCATGGTTTTTCTCCCGGTCAGATGGACAACATCATTTCAGTTCGGTGAGGCGCAGATAAGGCCGGACTTCGTCCCAGCCCTGCGGAAACAGCGTCTCGGCATCCTCGTTGCTGATACTCGGTGGAATGATCACTGTATCACCTTTCTGCCAGTCCGCCGGCGTTGCCACTTTGTACTTGTCCCCGGTCTGCAGCGCGTCGATCACCCGCAGGATCTCATCGAAATTGCGGCCTACCGCCATCGGGTAAGTCATGGTCAGTCGAATCTTTTTGGCGGGATCGATGATGAATACCGATCGTACGGCGGCCGTATCACTTTCACCGGGATGAATCATACCGTACAACTGGGCAATCTCATGATTCGGATCCGCCACAATCGGAAACTCAAGCGTCGTGTTCTGGGTGTCGTTGACGTCCGCGATCCAGCGCTTGTGCTCCTCGACGGTATCCGTGGACAGCCCGAGCGGCTTGCAGTTTCGGGCGGCAAACTCCTGCGCCAACTGCGAAGTACGCCCCATTTCGGTAGTGCATACCGGCGTGAAATCCGCGGGATGGCTGAAAAAGAAGCACCATGAATCACCGATCCAGTCATGGAAATTGATGGGACCGGTAGTGGTATCAATATCAAAATTCGGCGCGGTATCTCCCAAATGCAATGACATACTTCATCTCCTGTAGAACAAGGCATCTTCATGGAATACAACCTCTATCATACCTTTGCAGCCATGGCTGTCATACCCTATTTGACGATCCGTCGCACCAGCACAGGACCGATCAGCTCGAAAAT
>JAWLFN010000312.1:0-2603 GCA_041685555.1 Gammaproteobacteria bacterium | reverse complement strand
ACCCTGTTCACACCGCCCATCCTGGCCGACACCGATGCCGTGCTGGCCATGTATCACGATCAGGGCCTGCCGGTATTGAAGTACAAGGGCTTCGGCAACGCCGTCAACATCACTCTGGGTCTGCCCATCATCCGCACCTCGGTCGATCACGGCACCGCGCTGGACCTGGCCGGCACCGGTCACTGCCATCCGGGCAGTCTGTTCGAGGCCATCCTCACCGCCCGCGCCATGGTCCGGGCCGCCCGCCAGCAGGCCGCCCCATGAGTCGAGTCCATGCCGGTACCGGCCCCGGTGGACATCGCGCCCGCAAGCGCTTCGGACAGAACTTCCTGCACGACGAGCACGTCATCCAGCGCATCATCGACGCGCTGGCCCCGGCGGCCGGCGAGACCATCATCGAGATCGGCCCCGGCCGTGGCGCCCTGACCCGTCACCTGGTGGACAGCGGCGCCGACCTGCAGGCCATCGAACTGGACCGCGACCTGGCCGGCTACCTGCAGAGCCTCTATCACCACAACCCGCACTTCACCCTGCACCAGGGCGACGTACTGAAGTTCGACTTCTCCCGGCTGGCCACGACACCGGACAGCCTGCGCGTGATCGGCAATCTGCCCTACAACATCTCCACGCCCTGCCTGTTCCACCTGCTCACGTACCGCCACCTGATCCGCGACATGCTGTTCATGCTGCAGCGCGAGGTGGTGGACCGCATGGCCGCCGCCCCCGGCGACAAGGCCTATGGACGCCTCAGCGTCATGCTGCAATACCACTGCCGCATCGAGCCCCTGTTCGAGGTACCCCCCGGCGCCTTTTCGCCACCACCGAAAGTGACCTCGGCCATCGTCCGGCTGGTCCCCCTGCAGGCGCCGCGCGAGCCGGCCCTGGACGAGGCCCTGTTCGCCAGCGTCGTGCGTCATGCGTTCTCGCAGCGCCGCAAGACCTTGAAAAACGGACTGCGGGACCTCATATCCACCGAAACAACGCTGGACTGGCCGGTCGACCCCGGCCAGCGACCCGAGCGACTCGACGTGCGCGATTTCGTGCGCATCAGCAATGCGCTGGCGCGCCAACGCGACACGACCGACATCACCACCGCAAACGATCAACAGGCGAGGTAAGCCGGATGGCGAGCACCATGGCAGAAGAACCGATCACCGACATCGAACACTGTATCGACATCTCCGTGAGCACACGCTACCTGGAAGAGCAGTCCGACCCGGACAGTGATCGCTACGCCTTTGCCTACACCATCGGCATCGAGAACCGCAGCGAGCACTCGGTCCAACTGCTGGGCCGACACTGGATCATCACCGACGACAACGAGCATGTCGAGGAAGTGCGCGGCAGCGGCGTGGTCGGCCTGCAGCCCACCATCAACCCGGGGCAGCGTTTCGTCTACACCAGCGGCGCCGTGCTCTCCACCGAATTCGGCACCATGCAGGGCAGCTACGACATGGTCACTGGCGAGGGCGAGGCCTTCACGGCGGAGATTCCCGCATTCCTGCTGTCCCGTCCGCTGCGGGTGCATTGATCGGGTATGTCCATCTATGCCATCGGCGACATCCAGGGCTGCTACAAGCCACTGCGCAATCTGCTGAAAAAGGTCGATTTCGATCCGGCCAGCGATGAACTGTGGTGCGTCGGCGACCTGATCAACCGGGGCCCGCGCTCACTGGACACCATGCGTTACCTGCGCGACCTCGGCGACGAGGCCGTGCGCGTGGTACTGGGCAACCACGACCTGCATTTCCTGGCGCTGTATCACGACTGCATCGACGACAACGGCAACCACACCCTGAAGAAACTGCTGGAGGCCCCGGACAGCGCGGCGCTGATCGACTGGCTGCGCCGCAAGCCACTGGCCTACCATCGCCGGGTGGAAGGCCCGGGCGGCGAGCAGGACTATGTGATGGTGCACGCCGGCGTGGCCCCCGGCTGGACGCTGGAGAAAACCCTGACCCTGTCCGCCGAGGTGGAGCAGGTTCTCAAGAGCGACAACTACCCGGAGTTGCTGCGCCACATGTACGGTAACCAGCCGGACTGCTGGGACGATGACCTGCAGGGATTCGATCGACTGCGCGTCATCATCAACTACCTGACCCGGCTGCGCTTCTGCGATGCCGACGGCCACATGGATTTCGGCAGCAAGAAAGGCGTGGATACCGCCCCCGAAGGTTTCCGCCCCTGGTTCGAGTTCGAGCAGCTCACTCCCGGCACCAACATCCTGTTCGGTCATTGGGCCGCGCTGGAAGGCAGGACCGGCCGACCCGGCGTGTTCGCCCTGGACACCGGTTGCGTCTGGGGCCGGGAGCTGACCATGATGCGGCTGCAGGACCACCGGCTGTTCAGCGTCTAAGGGCACCTTGGGCTTTCCTCTATCCACAGAACAGTGTTCCGCTTTCGGTGGTAAACTGCGCAGCATGCAAACGTATCTGGTGGGCGGCGCGGTCCGCGACAACCTGCTCGGACTCGGTCAATCGGACCGCGACTGGGTCGTGGTCGGTTCCACCCAGCGGGAGATGGAGGCGGCCGGTTTCCGCCCGGTGGGCCGCGATTTTCCCGTATTCCTGCATCCGGACAGCGGCGAGGAATACGCCCTGGCC
>JAWLFN010000311.1:0-2614 GCA_041685555.1 Gammaproteobacteria bacterium | reverse complement strand
AGCCGGCCGCGATGGCCGCGGCTCTGCGCGTGCTGCTGACCGATGAGACCGCGGCCGCCTTCTGGCGCCGACAGTCGCGACGGGCCGCCGCGGGCTGGACCGGCTGGGACACGATCATCGATGCCATGGAAGGAGAGCTGCAGGGTGTCTGAGCCCGATCCCAAAACACCACCGGCCTACGAGCTGCCTCCGCTGACGCCCCCCGGGCACCTGGACGTGGACGCGCTGGGCCGCGTGCTGGTGCTGATCCCGCACCCGGATGACGAGGTGATCGGTTGCGGGGGCCTGCTCGCCGAGCTGGCCGAACGCGGTCAGCCGACGCTGGTGGTGCTGGTCTCCGATGGCAGCGGCGCCGGAGAGCTGCCCCCCGGCACCGACGAGGTACGACAGCGGGAGTTCCGCGACGCCATGGCCGTGCTGTACCCGGACTGCGAGCTGCGGCTGTGGCGTCTGCCGGATGGCGCGCTGCGGGATGAGGAACTGGTGCCCCTGATCGAAGATACCCGGCGCTCTTTCCGGGCCGACAGCATCGTGACCACCTGGCCCCGCGACCTGCATCCGGACCATGCGGCACTGGGCCGCGCCGCGCTGCGGGTCTACAGAGCCGCACCGGGCCTGCGCGGCCTGCTGTTCTATGAAGCCTGGACACCACTGGACGCCAACCGACTGCTGGAAGTGACCGACACATGGGCGCGCAAGGAGCAGGCCCTGCGTTGCCACGCCACCGCGCTGGCCGCCCAGAACTACGAACGCTCCATGGACGGCCTGGCCCGCCACCGCGCCCTGCTGTTGCCGGGCATTGCCGCCGGCGAGATCGTGCGCCGCGCCGAGGCCTACCACCTGGTCGACGAGCGCCATGGCCGCGTCGGCCCCGACGCCCGCTTCGTCACCCGACCCGCCACTCCGACAGACGCAGGAGGCATCGTTCGATTGTTCCGCGATGTGTTCGGCGCGGCCGTGGACCGGAACTGGTGGGACTGGAAATACCGCGACCCGGACTGGATCGGTACCGTGGCAGTGGATGACGACCGGCGTCTGGCCGGTTTCTACGGTGTCCTGCCCCGGCGCGGAGAAAAAGGGGGACAGTCCCTCTTTTTGTGTCAGATTGTGGATTCGATGGTGGCCGACCAGAGTCGGGGGACGTCGCGCCGCTCCGGTGCCTTTCTGGAGATGTGTCAGCGGTTTCTGACGCCGAATGTCGGTGACGGGAAGCCATTCGCGCTGGCCTACGGTTTTCCCAATGAGCGCGCCATGCGGGCGGGGGAGGAACTGGGCGTCTATCAGCGCGGAGAATCGACCTGGTGCTGGAGCCGGCCCGCCCGCCCGTGGCGTCGACAGCCGGGGCCGAGCCGGCCGTGGCAGGGCATGATCTGGCGGCCGCGTTGGGTGGAACCGCGGAGCGAACAGGATCTGCTGTGGGTGAATTCCCTGTCTGAGGCCATGCTCCGGGCGCTACCGGACACCCTGCTACTGAAGCGTGACGCCGCTTACTGGGACTGGCGCTTCCGACGTCACCCCGATGTGCGCTATCGCTTTCTGCAGCTGCACCGCCTGGGACGACTGGTGGCCGGGGCCGTGGTACGCCATCGGGAAGAAGACCGGGCGCTGGAACTGATCGACGCCGTGTTCCTGGATCACCGCGCCCTGCACGGTCTCATCCGCAGCGTGGAGGACCAGGCCGCGAAAGAAGGCATCGACCGCATCATGATCTGGGGCACCGACCGGCTGCTGGCCGACCTGCCCCCGGGCGACACGGTGCGGGAAGGCAGCGTGGCCTGGCCGGACGAACAGTTTCAGGCCAGCCTGGTTCCACAGGTCAGGGGGCATTTCTGGGCGATGGGGGGCGATACCGATTTCCGGTGAGGCCACATCGGTCGCCAGTCAGATCTGCTCCAGTGTTGTCATCGGAACGAACAACCGCATCGGGTCGTCGGTAAAAGGCTCCAGCATCTTGAAACGTCGATAGAACTGGAGAGCGTCGTCATCCAGCACATCAAGGATGAGTCCGTAGGCAGGTAAGCCCGCGTGGCTCAGATTCACCGCCTGTCGCAATGCATAAACCAGTGTTTTATCACCCAGTCCCTTGCCCTGATGGCTACGGCTGATCGCCAATCGGGCCAGCATCACCATGGGCAGGGGGTAGGCAGGCAGGCTCTGTCGGGCGGGAATGTCCTTTCGGGTCACCGTGGATGCCGCCAATGTATACCAGGCCGCGATCGGCTTTTTTCTGTCCTCCGAGACCTCTGGCAGCACCCAGGTCCGGCTCAGGCCCAACCTGGAGTGTTTGACGGCGTGTCTGGCAAGAAACTCGTTCATGGCGGGCTTGCCGCAATCAAAACCCTTCAGGTCATGCAGTGCGCTGTCCACTGGAACGAATGTCTGCTCCAACGACAATCAGAAGCCCTCTTCGTCCAGTTTGCGGGCTGCCTCCCGGATCCTGCTGTCGGGGGTGGGGGTGGCCTCGCATACCTTCATGAATCGATCAAACTGCTCGTTGGTCAGCACAATTTCGCTTTGCGCCTTCAACCGCTTCGGGGCATCATTGCGCACAAGGTTGGCCAGGTAGTCCGTCAGTGTGTAACCGCTGGCCAGGGCCGCCCGTTCCGCCAATGCC
>JAWLFN010000310.1:0-2624 GCA_041685555.1 Gammaproteobacteria bacterium | reverse complement strand
AGTCCGGCGATACGGCTGGCCAGCAGGGCCGGACTGCCGCGGCCGCGGAACAGGCTCATCAGATAAATGCTTCGACCCTTGTCCTCCCCCAGCTCACGCGCCACCAGCCGGACCAGTGCGCGATTGGCCGGCGCGTGTCGGGTGTCCCGATAGAAATCCCGTAATACCGTGATGACCTCCCAATGCGCCGGCGTCAGTTCGATACCCTCGGCGTTCGCAAGTTGCTCGGCCACGGCCTCGGTCCAGTTTTCCATGTTTTTCAGGTAACCGTCCCGGTCCAGTGCAACGCGGTTGCCGTCAGCGTCGGAAATAGCGGAAGCAGGCGTGGGGATCTCGCTCATCGACAGGGGCTCAGAACCAGCTCAGGGTCTTGTCATGTTCGCAGACCAATGCCACGAAACCGTCATCGTCCACCAGCGCAAAGGTGGGCAGGGGCAGGGCGATACCCCGGGCATCGAGATCCGGCCGCAGGGCGTGGCAGCCGACCTCGACCGGCAGGTTCTGCCACAGCAGCCGGTTTTCTCCGGTATCGGTACAGGCGTACACACCGTCCTCGATCAACAGCAGGGCATCACCCGGTTGCAGCAGCCGCAGGCAGCTTCTCAATGCCTGGCCGCGACTCTGGGGCTTGTTGATGATATGCAGGGCGCTCATAACACAAACACCTGGTCAGAGTCCTGGATCAGCCGCTGCAGACAGGCGTTGTCGATCACGTCCACGGGGATGCTGAGCACGGCATTTTCCAAGCCCCGCTCCAGCAGCGACTGGCGGTCCGCGAACACATTTTCCACGCCATACAGCGACAGGGCGGCGAACTGGGCCGACAGGTCCTTGGCCCCGATAGCGGCAGGGGCCTGACCGGATACCAGCTGATGGACGCCATCGTCCATGAACACATAATTGACCTGCTGATCGAAGACCGCGGCGGCCATGACCATGTCCAGACAGGCCCGGGGGTAGTCTTCACCAAAGGGCGCGCGGCGACTGATGAAGGTCAATCTGCGGTGGCTGGCGGATGGCGGGGCACTTGTGTCGGTCATCACGTTCAGGCTCCGAAATTCACCACACGATCCGAGTGGGTCGTGGCATCGATCAGCTGTCCGAGACCGGAGATCTCCGCCGCCGGGGAGAGGTTGCTGGCCGTGCGCTCATAACGGGCGGCTTCCGTGTCATTGAGGATACCGCGTTTCAAGGCGGATGATACACAGGCCACCGTATCGATTTCATGTTCCCGGATCAGGCGCTGCCACTCGGCGGGAATATCAATCTCGTCCTGCGCCGACACGGCCAGTGTGCTGGTGTTGTGCACGCCATCGTAATAGAAGAACAGGCGATGGATGACATGACCCGCCTTCAGTGCGGCCTGGCAGAAGCGCAGCGCTGTGGCCGAGGCCTGGTGTGACCAGGGCGCGGTATGGACGACGACGGTGATTTTCATGGGCTCATGATACCCGGAGCGTCAGGGCAATAAAAAGCCCCGCCGGGCAGACCCG
Organism: Gammaproteobacteria bacterium; assembly: GCA_041685555.1. Taxonomy (GTDB): domain Bacteria; phylum Pseudomonadota; class Gammaproteobacteria; order Pseudomonadales; family Pseudohongiellaceae; genus PWQG01. The sequence goes on along the minus strand of JAWLFN010000310.1, from coordinate 1,131 downwards.
GCAGGGCGACTCGGTGGCCTGTGTGAAGGGCCATCCTCCGCTGGTCTGTCCGACCTCACTCCTGGCCGGTGAAGGCCATGAGCAGGTTGAGCAGACTGACGAAGATATTATAGATGGAGACGAACAGCGTTACCGTGGCGAGGATGTAGTTTGTTTCCCCGCCGTGCACGATGGCACCGGTCTGGTACAGGATGACGGCGCTGGAGAACAGCATGAAACCGGCCGACAGGGCCAGTTGCAGCGCCGGCATCTGCAGGAACAGATTGGCGATGAAGGCCACGATGATGACCATGAAGCCCGCCATCAGGAACCCGCTCAGGAAGGAGAAATCCTTCTTCGTGATCAGTGCGAATGCCGACAGGCCGATGAAGATGGCCGCCGTGCCACCGAACGCGGTCATGACGATCTCGCTGCCGCCGGACATGGACATGTAGAAATTGAGTATCGGGCCGATGGTATAGCCCATGAAGCCGGTCAGGGCGAAGACCGCCGCCAGGCCCCAGGTGCTGTTGGCCAGTTTGTGAGTCAGGAACAGCAGTCCGTAAAAGCCGATCAGCATCATCCAGATGTTGACGGGCTGGGCATTGCTGGCCATGGCGAACATGGCGCAGACCGCGCTGAAGCCCAGTGTCATGGCCAGCAGCATATAGGTATTGCGTAGTACTCGGTTCGCTTCCAGTCCGGTCACCACGGCTTCGCGATGACGGGCGGTATTCAGTTCATACTGACTCATGTCCGGTAATCCTCCAGATCAACAACTACGAGCGATTATCATACCTGTGGTGGGGGTAAAATCAATCAATTTCGAGGCTCTGTCAGGCGAATCGTCGCATCCCGCACTGCATTCCGTCGCAACCGTGACGGGCAATTCACGGTTGACTGCGGCGCTGATTATAGTACTATGCCGCTTCTCGCCGCGGAGGGGTGGCAGAGTGGTCGAATGCACCGGTCTTGAAAACCGGCGAAGGTGAGAGCCTTCCCAGGGTTCGAATCCCTGCCCCTCCGCCACTTCAAAACATCAAATATCTCTTTAAACTGCAGGTGGTTGCGCGGAAATTTTCAACCGGAAAATGCCACACGGTCTCACCGAATTTCCCTTGCCTGGCACCACTCTGAATCGCTGTCGCATCG
>JAWLFN010000309.1:0-2633 GCA_041685555.1 Gammaproteobacteria bacterium | reverse complement strand
CAACAACCACGGTACTGCTGCCCCCAATATGGCTCCGATCAGCAATACCGGTATCGCAAAGCTGCGGAATGCCAGACTGACCACGATTGCGCCAGCGGCGCCGGATAATGCGGTCAGCCCCAGTGCCGTGGTCGGGCCGTAACCGACCCCGGCCTGTTCGAGGAAGCGGTCCATGTCCTTGAGGCGCGGCAGATGATCGAGCAGACGGTCCAGGGCGTCGGCGTCGGCATCAAGTGCCAGACTCGGCTGGTCCCATTGCTCCCGGGTATGCGGGGTGGCGGAGAGCCGGCGCAGACGTTGCTGGACCTGGCTGCCGTGGGATTCCTCGCGCAATTCGCTGTACAGCAGGTAGAACCCGGCCACAGCTGTCATGATGGATAGCGCGGCCAGGATCAGTACGGATGCCGTCATGGTGCAGTCCCTCCTGTCATTCGTAGACCTTGTGAGGGTCGAAGATATCCCGGGACAGCTCGATGCCGAACGACTCGATCTTGTTCGTGAGGCTCGGGCGGATACCGGTGGGCTTGAAGCGACCGATGACCTTGCCTTCGCGGTCGACCGTGCGTTTCTCGAAGGTGAAAATTTCCTGCAGCTCCACCACGTTTTCCTCCATGCCACTGATTTCCTGGATGCTGCTGATGACACGCCGCCCGTCGATCAGGCGTTCGGAGTCGATCAGGATATGCAGTGCGGCCGCGATCTGCTGTCGCATGGCGCTGGCGGGGATGGGCGAGCCGGACATGCTGATCATATGCTCCAGGCGGGTCAGGGCATCGCGGGGCGTGTTGGCGTGGATCGTCGTCATGGAACCATCATGGCCCGTGTTCATGGCCTGCAACATGTCCATGGCTTCCGGCCCGCGGACCTCCCCCAGAATGATCCGGTCCGGACGCATCCGCAAGGAGTTTCTGACCAGGTCGCGCTGGGTGATCTCGCCCTTGCCCTCGAGGTTCTCGGGGCGCGTCTCCAGGCGCACCACGTGGGGCTGCTGCATCTGCAGTTCGGCCGAGTCCTCGATGGTGATGATCCGTTCGTTGGCCGGGATGTAGCCGGACAGCGCATTGAGCAGGGTGGTCTTACCGCTGCCGGTGCCGCCGGAGACCAGTACATTGAGCTTGGCCTTGATGCAGGCCTGCAGAAATTCGGCCATCGGCGGGGTCAGTGCCTTGAAACCCACCAGATCCTTCATCTCCAATGGATCCACGCTGAATTTACGGATGGACAGTAGTGGCCCGTCCACCGCGGCTGGCGGGATGACCGCGTTCACCCGAGAGCCGTCCGGCAGGCGCGCGTCCACCATCGGACTGGATTCATCGATGCGGCGTCCCACCGAGGAGGCGATCTTGTCGATGACGCGGCGCAGGTGGTCATCATTCTGGAACTGCACATCGGTGGCCTCGATCCGGCCCTTGCGCTCCACGTAGACCTGCTTCCAGGTGTTGACCATGATGTCGGAGACACTGGGGTCGGCCAGGAGTGGCTCGATGGGTCCCAGGCCCAGCACTTCGTCCTGGATCTGCTGTACGACCCGATCGCGTTCCTCGCCATTGAGCTTGACGTTCTGCTCATTCATCAGCCGCCGGCTCAGATCGGCAATCTGATCGCGCACCTGCTTTGGCGTGAGCTGATCGATGACCTCCAGATTCATCCGGTCCAGCAACTGGCGGTGAATCCGGGTTTTGGTCTCCAGCAGCTCCCGCTTCACTTCCCGCTCCTTGTCGTGCGGTTCGGTGGGCGGCGCGGTGGGCTCGGTCATAGGTCTGTTGTCCATGGACTTCTTTTTCTTCCAGTCAAACATCAATGCGGTACTGCCTTGCCCTGCCTATCATGACAGCCAGCGCATCAGGCCGGATTTCTTTTTGTCCGGAGCCGATGACTCGGCCAATGCCGCGCTGATTTCGCGCAGATCCTTGACCACGCCGGCACGTGAATTGAGTTCGGTGGCGGCCTTGCCTTCATTGGCGGCATGGGCGGCCAGCTTGTAGTCACTGCGCACACGGTAACTCGGTGTGTTGCCGAGAATCTCGTCGAGTTCGCGTGAGCTGATGTCCTTGACCGCGGTGTTGACCCGGTTCTGGATGACCCGCAGGTGTGAGGCGGGCACGCCACGCAGCGGCAGGCGCTGCAACATGAGCTTGAGATTGCGCAGCATGGCCATGGTGTCCTGTGAGACCAGGAACACCGGGTTGGCCAGGCGCAGCGACTGTTCCACGCCCTCATTGAAGTAGGTCGGCAGACTGACGACGACCTGATCGTGACTCTCGGCCAGGCTGCCCAGCATGCGGGTGACCGCCTGGGCCGTGATGTCCTCGCTGGGGCTGAGGTCGCCCGGCGAGGGCAGGACATGCAGGCCACTGGGGTGGGCGGTCATCAACGCGTCCAGGTAGACCGAATCGACCCGCTGTGGATTACGGAGCGCTTCCAGGATGGTGCCTTCCGAGCGGATGTCCAGGTCGATGGCGACGGTGCCATACTGGATATCCATGTCCACCAGTACGGTTTTCTGGTTGAATTCGGTGGCAAGCTGATAGGCGACATTGAGTGCAATGAAACTGGCTCCGGCGCCTCCGCGGGTGTTGAGGAACGTGCTGATCTTGCCCTGCGCGGATTCGATGCGCTGGCGCTGGTGCCGG
>JAWLFN010000081.1:0-10873 GCA_041685555.1 Gammaproteobacteria bacterium | reverse complement strand
CGGGTACCCACATGGCCAGCACCGATCACCAGCACACGCGCCGACCGGGGCATGGATAGTTCCTGCACGGCGGCTTCCACGTACGCGGCCACCGCATTGGCATTACAGCCGGCCGCATCGGCCACGACGATGCCGGCCCGCCCCAGCCAGGCCAGGTCCAGATGGTCCGTGCCACTGGTCGCCGTGGCGACAAAACGCACCCGGGAACCGGACAGCAGCCGGGCATCGACCGGCGTGATGGAACGCACGATCAATGCGTCGGCATCACGCACATCATCCGCCTTGATCTCGCGCCCGGGCAACAGCACGAGTTCTCCGTACTGCTGGAACCCGGATGCCACGTCCAGGATGCCGGCATCGGCGACGATCTTCATCAGTCGGGATCACCGTCGCGCTTGCGGACATAGTACAGATAGCGGTCCCCGGTCTGCTCCTGTGCCACCAGTTGGTGCCCGAGGAAGTGACAGAATTTCGGTACATCGCGTGTGGTGGACGGATCGGTGGCGATCACTTCCACCACCTCCCCGTCCGCCATGTCACGGATGTGATTGTGCAACAGCATCACCGGCTCGGGACAGAACAGGCCACTGGCATCCAGGCTGGTATCAACGTCGGGTCGGATCTCACTCACTATAACTGCCTCCTGGTGGGCGCACTGAAATTCACTGATTCACCGGTACCAGATGAATGGATGCTGTGTCAGGATCATAATCAATCGATGCCTCGCCACGCTCCAGTTGCCGGCGCAGCTGCATCACCTTTTCTTCCAGGCTGTACTCGCGCCAGCCGTATTCGGTACCTTCGCGGCTGGCATATTCTTCCAGCACCCCGTTCAATGCATCCTCGGTCAGGGACTGCCAGGGAATCTGCATGTCGCACCTCCAGTAGCCGGCCAGGCTCAGCCGGTGTTGACAGCCGCGATGCGTACACCGGTGAATTCACGTGTCAGGTCCCGGAATGGAAACAGATCCGTATCGGCCAACTGAGATGGCTCGACATTGCACAGTCCCTTGAAGATCATATCGACACGACCGGGATACTGTCGCTCCCATTCCTGCAGCATGGCCTTGATGTTCTGACGCTGCATGTTGTCCTGCGAACCGCACAGGTTGCAGGGAATGATGGGGAACCCTTTCAGCTCCGCATAGCGGGCAATCTCGGATTCGCGGCTGTAGGCCAGGGGCCGGATCACGATGTTCTGACGGTCATCACTGAGCAGTTTCGGCGGCATGGCCTTCATCTTGCCACCGAAAAACAGATTCAGAAACATCGTCTCCACAATGTCATCGCGATGATGCCCCAATGCGATCTTGCTGGCACCGATGCGGTTGGCATAGGTATAGAGATTGCCCCGCCGGAGCCGCGAGCACAGCCCGCAGTAGGTCTTGCCTTCCGGCACCTTCTCTTTCACCACCGAATAGGTATCCTGCTCGATGATGTGATAATCGACCCCGAGTCCTTCCAGGTATTCCGGCAGCACATGTTCCGGAAAACCGGGCTGTTTCTGATCCAGATTCACGGCATGGATGTCGAAATGGATGGGCGCGCTTTTCTGCAGGCTCAACAGGATATCCAGCATCGTATAGGAATCCTTGCCGCCGGACAGACAGACCATGATCAGATCGCCGTCCTCGATCATGTTGAAGTCGGCGATGGCCCTGCCCACATCACGGCGCAGATTCTTCTGGCTGCGATTCAGTGCCAGACGGTGCTGTCTGGCTTCCATTTCCGATCCGGTATTCATTTCACGCGTCTCACTCATAGAAAGTTCTGCCCTGCTTCGCCATGTCGCGCAGCAACTTCGGTGCCTCGAACAGCGGGCCGAGTTCACGATAGCGGTCGGCCAGCCCGACAAAGGTCTGTACGCCGCAGTTGTCAATATAACGCAGTGCGCCGCCACGGAACCGCGGGAAGCCCAGCCCCAACAGCAGCCCCATGTCGCACTCGATGGCAGAGTCGACAATGCCATCCTCCAGGCATCGCACCGCCTCCAGGCACATGGCCAGCATCATGCGGTCGCGGATCTCGTCATCGTCGAACTCCTTCCGTGGCTGCCGCAGGGGTTCCAGGCGATCCAGAATCCTCTCATCAAAGACTTTCCGCGGCCGCCCGCCGCTTTCCGGTCTCTCGTACCGATAGAAGCCGATCCCGTTCTTCTGCCCCAGCATATCGGCCTCGTACAATTCATCGATGGCCAGGCGAAAGTCATATTGCATGCGCTCGGGGAAACCATCGGACATCACTCCCTGACAGTGGGCCGCGGTGTCCATGCCCACCACATCCAGCAGGTAGGCGGGTCCCATGGGCCAGCCGAAAGTCTCCATGACGCGATCGATCTGGCGGAAATCGGCACCGTCGCGAAGCAACTGGCAGAATGCTCCAAAATACGGAAACAGGATACGGTTGATCAGGAACCCGGGGCAGTTGTTGACCACGATCGGCGTCTTGCCGATGCGCTGGGCGTAGGCCACCGTGGTGGCGATGGCGGTGTCGCTGCTCTGTTCACCGCGGATCACCTCGACCAGCGGCATCAGCGGCACGGGGTTGAAGAAATGCATGCCGCAGAAATTCTCCGGACGCTGCAATGGTTCGGCCAGGCGGTCGATGGAAATGGTCGATGTATTGGACGTCAGCACCGCATCGGCGGGAATGCTCTGTTCCACCTCCGTCAGCACGCCGTGCTTGACCCTGATGTTCTCCACCACGGCCTCGATCACCAGCCCCACCTCATTGAAGCCGCTGTAGTCGAGCACCGGATGGATGTTGGACAGGGTCTCGTTGGCCTTGTCCTCATCAATCCGGCCCTTGTCGACCAGGCGTCCGAGCTGACGCCTGGCCTCGCCGATACCCAGGTCAAGCCCTTCCTGTGCAATGTCCTTCATCTGAACCGGCACTCCTTTCAGGGCAGACTGGTACGAAATACCACCACCCATGATGCCCGCGCCCAGCACGCCCGCCCGGGAAACGGTTCTGGCTTCGGCCGCATAGCGCCTGGCCTTGCTTTTCAGGAACTGGTCATTGAGGAACAGCTGCACCAGATTGCCGGCCGTGGTGCTGCGCGCCAGCGTGACAAAGGCATGATGTTCAAGCTTCAATGCCTCACCGCGACTCAATCCGGCGGCTTCGGCCATCGCCTCCAGCGCCGTGCTGGCGGCCGGATAGTGCGGTCCGTTATCCCGATTTGCGCGCTCGATGGCCGCCGAGAACACAGCCGAGGCCTCTTCGGCCCCCAGGGACAGCGGTCCGGTCTTGCTCTGCCGCCGCGCCTTGTAGTCCAGCTCGCCCGCCATGGCCTGCCGCAGCAGTTCCAGAGCCGCCTCTTCGATGCGGTCGTCTCCGGCCACCGCATCAATGGCTCCGGCATCCAGGGCCCTGGCGGCACGGGCCGGACGGCCCGTGCTGACCCATTCCAGCGCCACGTCCACGGCCATCAGTCGCGGCGCCCGCACCGTGCCGCCGAATCCGGGACAGATACCCAGCCCGACCTCGGGAAAACCCAATGAGGCCGACTCACCCGCCACCCGGTAGTCCGTGGCCAGACACATCTCCAGACCACCCCCCAGGGCGACGCCGTTGATCGCCGTCACCGTGGGCATGGGCAGGTCCTCGACCGCATTGAAAATGGCATTACTGCGCTCGCACCAGGCCAGCAGCTCTTCCTCGTTCCGCCGGAAGATCTGCGTGAACTCACTGATATCGGCACCGGCCAGGAAATGCGCCTTGCCACTACGGACCAGCAGCCCCGCGGCGCCACTGGTGGCCAGCACGGCAACAGCCTCCGCCAACTCCTCCAGCATCAGCCGGTTGAACACATTCATGCTCGCATCCGGCAGATCGAACGTCAGCACAGCGATATCGTCATCGCGCTGCTCCACGGTGATGGCCTGGCCCTGGTAAATCATGGATGATTCCCCGTAAAGAATGAAGGCGCCATTATAAATCAACAGCCTGCCAATACCACCGGCATCTGGATCTTGAGACCGTGGGCCACCTCGGGGCAAAATGGGCTCCATATCATAGCGCTATCAGGAATTCCCATCATGCCCACCCGCTTCTTGTCCCGGCGACTCCGCAATCCGGCTCTGGCCGCCCTGTTCAGCTGCGCGGCGCTGGCCTGCAGTCCGTCGACCGATGCACAGGACGGCACCACCCCGACCGGAGACGATCACGCTGTCATCACCATCTACCATCATGTCGACGACAGCACACCGCCATCGACCAGCCTGAGTCCGGAACAGTTCCGCGAGCAGATGGAATATATCCGCGACAACGACTTCACCGTATGGCGCCTGGACCGTCTGCTCGACGCCCTGCGCCACCACAATGAGATCCCCGAGCGGACCGTGGCCATCACCTTTGATGATGGCTACAGTTCCATCCATGACACCGCCCTGCCGATGCTGCAGGAGCTGGACTTCCCCTTTGCCCTGTTTCTGAGCACGCAGCCCATCGATGATGGCCAACGCGGCTATATGAGCTGGGATCAGATACGAGAGCTGTCCGATGCCGGCGTGATGATCGCCAACCACATGGTCAGCCACCCGCACATGATCGACAATCGATCCGGGGAATCCGACCGCGAGCGGGTAGAACGGATGCGTGAGGAGCTGCTCCGGGCCGAGCAACGCATCGAGGAGCAAACCGGCCAGTCCCACCGGACGCTGGCCTACCCGTACGGCGAGTACGATCTCGATATCCTGGAAATGATCGAGGAAGAAGGTTTCGTTGCCCTGGCACAGAACTCGGGTGCCGTCGGGCATCACTCGGATCTGCGGGCCCTGCCACGCTTTCCGCTGGCTGGCATCTTCGCCAACATGAACACCGTGCCGACCAAGCTGGAAACGCTGGCCTTCCATGTCCAGCAAGAGGATCCGCGCAGCCCGGTCACCGACAGTCGCAGTCCGTCGGTCACCCTGCAACTCCAGGGCGACTACAATCCGGGTCAACTGGCCTGCTACGGCGGCAGCGAAGCGCTGGAGATCGAATGGCTGGACCGCGAGGCCGGACGTTTCCGGCTGGCACCGCAACGACAGTTCGACAGCCGGCGATGGGGTTACAACTGCACCGCGCCCCGACGTGGTGACAGCCGTTTTTACTGGTACAGCAAATTCTGGACGCGTTCCACGCCAGACAATCAGGACTGACCGGCGTTACCCCGATCCCGTTCGTACAGGCTGTTGTGACGGATGATACTCTGCAGCTCCGTCACGTACGCCACCCCCCTGGACGAGTAATCGGTCAGTCCATACGCCAGAACCAGCGAATCGAGCGGCTCGTCGCGACGACGCATGTCCGAGCGCAGTCGCCGCAGGTAACCATAGGCCTCGTGCGTGTTCAGGTTGTGGAAATAGGCGCGCACCGCATCCCCGACACTGGCAAAGGCCCTGACCTCATGACTGGCATGCTGTGCCCGGCGTGATGGCACCACGCCGCAGCCTTTGCTGAAACACCACTGGCCGAACAGATTGTTCGCCTGCCGGGCAAAACGGGAAGTGCCCCAGGCCGACTCGCTGGCCGCCTGGGCCAGCACCAGTGAAGTGGGCAGTGTATCGACCCGTAGCATCAACTCCGCCGTCAGCTCACGCTCGCTCAGGGCTTCCGGATCCAGATCATACTCCCGGGCGATCGCTTCCAGCGTGTCGCGTTCCGCATACGTCAGTGGCACGCCATCACGGGCCACTTCGTACAACGGTCTGATCTCGGCGCGTATCGCCAGTACCCGCTCGTTCTCGCGCTGCACATAGCCGTGCATGAAGTCGAAGAACGCCTGTTTGCGTTCCTCGACGCTCTCGTACGCGGTGAAGTCGGGGAAGTCAGGCAGCCCCTCCGCCACCAGCACGGCACCTTCACCAGCTTCACGCGCCTCGACAACGACCGGCTCCCACAGGTCCGGCGCGGCGCGCCAGCCGGAAAGGCCAGGGGCCGCCAGCGTCAGCAGGAGAATCAATACGCCGTGACGCAGAACGAACGGCAACGTCTTTGCGCCCACTTGTTCAAACCAATACATCAATGACAGCCTTCTGTCTTCCGTTTCTCGAGCATTGCCTCGAAAATAGATGAAATTAAAAAGCCAGATTATTGATATTATTGTTTTATCGAAGAGCGCTTGGGTGGCGCCCGGAATGGCTCGGATCCACTCTGACGGTGGGTCAACGCCCGCCACCACGGCAATCCGGAGAGTCCGGCGGTTTGCCCTGTTCACGCCATTCTTCCGGCGTATACAGGTGCAGGGCCAGGGCATGCACGCCACCATCCAGCTCCTCCGCCAGCAGTCCGTAGACCTGTTGGTGGCGGTGCACGGCACGTTGCCCCTCAAAACGATCACTGACCAGCGTCACCTTGAAATGAGACTCGGTGGCCGGACCGCCATGCATGTGACTTTCATTTTCCACCACGCAGTGCCGAGGCGCGAAAGCCTGCTTTAACTTCGTTTCGATCTGTTCCTGCATCATGGCATCATTATAACATGCCTGCGGTACAATACCCCCCCCCGATGAATGCTCTGGCAAGGAACGGTACAGACAATGAGTATTTCCTGGTATCCCGGCCACATGCACAAGGCCAACAAGGAAATGGCAAAGCTGATGGGTCAGATCGACATGATGATCGAGGTGCTCGACGCCCGCATGCCCATGGCCAGCAGTAATCCACGCCTGCGACAGCTGCGTGGGGACCGCCCCTGTCTGCACATCCTCAACAAGGCGGACCTGGCCGACCCGGTACTGACCGGGCAGTGGCTGTCCTGGTTCAATCGCCAGCGCGGCTCCCATGCCGTCGCCACCGACCCCGACAGCTCCCTGAAACCGGCCGACCTGGTCCGCCACGGGCAGCGTCTCCTGCAACAGCTGGACCGTGCCGTCACCAGGAACCGCCATCAGATCCTCATCGCGGGTATTCCCAATGTCGGCAAGTCCACCATCATGAACCGCCTGCTGGGCCGCAAGGTCGCGCGCACCGGCAATGAACCGGCGGTCACCAAGGGGCAGCAGCGCATCCGCCTGCAGGAAGGCTGGTACCTGATCGATACCCCCGGTGTACTGTGGCCCCGACTGGAAGACCAGGAGGCCGCCTACCGGCTGGCCATGGCCGGCGCCATCCGCAATACCGCCATGGAATTCGAGGATGTCGCCTTTTTCGCCGCCGAGCTGTTCCTGCGCGATTTCCCGGCCAGACTGAAACAGCGCTATGACATTGATGAACTGCCGGATGATGTCGAGTCACTGATGACCCTGATTGCGGCCCGCCGCGGCTGTCTGCGAAAAAACGGTCAGCCGGACTGGCACCGCGTCTCCGAACGGCTGCTGCAGGACTACCGTGGCGGCCAGCTCGGTCACCTGACACTGGAGTCCCCGCCACCACCGCGGCCGAACCCGGACTGACATCGAATCCAGACCTGTTACACTGCGTCCATCAGCATCAGCCAATACCAGCCCTATCAGGAGTATCAGACAGTAATGAGCACCGTATTGCAGAGTGAAGCACACCAGGAGGCCGGTCCAGTGCCGGCTCACGCCCATGCCGCGTTCGAATGGCAGTCCAGTCACCCGATCGCCTCCCTGAATCTGACCCTGGAGAGCTATCGCCACCGCAAGACCGGAGCCCTGCACTACCACCTGGCATCGGATGATCCGGAGAACGTGTTCCTGGTCGCCTTCCGCACCGTGCCCATGGATTCCACCGGCGTCGCCCACATGCTGGAGCACACCGCCCTGTGTGGCAGCGAGCGCTTCCCGGTACGCGACCCGTTCTTCATGATGATACGCCGCTCGCTGAACACCTTCATGAACGCCATGACCAGCAGCGACTGGACGGCCTACCCCTTCGCCAGCAAGAACCGCAAGGATTTCGATAATCTATTGCAGATTTATCTGGATGCCGCGTTTTTCTCGAATCTGCATGAACTGGATTTTTCCCAGGAAGGACATCGCCTGGAGTTTAGCGAGCCGGACAATCCGGACAGCCCGCTGCAGTTCAAGGGCGTGGTCTACAATGAGATGAAGGGGGCCATGAGCGCCACCAACGCGCGTCTGTACCAGACCATGTGCAGCTATCTCTACCCGACCACCACCTATCACTACAACAGTGGTGGCGAGCCCGATCACATCCCGGATCTGACCTACGAGGACCTGGTGGCCTTCTACCGCAGCCACTATCACCCTTCCAACGCCATTTTCATGACCTTCGGGGACATTCCGGCGGCCGAGCATCAGGCGCGACTCGAGGCACTGGCTCTGCACCGGTTCCATGACACCGACCGGGTGGAACCGATCACCATCCCGGACGAGAAGCGCTACCTGGCACCACTACAGGTGTCCCACTTCTATCCGGTGGACGAGGAAGACACCGGAAACCGCAGCCACATCACGGTCGGTTGGCTGCTGGGCAAGAGCACCGACATGCAGACCCAGTTCCGCGCACAGCTGCTCAACGCCGTGCTGCTGGATCACAGCGCCAGTCCGCTTCTGCACGCACTGGAGACCACCGACCTGGGCACCGCCCCGTCTCCGCTGTGCGGCCTGGAAGATGCCAATCGCGAGATGAGCTTCCTGTGCGGACTGGAAGGCTGCGCGGACAATGCCACGGAAGCGGTGGAATACCTGATCCTGGACACCCTGAGGCAGATCGCCGAACAGGGCGTGGACCAGGACCAGGTGGAGGCCGCGCTACATCAGCTGGAGTTGGGGCAACGCGAAATCTCCGGCGACGGCCACCCCTACGGCCTGCAGCTGCTGGCCACCGGCCTGGGCGCCGCGGTCCACGGCGGCGACCCGCTGGACCTGCTGGACATTGACCCGGTACTGGAGCAATTGCGCAAGGACATCCGCGATCCGCGGTTCATTCCCGGCCTGATCCGGGAATGGCTGCTGGACAACCCGCATCGGGTCACACTGACCCTGAAACCGGATCCGGACATGGCGGCCCGCGCCACCGAGGCCGAACAACAGCGCCTGCAGCGCATCCAGGCACAACTTGACGAGGAGGAGAAGCAGCGCATCGTCGAGCGTGCCCGTGCCCTCAAGGAACGCCAGGAAGCCGTGGACGATGACAGCATCCTGCCAAAGGTGGGCCTGGAGGACGTGCCAGCGGAAATCCCCGACGTGCGCGGCACCGATCTGACGATCGGCGAACAGGCCGCGCGCTTCTACGCTCAGGGCACCAACGGTCTGAGCTATCAGACCGTGGTGGTGGACCTGCCGGCCCTGGACGGCGATCTGCTGGACCTGTTGCCTCTCTATACCGCCTGTCTGACCGAGCTGGGCGTGGGCGAACGCGACTACGCCGAAGTACAGGCCTGGCAGTCGGCCGTCAGTGGTGGCCTGAGCTGCAGCGCGCGCTTCCAGAGCCACACCGATGACGAACAGCAGCACCGCGCCATACTGACCCTGTCCGGCAAGGCCCTCAATGCCCAGCAGGATGCAATGAGCGAGCTGCTGCACGACACCTTTTTCAATGTGCGGTTCGATGAGACACAGCGCATTCGCGAACTGATCGAGCAGATGGCCGCGCGTCAACAACACGCCATCACCGGTCGTGGCCATATCATGGCCGTCAACCTGGCCTGCAGCGGCATGAGCCCCACCGCCGCCCTCAACCACCGCTTTGGCGGTCTGCACGGCATCCGCACCATGAAAGCGCTGAGCCAGTCATTGGCTGGAGAGGGTCGCGAAGCGGCACTGCGGCGCATTACCGACGGTTTCCGTGCCATTCACGAGCTCATCACGTCGGCGCCCCGTCAGTTTCTGCTGATCGCCGAGGAAGAGCAACAACAGCCCCTGCATGACCTGCTGGCCCGCCTCTGGACCGAGCCCTGTGGCCAGGCGGCCAGCTCCCTGTCGCTGCCGCCGGTGCGCGAACCAGTGCACGCGCTGTGGACCACCCAGACCCAGGTCAACTTCGTGGCCCGGGCATTCCCCACCGTGACCTTTTCGCATCCGGACTATGCCCCGCTATGCGTGCTGGCCTCGTTACTGCGCAACAGCTTCCTGCACCGTGCCGTGCGCGAACAGGGTGGCGCCTACGGCGCCGGCGCCGATCAGGATGGCAATGCCGCCGCCTTCCGGTTCTTCTCCTACCGCGATCCGCGCCTGCAGGAAACCCTGGATGATTTCGACCGCGCCGTGGACTGGGTGCTGGAACAGCCTCACGAGTGGCAGCAGATCGAGGAGGCCATCCTGGGTGTGATCAGCTCCATGGACCGCTCCACCTCCCCGGCCGGCGCGGCCCGACAGGCTTTCTTCAACGAGCTGTTCGGCCGCGACCGCGGCCACCGCATGGCCTTCCGCAAGCGCGTGTTGAACGTGAACCTGGAACAGTTGCGGGACGTCGCCCGGCGCTACCTGAAGCCGGAACAGGCCAGCGTGGGCGTGGTCAGCCATCGGGAGGCCGAAGTACCAGCCGGACTGAAGATAGAAAACCTTTAATATATCAACAAGTTAAGAAAAACAGCTTCTGATGAGGGAAATTTTTTCAGATTTTTTTGCCAATCCGGGGAACAAAACGGCGCGGGAAGAGTCTGAATAAGTGAAGGTAGATTGCAGACAAAATTGTGGGTTTTGTTTCATTTTATCTCTCCCTTGATAGTAGTATCTTTCTTCAGATTGGCCCGACCATCCCCGGTCGGGCCTTTTTTTTCGCCTGTTTTTTGAGTGCCATGGTTCGCTATTGGAGGCGAGCGGGGCGGGTTGGCGTGGATGGCAGGCGGGGATCGGCCATTGTCCGGGTTGCCAAATCGGACTCCCAGGCAGGGGAACCCATACGCCCTTCCATGACCACTCTGGCTGAAAGCCCCTCCGGGCGAAATCTGGCGCGCCCTGTCGCCGCGTTGTCGCGCTTGCCAAGGGCTGCGGCCATTGCCGGCGCACGACGCCTTGCG
>JAWLFN010000080.1:0-10882 GCA_041685555.1 Gammaproteobacteria bacterium | reverse complement strand
TGGCAGCAGCAGCAGGTCCAGCTCCAGCATGCCGCGACGACTGTGCCACACCAGCTTCTTGTACTCGATTTTTGTTACCATGATCCTGTTTCCACACCCCTTTGAATCAGGAGAATGATATCCCGCCCATGACGATGGAACTGACCATTCCCGGTGATTTCAGCCTGCTGTCCGTCCGCGGCGCGGACGCACGACGTTTTCTGCAGGGCCAGTTAAGCTGCGACATGAACGAATTATCCACGCAGCACAGTCTGCCCGGCGCCTATTGTAACCTCAAGGGCCGGGTGATTGCCGACTTTGTGGTATGCGATAGCGGCGAGCAACTGTTGTTGCGTTGCGCGCCCGGCATGGCGGCACGGCTCAGCGAGGCGCTATCCAGATATGCCGTGTTCTTCAAGGTCGACTTGCAGGATACCCGCTCCACCTGGCGCCGTTACGGCATGATCGGTGAGGCGGCCTTGCAGAATTTTAGCGAAAATTTCCAGAGCCCGGCACCTGAACAGCCATGGGAGACGGTGTCTACCGGCGGCTTGATGGCAATACGGCTGCCCGGCTCCACTCCGCGACTGGAGATACTGAGCCCTTTCGACAACAAGCTGCCACCCCACGAAATTGTCAATCAGGCGACTGCCTGGCACCTGGAAGACATCCGTGCGGGTATTGTGCATGTGGGAGAGGCCCGCAGCGAACAATACACACCGCAGGTACTGAACTACGACCTGAACGGCACCATCAATTTCCGCAAGGGCTGTTATACCGGGCAGGAAATCGTGGCCCGGATGCACTACCGGGGCAAGGCCCGCCGCCGCCTGTACCACCTGGTCGCCAATGCTCCGGAAGACGCCACCGACTCCTCCGCGACCTGGCAGGTCATCAGCCGTGACCGCGATAGCGCATCAAAGGGTGAAGTAATGGAGCAGCAGCCTAGCGGCACAGGTGTCGAAGTCCTGGCCATTCTGCCAGACAGCCTGGCAGAGGCCGCTCCGGAAACCCTGTGCCTGTCCCGCCAGGATGGCAGGGCTGAACAGATCGCGTCCATCCGCGACATTCATCGGTTCGGCTGAGCGCTGCTTGGCCGGACGCGGACTCCCCCTCCCGCCGGCTCCTCCGCTCCGGTTGCGATGAACAGCCGCGTCACGAACTGCAGGAGAGCATGGAGCACCCGGCTCTGTATCGAGCCCAGTCCGGACGGCGCGCCGACCAGGCCTCACGGCCAGGCTGATCGGTGTAGGGATCACGCAGGACATCGAGCAGTTGCCACAGACTGTCCGTGTGGCCCGCCTCGACATCATCGATGACCTGCTGCACCAGATAGTTTCGGGGCACATACAGCGGATTGACCCGGTTCATCGCCACACGCCGCTGGTCCTGATCAGCCGATGGCTCGAGCAGCAGCCGCGTACGGTATTGTTGCTCCCATTCGAGTAACGCCGTGCGCAATTCTTCCTCCTGCAACGCCGACTCGTCATAGTAGGCCGGTGCCAGGTGCCGCGGCAGCTGATCAGCAGGACCATCCGGATCCAGTTGTGCCAGATGCCGGTAAAAAAGCGTCATGTCCGTTTCCCGAAGTTGCAGCAGGCGCTCCAGTGAACGGATCAGGGGTTCATCCGACTCACCCGGGATCGCAGTCAGCCCCAGTTTCGCGCGCATCATCTCTAGCCACTCCTCATGGAAGCGCTCTGCATGCGCCGTCAGGATTTCTTCCAGTGCCCGCGGCCTTCCGGTGGCGGCGACCATGGCATTGGCCAGCCGGTTCAGATTCCAGAAAGCGATTTCCGGCTGCGCTCCGAACCGATAGCGACGCTGGCCGGCATCCGTCGTGTTCGGGGTCCATTGCGGATCATAGTCATCAATCCATCCGTAGGGTCCGTAATCAATGGTCTCGCCGAGCATGGACATATTGTCGGTATTCATGACCCCGTGCACGAAGCCGACGCGCATCCAGTGGACAACCATTTCCACCGTGCGTCGACAGACCTCATCGAACAGGGCCTCGTGCCGTTCGAGCGGGTCACGATGACCATCCATCAGATGGGGAAAATGATGCCGTTCCGTGAAATCCAGCAGTGTCTCCAGCAACCCGGTGTCCCCGCGGGATACCGGCAGTTCGAAGTGTCCGAATCGCAGAAAACTGTTGGACAGGCGACAGACAATGGCACCGGGTTCTGCCCGCGGATGTCCGTCGTAGAACATGTCCCGAACCACGTCATCTCCAGTCAGCACCAGACTCAATGCGCGGGTGGTGGGTACCCCGAGGTGATGCATGGCCTCGCTGCAGACGAACTCACGCAGGGAAGATCGCAATACGGCCCGGCCATCGGCACCTCGGGAACAGGGAGTGACACCTGCGCCTTTCAATTGCAGCATCCACAACTGACCATCTACTGCCATCACTTCGCCCAGGTTGATGGCGCGGCCATCTCCCAACTGGCCCGCCCAGGCACCGAACTGATGCCCTCCATAGATCGAGGCGTGCGGCTCCATACCCGGTAACAGCTGATTGCCGCTGAACACATCGGCGAATCGGGCCGAACGGGCATCGTCCTCATCCAGACCCAGAAGCGTCAGCATCTCCGGGGACCAGGCCAGTACACGCGGAGCCCGAACCGGCGTGGGCTGTACCGGCACGGTCACCGCACCGGAGATCTGCCGGGACCGGTTGGGTCCCGGCTCCTCCCCCGGCAACTCCCGGATGAAACGATTATCAAAATGAAGGCTGTCCAATCCCCACTCACTCATACTGCATCCTGTGGTTCGTGATTCAGTCTGACAGGGTATCACGCAGGCGCTGCAACAGTCCGTCCGGTCTGGCCGCGTCACCTCGACTGTAGTCACAGACACCGGCTGGAAAAATGCGGCGCAGACGATCACGATACGCCTGCATGTCCCTGTCCCCGTAGACACCCTCATCAATGGCCTGGTCAACAGATTGCAGATGGCACTGGAAGACATCCGCCCGCATGCCGTCACCGGCCACCTGCCTTGACGTGCGGTAGAAAGGGTAACGCGATAGACAGGCACCGCGCCGGGAGGCGTCGTTCCAGGACCCATCCCAGACCCCGGCACCTTCTGCAATCACACCGCCGGATGCATCAAAACAACGATCCGTTGCACTGGCTGGTGGCTGATCAATTCCATTGGTCAACCACTGATCCATGGCATCGATGGCCAATGGCCGAGGGTCGAAATCCGGGTGCGCCACCCAGATACGCTGGAGGTCGGCGTTGCCCATGACATCCTGCATGCGACTGCGGGTGGTGAACGAGGCCAGCGAATGATGCATGTCCAGTTCAGGGTCCAGATAATGCCTGGCATCAATCACCGGAATATCGATCACGCCCGAGAACACCTCACCGGACAGCCAGGCCGCCTGCATCGCCGGGCGATCGCCGACGGTTCGCGGTGCCGGTACTCCCGGCGCGGGTGGACGGGTCATGTTGTGATCACTCCAGAATGAAAGATCGATGGGCCACAAGCCACCGTTGAGAAACCAGAACCGCTCCGGCTGCATCTCTTCAGGAGACTTCCAGCCACCAATCTCGCGATTCAACTTCAGGAATGTGTCGATGGGCAGATCCCCGGAACGCATTGATGTCAGGCCGTATTGCACACCGACATTGTCCCAGGTCCGCCAGGCATGGCCATTGGCGTCGCGCCCGTATACTGACGGCACGCTGTCCCAGTGCGACCAATGCACCTGCTGTTGCAGCGTTACCGAGTAATCCGACAGGTTATCGATGAAGCGGGGATTGCTGACCAGCGGTATCAGTCCCCGCCAGCCACTGACACATTCACTGGAACCTGACAGACCTTCCAGACGGGACCAGCGGCCACGCAGCAGATCAGCCGCCCGCTGACCGGGCGCATAACGATTGTCAGCGTCGTCGCTGGCATTGAGCCCCTGTATCAGTGAACGGTTATCCCAGCTATTCCATAATGGATTGTCGTGGTCAGTCACCTCGACAAAATACTCCAGCAACTCACAATCCTGCACGTGTATGGTCTGTGTGATCATATCCGGGTAGGCGTACAGGGCAATGGCCCCATCCAGCAGCCCTGGCGCATTCTGGGCCAGCAGGTATTGCTGGATGGCCCCTCCGGACGGTCCCACTCCCATCGTGTATGACGCCTCTCCATACAAGGCCGTAAACTGCCTTTTGACGCGCCTGGCCGTGTCCTCCGCCAACCGGATGTTGAAATGATTGCGGGACTGGTTGCCGGTCGAGTGAACCACGGCGTACCCCCGGGCCAGTTCCCGCTGACGCTCTTCCAGCACATAGCGCCGTGACAGATTTCCCTGGCGCCAACCGATACCCACACCGCCACGGAACTGATAGATCAGACGTCGGTTCCAGAGTGAAGTATCGGGTCCGGCATCGCGCTCATCAGGCCTGGCCAGCACGGCAATCGCATAGAAGAATCGATTGATGGTGCCGGTCTCGTAACGCACCACATAGTCGACCCGCCGGCCATCCACGGTGATCTGTTCGATATCACCATCAGCCTCTTCCAGCGGAAGAAACTCGCCACTTTCCTGCTGCCGGTAGTAATAGCGCACCCGGGTCGGGTACTCGCAGTCACGACTGTAGCCCGTGATCTCGTTGGTATTCAGGCCGCGTGCTGTTCCGGACTCTTGTGCCCGAGCGAACACAGGTACACCGTACCCCTGTTGATTGTCCACCAGAGGCTGGGCATATGCGGGACGACTGTCGTCGCGGCCGCAGCGGAAAGGATATTGCCGCGCACCCGCGAACAGGGGCTCGGACGGTCCAACCTCGCCTGGCTGGACAGGAAACGGGAACGTCTCGGGCGGCCTATCGACAAGCCGGGGATGAGGGCCATCGTAAGGCTCCCGCGGACCGGCCACTTCGGGGTACAGTGTGCCAGCGGGCACATCAAGCACGGGAGCCAGCGGCGCTGAGGGCAGAGATGGTACGGTCTGGTAGACCTGCCATGCACCGGTTGTAAACAGCAACAGCAAAAGAACGAAAACGACTCGCAATGGCTTGTTGAATATCAGTCGCATGGCGTCAACCATAACCGCTCATTACAGTCCGCCGCGCTCGATCAGCGTCGCGTTTGCCGTGCCACCCCCTTCGCAGATGGCCACCAGACCATAACGACGGTTGCGACGTTCCAGTTCATAAAGCAATGTCGTCATCAGTTTGGCGCCAGTGGCACCCAATGGATGCCCCAGAGCCTGCGCCCCGCCATTGACGTTCAGGCGCTGGATGTCGGCATCCATGGCTTTCAACCAGGCCAGCGGCACCGAGCCGAAGGCCTCATTGACCTCATAGAGGTCGATATCATCCATCGAGAGATCGGCCCTTTGCAACAGCCTTTCGGTCGCCGGAACGGGTCCCTCCAGCATGATCTCGGGATCGGAGCCGATCACGGCGAGGGAATGGATCCGTGCCCGCACAACCAGACCGTATTTTTCCACGGCGCGGCGGCTGGCGATCATCAACGCAGCGGCACCGTCGCTGACCTGGCTCGCTGTTCCGGCCGTGATCAGACCGCCTTCCTTCAGCGGGTTCAGTCCCTGGAGAGCATCCAGACTGGCATCGAAACGGACACCTTCATCCTGCTCGAAAGTACGGGTGGTCCCATCCAGATCCGTGATCTCATACGGTACGATCTCCTCCCGGAAGTGCCCGGCATGGATCGCGGCGGCGGCGCGCTGGTGACTGAGCAATGCAAACTTGTCCAGTTCCCGACGACTGATGAAATATTTCTCCGCCAGCAGCTCGGCTCCAGTGAACTGACTGAACTCGATCCCCGGGTATAACTCGTCGAGGCGCTCTCCACGCGGGACGCCGCGGCCGCACTCACGCCCATCGCTGAGGTCGACACCGATAGGGACCTGGCTCATGTTTTCCACGCCGCCACAGATCACCAGGTCCTGCGTGCCCGACATCACCGCCTGCGCTCCGAAATGGATGGCCTGCAGTGAGGACCCGCACTGTCGGTCCACCGTGACACCCGGCACGGAAAGATCGAGTCGCGATGCCAGCACAATATTGCGCGCGATATTCCCGGACTGCGCACCAATCTGGGTCACGCAACCGAAAATGACGTCGTCCACAACATTATCCGGCACATGACATCGGTCGAGCAGCTCATCGACCACCGCGGCGCCCAGGTCGATCGGATGCACGCCACTCAGGGCACCATTGCGTTTGCCGGTGGCCGTCCTGACCGCCGAGACGATGAAGGCTTCCCCCATATTTTACTCCTCCCGGGCCCCACGCCCGCGCTCACCCGAACACATGACCGATCCAGCGGCCGCTCAGCATCACTCCACTCCACAGCAACAGCGACACGACCGCCGAGGCACGTATCGCCAGCGGCGCCCTTTCCGACACCGTGACACCCGTCAGCAACGGATACAATCTCATATGGAATATCATCACATTGAAGCCTGCCAACACAAGCAGTGCCATCTTCCACTGGAAGGCAGGATTGGTCACATGCGTGGCGGCCCGGGTCAGAAACAGTGCCACACCGGTCATCACCGCGCCCAGAAACGCGACCATTATCCATGGCAGCAGAGAGCGCAGCACACTGGACACCGGACTCTCCGACAATGCGATACCCAGCAACCTCAGGTCGGCCATCAGCAGCATGCCCAGCATCACGCAGATACTGAGTACATGCAGGGAATTCATCACGGGAAACCAGATGGTGGCCGCCAGGGTCTGCACCCAGGGAAGCAGTTCGAGCTGTAGCCAGAAATCCTGTGGCATGGTCTCCTCCAGTATCGCTCAGGCTGGCCAGAACAGGTAATCGGAATAGGCGATCCAGCGACCCGCCAACACCACGGCCAACCATGCCGCCAGGGCCACAACCGCCACCAGGCGTGTCAGGATATCTCCCTCCGACCGTGTCAGCCGGATCCGCCGCGCCACCATTACCGTGGCAATGATGGCCACCAGCAGCATTCCCATCTTGATTCCGAACACGGGATTCAACAGGTAACGATGCGGGCGGGCAAGCAGGAACGGCAGCATCGACAGAGGCTGCACTGACAGGGCCCCGATCGCCCAGGGCATCAACTGACGCCGTAAAGACAACAATGAATGATCGCGCAGTGCCAGCCCCTGCACCCGCATCAACAGCAACACGGCCGACCCCATCAGCACTGCAGCGGATAACAGGTGCACGGTCTGCAGCACCGGTGGCAGCCCCGGAATGCCTCCCAGCGCGTCCGTTGCCAGTCCGTTGGCAGGGCCCGTGGCCAGCCAGTCAGCCAGTGCCCGAAGCGATTCCCCCATCCTCGGTCTCCCCGGCGCCTCCGATCATGGATCCTCGGCCGATATCGCCCGCTCGGACAACAGCGCGACGATGGCCTCCTCGCTCATGGGCCGCGCATAATGATATCCCTGCACGATATCGCAGTTCATTTCCCGCAACAGTGCCGCCTGCTCAGCAGTTTCCACGCCTTCGGCGATGGTCGTCATGCCCATCTCCTCGCTGAGGATCAGGATGGAACGCACCAGTCGACGGGACATGTCGTCTTCGCACATATTGCGGATGAAACTCTGATCGATTTTCAACAGATTGATGGGATATTGGTGCAGATAACTCAAAGAGGAATAACCCGTGCCGAAGTCGTCAATGGCGACCCCCACCCCGAGAGCGCGAAACTTTTCCAGCATTCCACGAATGCCCCCAAAGGGCCGGATCAGTACCCGCTCGACAATCTCCATGTGAATCCGCGCAGGGTCCGTTCCGGTTTCCTTCAGCGTGCGGGTGAAATGCGCCATGAAATCATCATCTTCGAAGTCCGGGGCGGAAAAATTGATACTCATGGTCAATCCGCAATCGGTACCGGTGGCCCGATCCAGGCGGCGCAGTGCCTCGCAGGCCTCCCGCAATGCCCAGCGTCCGGCCTCGACAATCAGACCACAGTCCTCGGCCATGGGTATGAACTCGGTCGGAGAAATTTCGCCCCGCACGGGATGATGCCAACGCATCAACGCTTCCAGGCCATGGAGCTCACCGCTTTTAAGGTCGTACAGCGGCTGATAGGCAAGACGCAATTGTCCATTGGCCAGCGCGACCTTGAATTCGTTGGCCATGCGCACGGCATCCAACACGTTACTCTGCGCGGTATAGGCCTGTTCCTGTTCTTCAAGCCGCTGAAACGCTCCGTCACTCAGGCCACGGGCCCTGCTGAGAAGATCACGGTAGCGTGTCAGGATGAGCTGGGATACAAGGCGGACAATGGGGTGGGCAGAGCGCACACTGCGGGCATAATCTTCCTTGGAGACTTCAAGCAGGCGACAATCCTCGATCGCCTGGACCGTCGCACTGCGTGGCTGGTCGTCGACAATCGCCATCTCGCCGATGATGCTGCCGGGACCCCGACTACCCACTTCCAGTACACATCCATCTTCCCGGCTGACAAAAACGGAAACCCGACCACTCTGGATCAGCCAGGCACATTGGCCCGCCTCCCCTTCGCGCATGATGATGTCACCGGCCCTGAAGTGCTTCTCGGCCTGTAATTCTTCCATGTCGGCGCCACGCTGGTCGGATTCCATAATTCGGGTCGCATCGGTATATCATGGCGAGTGTACGCCCAATCACATCGGGAAGTGAAGCGGCAACACAGAGAAAAGCGTCACAGATCAGGGCGTTTATGAGAAAATTCTGAACAGGAATGTGATCCGGCAAACGCTATGGGCGCGTGATGGTGCACCAGCTCACCTAAGTATGGAAGATTGGTCGGAGCGGCAGGATTTGAACCTGCGACCACCACACCCCCAGTGTGGTGCGCTACCAGACTGCGCTACGCCCCGACAGATCGGTGAAGACAAAACAGCGCCCTCACGGAGAAGCAGGCATTATACTTGGCAGAGCGGATGTTGCAACAGGAAACCGCACCGGAATACGGGATCAGAGGGTCGAGATGACCTCCTCCAATTCGGCAATGGCCCTTTTCAGCTCTGTCGTGTCCATTGCCGGTTTGGGCAGGCTCTCGCCGCCACTCAGTCGCTGACGGGCGCCACCGATGGTGAATCCTTCCTCGTACAACAGGGACTTGATCTGGCGGATCAGGATCACATCCTGACGCTGGTAGTAACGTCGGTTGCCCCGCCGCTTGACCGGCTTGAGCTGAGGAAATTCCTGCTCCCAGTACCGCAGCACATGAGGCTTGACCTCGCACAGCTCGCCGACTTCACCAATGGTGAAATACCGCTTGGGCGGGATCGGGGGCAGTTCCTTGTTGTTACCGGGTTCCAGCATACTTTTCCACCCTGGACTTCAGCTTCTGGCCGGGCCGGAATGTCACCACGCGACGGGCCTTGATCGGAATTTCCTCGCCTGTCTTGGGATTCCGACCGGGACGCTGCTTCTTGTCACGCAGGTCGAAGTTGCCAAAACCGGAAAGCTTGACCTGCTCATTGGTTTCCAGCGACTGACGGATTTCCTCGAAAAACTGTTCGACCAGTTCTTTCGCTTCCCTTTTGTTGACACCGAGATCCTCGAACAATCGTTCTGCCATCTCGGCCTTGGTCAATGCGTTTCCTGCCATAACCCCAGCCTTCCAACGTAGCTTTCAATTCCTCAACCTGGCGTTAAAAACACTCTCCAGGTCATTGACACAGTTGCTGAATATCGCATTTACATCCGTATCATCAAGAGTGCGCGAAGGATGCTGCCAGGTCAAGCCCAACGCGATACTTTTTTTACCTGTCCCAACGGCATCTCCCTGATACACATCGAAAAGGCGCAGGTCCACCAGATGGTCACCGGCGCTGGCCCGGAGCGTCTTCACCAGCTCCCCGGTCGCCACGGCCTCATCCACAACCACCGCCAGATCCCGACTGACCGCCGGATAACGCGACAGCGGATGGAAGGCCGGAATCCCGGCCTGTCTGAGCGCCTGTTCCCGCAACTGGAACAGGAATACGTGTCCTGGCAACTCCAGTACACGTTGCAGGCGCGGGTGCAGTCGTCCCAGCACTCCGATCGATTCGCCACGATCCAGAACGGACGCGCACTGCCCGGGATGCAGTGCGGGGTGCTCTCCCCGCACGATGTCGAAATCCTGCTCGCGCCGAGTCATGGTCAACAAAGACTCCACATCGCCCTTGATATCGAAGAAGTCCACCCGATCACGTCCCTGATTCCAATCCTCCGGGTAGCGGCTGCCGTAAATCAGTCCGGCCAGGCAGGATGGCTGCGACAGGCCGTCCTCCCGACGCAGGAAAATCTGACCACTTTCAAACAACCGTACCCGACCCTGCTGGCGGTTCAGGTTGTAGCGCAGCGTTTCCAGCAATCCGGGCCAGAGACTGGTCCGCATCACGGCCATGTCCGCCGAGATCGGGTTCTGTAGTGGCACCGGTTCGGGCTCGGGTTGAATCTGTCTCAGCATCCCGGGAGCCACGAAGCTGTAGGTGATCACCTCCTGATAGCCGGCCGCCACCAGCTGCTCACGCGGGCGTGAAACATCCAGTTGCGATTCACTGGCCCGACCCAGCCGGGCCCGGACCGCCGTGTGACGACTGGGCAGACGTTCGTATCCGTATACCCGTGCCAGTTCCTCGATCAGATCAGCTTCGATGGCCAGGTCATAGCGGAAGGATGGTGCTTCGACCTGCAGCCCTCCCGCGTCACGTTGCACAATACCGCAGCCCAGTCGCCGCAGAATCGCTTCAATCCCATCCTCCGGTAACGCGATACCCAGCAGGCGCTCTACCGAGGCGAAACGCAGATGGATCCGGGCCAGCTCTGGCACTGCCCCGGTCTGTTCCACCACCGGCCCGGCCCGGCCGCCGGCGATTTCCAGGATCAATGAGGTGGCGCGCTCCATGGCCCGTGCCTGCAGGGCATGATCGACCCCACGCTCGAACCGGTGCGAGGAATCGGT
>JAWLFN010000079.1:0-10914 GCA_041685555.1 Gammaproteobacteria bacterium | reverse complement strand
GGGCGCGAAAGCCCTGCGTGCTGAAGCCCCTGACTACCAGCTGGCCTGCAAGCCCGCCGTTGGAAGCCGCTGAGACACCCGGCAGTTCGCGGAGGATCCGCAGGATATCCCCTCCTTGCCGGGCAGCGATCTGTTCCGTCGTCACCACGGATACCGCCCGGCTGACATCATCAACACCGCGTGCGGTGCGGGTGGCGGTGACGGTGATCAGCTCGGGATTCACTGCGACATCCTGGGCAAGGGCTGGCGCACTGGCAAGAGTGACGGCCATCGAGACTAGCGGGGTGAGAATTCGGGCACTCGTTGTCATGGGGGAGCCATCTCCTTGATCGTCATGAAAATCGGTGCAGCGCAATGCGCAAACCGGGAATTGCGGACAGAGCGGAACAAAAGCTTGCATGCGCTGCCTGGATGAGTACAATAATACAAATGAGTGTCGTTCTCAACAAGCGGTTTACATTCTTGCTCTTGCTGGCAACAGCATTTGCGCTTTCCAGCGCTTTTGCCGACTCCGGGACTGACAGCGATACACTGACGGCGAGCGCACAACGCATTGTTACCATTCCAATGCCCGCCGCCCCCACATTGATCGGTCTGGACCGAGGGGCTCAGACCCTGGTCGGCATGCACCCGGAATCCCGCACAGCCATCGCTGACGGGCTGCTGGCAAAGCTGTATCCCCAGGCTCTGGAGCTGCCAACGGACGTGGTTGGTCGTGGTTTCATGCCCAATGTAGAAGCAGTTCTGAACCACCAGCCCGACATGGTCATTCAGTGGGGTGACCGCGGCTCCGATCTGATAATGCCGCTACGTTCTGCCGGTCTGACTGTGACCACCATGAATTACAACGGTCTGGAATCCGACGTGCGCGAGTGGCTCCGACTCTTCGGCCGGATAACCGCCAGACCTGACCGGGCCGAAGAGCTCATCTCACTGCGAGATGATGTGCAGGGAGACCTTGCACAGTTGCAGAATCTGGACGATGAGGACAAACCACGAGTGCTCTACCTGCTTCGAGCACTCAGTGGACTTCAGGCAGCGGGAGCGGACACTTTCAATGATTACAGTATTCAGCTGGCCGGCGGGCGCAATGTGGCCGCCGAACTGAACGGGTTCAAACCGGTCAACAGGGAACAGATTCTGCAGTGGAACCCGGATGTGATCCTGCTGAACAGTTTCGAGGCCGATCTTGGGGCTGCGACCATCACGGAGGATCCTCTCCTGGGCCTGACCGATGCCGCGCGTGGTGGCCGCGTATTCAAACTCCCTGTCGGCGGCTATCGCTGGGATCCTCCCAGTCATGAGTCACCGCTGGGATGGTTATGGTTGGCAGAGACGCTGCACGGGCTGTCCGGCATCGTCGATCTGGAAGCCGAAGTGACGCGCATCCTCTTCTCAATTTACGGTGAGGAAAAGGCAATGCAGGTTCTCGACCTCGTGTTGGGCCACTTTGCCTTGGCAGCGCCGACCATGGAATGAGACCGTCATCAGTGATCAACCTCCCGTCTCTGAAATCCCTTGCCGAACATCGACTGGCATTCTTCGCCATCGCAACGCTTCTCTGCCTGGCCGCAATGCTGCACTCGATCGCCACCGGGCGATTCGATGTCAGCCTCTCTGCCGCCTTGAGCATTCTTCTGGACAACCTCATACCGCAGCAACACGCGAGTTGGGGGGTCGCCGAGGAACGAGTCGTTGAACTGGTGCGCGTGCCGCGTATTCTGGTGGCAGGTATCGCCGGCGCAGGGCTGGGAGCGGCCGGTGCGGCCCTGCAGAGCCTGTTCCGTAATCCGCTGGTGGCTCCCGATATCCTCGGGATCGCCCCCGGGGCCGGGTTCGGCGGTGCCCTTGCCATAATGTTTCTCGGCACCTCTTGGGCCACCGTCCTGGGCTCTTTCGTGTTCGGCCTGCTGGCCATCATCCTCGTCATGATCGTGGCACGATCCACCGGCCGTAATTCCACGCTGACACTGGTGCTGGCCGGGGTCGTGATCGGAGCGTTTTTCAGTGCCCTGATCTCCCTGATCACATACCTCGCCGATGTGGAATCGGAACTGCCCGCCATACTGTATTGGCTGCTGGGGAGTTTCTCCGCGGCAAATTACAGCAGAGCCCTGCTACTACTGGTGACCGTTGTACCTGCCGGCATCATCCTGATCGCTCTCTCGTTTCGCCTCAACATCATGTCCCTGGGGGAAAGTGAAGCGGCAGCGCTGGGACTGGATGTGAACCGGGTGCGCTGGCTGGTGTTACTCGCGGCTACGGTCATTGTGGCGGGCTCCGTTG
Organism: Gammaproteobacteria bacterium; assembly: GCA_041685555.1. Lineage (GTDB taxonomy): Bacteria > Pseudomonadota > Gammaproteobacteria > Pseudomonadales > Pseudohongiellaceae > PWQG01. Next base: position 8,628 of record JAWLFN010000079.1, on the reverse strand, counting down.
CCGTGGCGGGAATAATCGGCTGGGTTGGTCTGGTCGTCCCTCATCTGGCCAGACTGTTCGTCGGACCCAGTAACCGGGTGCTGATCCCCGCTTCAGCCTTGACTGGAGCAACGTTTCTGATCCTCGTCGACACGCTTTGTCGCAGCCTCACTGCAGCCGAAATCCCGCTGAGTGTGATCACTGCGCTGGTGGGCGCCCCGGTATTCGTTCTGCTGCTCCGCCGCGCGGGCGGTCTGGGGTGGTCTGGTGATTAAGCTCATGGATGCCAGTGCCCGCTTCCCAGGAGGACCGTGGCTGTTCCGGCATCTCACGCTGGACATTCACGCCGGCGAACTTGTCGTCATTCTTGGACCCAATGGTACGGGCAAAACAACGCTGCTGAAGACGCTGATGGGACTGGAGAAACTCAGTGAGGGAAGTGTCGAGCGCCCGCAACGCATCGGGCATGTTCCGCAATCGCTTGAAGTACTGTTCGACTTCAGCGTCCTTGACATCGTACTGATGGGAGCGGCCGCCGCCAACCGGGGGCTGTTCGCCACTCCCTCGCCAGAGAACTATCGCGCTGCCGACGCTGCATTGGAGCAAGTGGAAATGACGAGCTTTCGCGAGCGGGTGTTCGCCAGCCTGTCCGGCGGCGAGAGACAGCTGATACTGCTGGCGCGCGCCATTGCCGGTGGGGCCCGCCTCATATTACTGGATGAGCCTACCGCCGCCCTGGATCTCGGCAACGAGGAGAAGGTGCTCGACATGCTCGCCAGGCTGCGGCGCAGCGGCATAACGCTGTTGATGAGCACTCACAACCCTGAACACGCCCTTCGGCTGGCCGACAGGATATTGCTTCTGAGCCGAGACGGAGGTTATCAGTTCGGCACCGTGGACGAGATACTTACTGACCGCACACTAAGCGCCCTCTACGGGGTTCCGCTTGCTCGCATTGACATTGAATTGGCCGACGGCCTTCTTCCTGTCATTGCCAGATTGAACAGACCGGGTATGTATCAGAAGAGTGACTGAGATGAGCAAAGCCATGATTTTTCTCAAGGCTCTCGGGAATCAGGACAGATTCCCATGGCAAAATGCGGCGATCGCTCCCCGAGTAGAGGTCGTCGACCAGTATCGACTGGAGGCGTCAGTGCTGGCAGGGCGCAAGGCAGTGATAATGACCATGCACCAGGACCAGCGCTTCCTCAAGTCGCGACAGCATGTCCTTGAGAACTTCATCTCCACAGGCGGCGTTCTCGTTGTTCAGGGTCAGGTCGCCATTCCTTTCCTTGAGTGCCTTTCTGTGTTCCAGCCACTGCCGAAAGCCACACCGCAAGCCTGTGCTCTGCAGTTCGCGCACCCTGTCCACCCACTGTTCCGCGGTCTGGATCCTCAGGCGCTCGCCGTCCGCAAGGGCGTTTCGGGTTTTTATGCACGGGGTTGCAGTGCTCCCCCGGCGAGCGCTGACATACTCACGCGTATGGACTCGGGCCGCTGTCCGGTCGACTGGGTAGACAGGCAGGGTGATGGAATGCTTTTCATGCATCCCGGGAATGACCTCTGGACCACCTACGCCGATGACGATGCCAATATCGCGCTTACACAGCGGCTGCTCGACTGGCTCGAAAGCTGGCCCTCGGACCAGGGGACAAACAGGGGAGGAACACCATGAGTAATCGGATCGCAGCCATAGATGGCGGCATGTCCTATCATCAGGTCGCGCTCAATGACGCGCGCTGGGCACACCTCATCGATACGCGTCTCTACCTGCCGGAAATGGCTTCGGTAGCTCTGTCGGCATTTGACGTGGTGATTGCGACCTGCCGCAGCAATCCAGAACTGCTGGCGCCGTTGCGCCGGCAATTTCTCCGGTTTCTGGACAACGGAGGAACCGTGGTTGCTTTCGCGGGCACTGGCCCTGAACGCTGGCTACCCGGCGTGGAAGCCAGAGCGGTGCCGACCAATTACTGGTGGTGGCTGGAGGGCGACGCTGACAGCGGTCTTCGTGCGGCCAACGAAGACCATTCGATCTACAGCGCACTTACCCTGAAAGATTTCACGTGGCACCACCATGCCCGGTTCAAGCCCCCACCGGGGGCCCTAAGCCTTGTCGATCATGTAACCGGCGGATCAATCTTCTACGAGGATCAGATCAGCACAAGAGGTCGCATGCTGGTGACCTCGCTGGATCCGTTTTTTCATCACGGTAGTTATTTCATGCCGGCAACTACCTGTTTTCTGGAAGCCTTCCTGCCCTGGCTGAAGGAATACTGATCGTCTAGCCGCGACGGCAACCAACATCGAGCCCAAACAAAAAGGACCAATCCATGAATGCATTGACGGTTGCCGAAAACGGCAGACTCATCGAATACAGCTATGACGATCTTGTCCGCTACCATGGCTATGGCTTCCCCGGCGGCGTCGCCCACGCTTTCAAGGTGATGGAAAGAGCGTTGCCGTTACTGGCCGAAGGGGGAGCGGTGGAGCGCCGCGAAGTGCAGATCCACACAGCTTTTCCAGGTCCCGGCGCAAGAGACGCATTTGAAATGGTGTTCCGCTGCGTCACGGAGGGGCGCTATCATGTTGACACCGGCATGCGGGCCGCCAGGGATACATTCGCCAGTGCCAACGGTCATTACTATTTTGAATTTTCCTATCGTCAGCGACGTATCGCAATCCGTATTCAGCCTGGCCATGTACTTGATGAGTTTGTCGCGCTGGGACGCAAGAAAAATCGAACGGAAAGCGAGGAGGCCCGGCTGACTGAACTCAAGCAGGAAATGTCCGATCGTCTGATGCAACTGCCTGCTGAGCAGATCTATGATGCGGACAGACTCGGCTGAGTGGCCCGCTTTGAAGAAAACACGTCATTGCTCGACAGGTGTTCAGCTGTCGGGGCCGACGCGTTGGTTGAGACGGTATTCGATGTAGCTGCTGAAGCCATCGATAACCGAGTAGGTGGGGCGGCATGTTGCAGACCATCGGCCGGACGGCTTTTGTCTGGCAAGAGGTCCCGAAAAGATCCGTCGCCAATGACGTCCGGACTCCTGTATCATCATGCAGGAGAATTCGTGCAAGCCTGTCCGTGGAAGGTACTCTGTCATGCTCGAACACCTGACCCGTTCTGCGTTAACCCGTACTGGCGGCCTGACTCTTTTTGGTGCCGTCCTGCTTCTGTCGCTGCAGGCGACCCAGGCACAGGAGGCAGCAGATTGTGCCCAGCGCTACACTTTCAGCTGGTCGCTTGAGGAATGTCATTTCATCCCGCGCGGCGGGACCTCCGAAGGCGCTCCCGTCACGCTCGATCCGGAACCACATTCTGGCTGGACGTCGCTGCAGGAAGACGGGTTGTCCGATTTCGAGCGCGCCAGGCCCTATCATTCCTGGGGGACGGAATATGTCTATGTGGTGGAAGAGCGACCCCGGTACATCAGCCTGCAACACATACTGGTCATGTTCATGGAAGGAGAGGATGGCGAAGTGGCGGGTCCGTTTGTGCAAAAGCACTGGCGCCAGGACTGGGAATACGAAAAGCAGAACCTGTTGGTCTATGCGGGCAACCGTACCTGGGAAAAGAACAGTCTGGATGAGGAGACGTGGCAGGGCACCTGGACGCAGTCGGTCTACCAGGTGGATGACAGCCCTCGCTACCAGTCCCATGGCGAATGGGAGCATAAGGACAATCTCTCCACCTGGCTGGGCTCCGAGACCTGGCGGCCGCTACCGCGGCGCGAGAGCAGCGTCAGGGACGATTACCAGGTACTGGAAGCGCGCAATCGGCATACCATCACGCCGCAGGGCTGGGTCCATGAAGAGGACAACTACAAACTGAGGCTGGATGAACAGGGCAATCCGGCTGCCGAAGAGCCCTATCTGGCCAGGGAGATCGGGGTCAACCGCTATGACCGCATCGTCGATTTCGACTTCTCTGCCGGTGACCGGTACTGGGAGTCAACGTCCTCATTCTGGCGTGATGTCAGGGAGGTCTGGCAGGCGTTCATTGACGACAGCCAACGTGTGCGGATTGCGGAGCAGCACGACGGCACCCCGCTGTTCGCGGCCTTGTTTGGTCTGGCCGAGGACTATGGCGACGGCGAGACAGTATCCCCGGAGCAGAACAGGAGCCGGGTGAGGGATATCCTGGAGGCGTACATCAGCAATCGCTGAATGTCCGATCTCAAGCCTTTCCGGGCTTATACGGGTTGATGAGCACACCTCCGTATCAGTTCTCGATCTCACGTCGGTATTTCCGGCCGCTTCCTCGGTGGCAGCAACTCATCCTGCGCCAGTTTCCCGTGCAGGTCGTGTGCGCTGAGACCCATCAGATCGCGGGGCACTTCGGTGATCTTCAGCCCGTCTCGCGGTAACGCATCGAGCTCCGGGCGCAAGAACCCCAGCATCTGCTTTTCCGAGCAGAGTATGAGGCGGCCGCAGTCGTGGTATCCAATGACATCCCGGGCCGCTGCCACCACGTCTCTGGCAAAGGCCCGGTTGGCCATCCGCTCGTTATCGTCCTGGTGCTCGTCGTAGTTGTGGTGGGGAATGCCGCTGGTCTCGCCGGCCAGTTGTCCCCCCTGGTGCTCCCGGTGAGCACCGCGCCGGGTATCCGTCCACAGATCCGATGCATCCGCGTTGCGCTGAGGGTTGACCAGGGACTTGCGCTCCACCAGGTACGGACTGCCTTCGGTTTCCGGGGTTTCGGATGACTCCAGCGTAAAAATGCGCGCTCGTGCCAGTTCCGCTGTGACGACACAGTAATCTGCCATTTGCTGTTCCTCTTCTGGATGTGGTCAATGCCGGCGCGCTGCCTGTTGGGCATAGAGGCTGTCGAAGGCGCGCCCTTATTAACGAAGTCTGGTTCTGTCGAGCCAATTTCAAGGGGTGTGCGGACTTCACCCCGTGCCGCCCGACGCTGTGGTAACCCAACAAAATCCTCAACCCGAAACTGGCCAACAGCGCTATGTAGACACTGTTGGCCAGCCTGTTCTCCTTGTTTCTGGTGGGAACCTCATGTCTGTTGTGTCAACAAACGCTTCGCAGGAATCACGGTTGCCAGGTTAGCGACATCCATATTTGGCGTCCCCACGGTACAGACAGGCGGGTTTCGAACCCTCCCTGGATCGGCAGACGCTCCGGTCGTCGGTCGAAGAGATTATTGATACCCGCGGTCAGTGTAACGCGGCTGCTTAAAAGGTCTTCGAACGTATAGGAATAACGGGCATCGACGATCTCTTCGGCATCAATATGCGAATCAACACTTTGCAGCCAGCCATCATTGTAGTTATCCCTTCCTCTGCCATCATACAAGACATGATGGCGATAATTGGTAGTCAAACTTGCATTGTGTGGTCCTTGCAACCAGTCCAGTCTCAGCGTTGTCTTCAGTTTGGGAATCGGGGGCACGATCCCCGTCGGGTGGTTCTGCTTGCCCACTGCATCGACCCAGATCTCATTGAGGTCCTTGTAGCGGTAGTCGACATAGTATGAGGAGCTCAGATCGGCCGTGAATGTCCCCAAATTCGTTGTGTTCAGCGAGTAACTGGTCTGCAGGTCCAGCAGATCGACGTAGACGGAACTGATATTCGCGGCCTGGGTGAAGATCGTCTGCACCTCGAGGGTTTCCGGATTGCGCTGGACGGGGTTACCGACACCCGCGATCGAGCGTAGGTACTGTTCCGCTGCCTGTCGGTCGGCCGATCCCGGGCTTGAATCATAGGACTCCGCGGACATTCCTTGCTGATCAAGGAAGTCATCGAACTGGGCAAAGACGGCATCGGTGTCGTCCAGTGTGCGTATGCGATCCTCATATTCGACTTGCTGATAGTCGAGACTGACACTGAGTCCGTTCAAGGTGCCGCCTGGCTCCCAGGTCATGCCCAGGTTCTTGATGGTGGATTTTTCCGGCGATAGGGACGGATTTCCCGATTGGCATGATGCCGCCCCGACCAACGTTTGATCGAAGAATGGGTCATTCCCCGAAAAGGCTTCGCCACAGTTTTCGTCCGGAACGAAGGGCCTGGCCTGGAAAGGAGTTGGTGCCAGGAAGCTTTCCCCGATGGAACCCCGGAATGCGAGCGACGGTGAAGCCTCCCAGCGGAGGGCGAGCTTGGGCGTGGTAGACTCCAGGTCAAAATCCGTAAAGCGCTCATGGCGTGCTGCGAGTTGCATGCTCAGGCCCGCAATGATCGGTGCCTGGATTTCCATAAAAGCCGCGTTGACGTCACTGTAGAAATGAGTGTCTTCGAGAGGTGGTTGGGAAATGTCCCTGTTGTAGTCATCGTTACGCAGTACCAGGGGGTCCTCGTAATCGATGTCCTCGCGTTCGCGGCGTTGCAGCCCGGCCGCCAGCGACATCGGTCCGGCAGGAAGATCCCAGACTTCCCCGGTGACAACCGCTTCCGCGATGCGGAGCTTGTTCCGGGCCGTGATCCTCGGAGAACCTTCGGGCATGAACCAGTTAAGTACTTCCTTCGGGTTGTCCGTGACGCCGGCTTCGTAAAGCGGTGAGCGCGGGTCTGCCGAGCCGAAGGGGTTGAAGTACATGTCGCCGGTTGGGCCTCCTTCGCCGATCAGCGCGCGTTGCATCCTCGAGAGGCTGATTTCGTCCGACGTCGCCTCGTTCTCGAACGACTGCTGCGAATAGTAGGCCTGGGCGGTCCAGCTGCCAGCTATATCGTAGTTGGCTCTGGCAGTCAGGCGGTAGGTGGTATTTTCGTCGAAGAAATCACCGCTGGTGCCGATATCTGGCAACCAGTCTGGATTATTGCCGACCTCACCAGTCGTCGGTCTCCACAACCATGGACTGACGTCCACGCCAAAGGGGTTACCTGGATGGTCGGCTGGCACCAGCAGGACGTTGCGGTTGTTTTCATTCAGGGCCGTGGAGGTGCTGCCCATCGGCCCCTGGTTCTGAACGAAATAATTGCCCATAAGTTCAATATCGAGTCGTTCGTTAACATCCCATGTTACGTTTGAGTAGACATTGAGTTCATCCAGCGAGACGGCATATTCGTAGGGATTGGTGTACTGGTACCGACAGATAGGGTCCTGGGGTACGCCGCTAGGCGTAGTGAACTTCTGCACGCGCTCTTCCGGTGTCGGGTCGGGTCCCACCGGGTTGAATGTGCCACAACTGGGATCCATCAGCAGGTCACCGGTTGGCGAGCCGCCGTGCGGCGCATTCAAGTTGACTGTAGCGCCGTTGACCTGCCGGAAAGTACCGGGATTCCCGGAGGCGGACGAGCCGTCATCCATCATCCACTCACGCGGACGCTCGTTCTGGGACAGTTTTGAACGGTTCCTCAACTCAATAGCACCGACGATACTGACGTTATTATCGAAGGAGGTGCCCGCCATTGCAGAAAGCGTCGATTCTTCGTTGGCTCCATCCTCGGGCTGCTGGTAATAACCGCGAAAGCGCAGGCCTTCGAAATCCTTGATGGGAAGCACGTTAACGACGCCGGCTACGGCGTCGGAACCGTACAGGGCCGAGCCGCCATCGAGCACGATCTCCATTTGCCGGATGGCGATATCGGGCAGCAGCGAATTCATCGTGTTGTTGACGCTACGGACCCCATCGACCAGCGTCAGCGTGCTGTTCTCACCTAGCCCGCGCAGGTTGAATTCAGCGCCCGTGGATGTCTGGGGGCCGGCGTCACCGCCCAATACATTATAGACGGCATCAGTGTTCTGCGTATAGGACAGATCCCGGATGAACTGGTCCATGCTGGGTGAGCCTGAGTTGGCAATATCCTCGGCAGTGAGCGTATCTACTGGCGAGTTTTGGGCAAAGGCGCTGTTCCTGATATATGAGCCCGTAACGAGCACCTCTTCGACTTCCGGCTCGTCCTGGGCGAGCGTCTGTCCGGCGGAGGCAAGAAGGGCCACGGCTATGGCGGTCGGGAGTGAGTGGGCTTTATAGGGGGCGGTTGTTTCTGTTTGTCTGCTAATCATCAGTTATCCCCATTTTTTTATAGTTGTGGGGCGGGGTTTCGGCCGATTACCGTCAGCGCTTTAGCTATTGAAAAGGCTTGCCAGCGCATGCTGGTCCGAAGCGTTCCCGCTCGGCAGTGTGCTTTTTGCTTCCGGTTTTAAATGCCCGCGTGACGCGGCCCGGGAAAAGCCACAAAGGGCCATAAAAGAAGACCAGCGGTAAAGCTGTGAAACGAGAAGTTCGATGTAGCAAGCTACATCAGCACGCTAAGTCTGTAAATATACCGATAAGTCCGCTTACCCCACAAACCGCGTTATTCAATAGATAACCGAGCATTCCTGTATAGCCCTGTAATGCAAGAGCTTAGTGGATTAGTATCATAACGAGAAAACCTTATGCAATACATGTAAGGCGTGTTTTGATGAAAAATACAGAGCGAGCGCTCGACTTATCACTGAAAGACTATGGACCAGCAATGATGTGGGATGTTTAGTATTTTGTGGATTGATTCATAGGACATTTGATTGGCGATGGATGGGAAATATGGTCAGTCGATGGAATCCGCAATTTTCCTGGCGGCGAGATTTCAGGGTTTCTTCTGATGGTGTATTGGAGACCATAGCACTACAGATTTGTAACTGGAGTTGTCAGTCAATGGGTTCTGGTATACGGTGTCCATAAGACCCTGCAAGGAAGCACGGCCGTCAGCCCGC
>JAWLFN010000078.1:0-10953 GCA_041685555.1 Gammaproteobacteria bacterium | reverse complement strand
CTGGTGTTGACCGCGATTCTGGTGGCCGCCGTGCTGGCGATGATCGCCCTGGTCAGCGCGCTGGCGGCCCTGGCGCTGCGATCGACTGGCGTGGCTGGGAGCCGCGCCGGTAATGCGTGGCGGCTGGCATTCTCCTCGGCGCGACGGCGTCGTCACCAGACCGTGCTGCAGATGCTGGTGTTTTCCATCACCCTGATGGCGTTGCTGTCGCTGACGCTGCTGCGTACCGACCTGCTGGATGACTGGCAGGCGCAGTTGCCGGAAGATGCCCCCAATCATTTCATGATGAATATCAATGAACCGCAAGTGGCTGGCATGCAGCGGTATTTCCGGGAAAACGGGATTCCGCCCCGGCCGTTCTATCCCATGGTCAGTGCTGGTCTGCTGACCATTAACGGAGATTCTGCCCGGCAGTTGTGGGGCGCCGGTGAGCCGCGCGGGACCATGACCGAATCCGCGGGGACCGAGGCGGAAGAAGCGGAAGCCGGAGCCGAGGCTGATCGCCGCATTGCCAACCGGCAGATCACCTGGACGCCCGACCTGCCGCCGGACAACGAGGTGGTCGAGGGCCAGTGGTGGGGCGATGACCCTCGGCCCGGCCTGGTCTCGGTGGAGGATGACTATGCCGAGCGCCTGGGTATCGAACCGGGAGACGAGCTGAGATTCGAGTCCGGTGGGCAGGAGTTCACCGCGACCGTGCACAATCTGCGTTCGGTGCAGTGGGACAACATGCAGCCCAATTTTTTCTTCATCTTCTCGCCGGGTTCGCTGGATCCGGCCGGTGCCAGCTACCTCTCTACAGTGCAGCTGGATGAGGAGGAAAAGCCGCTGCTCAATCCGCTGCTGCGGGAGTTCCCGACCGTGGTCGTGCTGGAGATCGACGCACTGATTGAACAGGTGCAGCGCATCATCGATCAGGTCAGCGCCGCGGTGGAACTGATCGCCGTGCTGGTGCTGTTGGCCGGGGCGCTGGTGTTGCTGGCCTGCGTCAATGCCACCCTGGACGAACGTTTCCGGGAGAACGCGGTGCTGCGGGCGCTGGGCGCGCGGCAGCGACTGATCATGAGCGCCCTGGTCATCGAGTTCGCCTTCATCGGTCTGGTGGCCGGGGCCATTGCCACCCTGGGTACCGAGGCCATGCTGTATTATCTGCAGACGGAAGTGTTCGGCCAGGCATTCCGTCCGCACTATTGGGCGTGGTTTGCCGGTCCCATAAGCGGTACAGTACTGATCGGCGCGCTGGGCGCCGCGGCAACCCGCCGTGTGGTGCATACCAGTCCGCTGATCGTGTTGCGCGAGATGTCGTAAGGAGGATGAGCATGTTGTATACCGGATCTGTCCATCGCTGGTGGCTCCGCCCGTGGTTGCTGGTTGCCCTGATGTATTCCGGTGCCGCGCTGGCGCTTTCTCCCGCCGCGCCGGAGCTGGAGCGGGAGTGTACCTACGGAGACTGTGAGAACGGGTTCGGTATCCTGGAGATCAAGACCGAGCTGGGCACCGACGTGTATGAAGGCAATTTCCGTGATGGCGAGTTTCATGGCTTTGGAACCTATACGGGCTTTGTGACCCGCTCGGACAAGGCCTATTACGAGGGTGACTGGATTGATGGCGAGCGTCACGGCCGGGGCAGCTACTGGAACGGTACATCGCAGCTCTATATTGGCGAATGGAGAGATGGCCTGCGCCACGGGCGTGGCTCGTATTTTTACGGACTCGAGGACTGGTCGAAAAACCGTTACAGCGAGAACTGGCTGTCCGAGAATACGGAGAACTACACCGGTGAGTTCTTTCGCGATCAGTACCAGGGAGAGGGCGTCTACCGATGGCCGGATGGACGGCGCTATGAAGGCGAATTCTATGCCAATGACAAACATGGACGGGGCCGATTTTATTATCCGTCCGGCACCAGCCTGCCGCAGGTCTGGGAATACGGGACACTGGTGGACTGAATGGATCTGGCAACCATACGGAGAGAGTACCTGCGTGGCGGCCTGCGTCGCGATGGGCTGACGGTCGATCCGTGGCAGCTGTTTTCGCAGTGGATGAAGGAAGCCCTGGAAATCGATATCATCGATCCCACCGCGATGGTGCTGGCCACCGGGGCGGCCGAAGGGCCGATCAGTCAGCGCATTGTGCTGCTCAAGGATTTCGATCAGCAGGGGCTGGTGTTCTATACCAACTACGACAGTCGCAAGGGTCGTGACATGGCCAGTCGTGCGCAGGTCAGTGTGCTGTTTCCCTGGCATGCCCTGGAGCGTCAGGTCATGGTCATGGGCACGGTGGAGAAGGTGTCGGCGCGACAATCCGATGCCTATTTCGCCAGCCGGCCCAGGGAAAGCCGCATTGCGGCGCTGGTGTCGAGGCAGAGCCGGCCGGTGACGGATCGGGCCGCACTGGAATCGGAGTTTCACCGGCTGCAGGAAAAATATCCCGGTGACGATATACCGAGGCCGGAAAACTGGGGTGGTTACCGGGTGCGGGCGCAGCAGTTCGAGTTCTGGCAGGGTGGCGCGCACCGCCTGCACGACCGTTTCATTTACACCCTGGAAGAGGGTGCGTCCAAGGATGGTGCCACCTGGCACCTGGAGCGCCTGGCTCCCTGATCAGGGGCTCCATTCGGGCAGTTTCTGTTCCGCGAGCTGATGCGACAGCGAGGCATAGGCCGGCAGGCCATTGTGGTAGGGCGGATAATCCTCGCCCTGGATCAGCGGCTCAAGGTAGCGCCGTGCCTGCTCGGTGATGCCAAAGCCATCGTCGCTGATGAAATCCCTCGGCATGATCTTCTCGACGTTGGCCACATCAGCCAGTGGCACCTCCTCGATATGCCAGCGGTACGGGTGATCACTGTCCCTGACTATGGCCGGCATGACCGCGTTGCGGCCCGCCAGCGCTGCCTCCACGGCGGCGCGGCCCACCGCCCACGCCTGCTCCACATCGGTGGCGGAGGCGATATGGCGGGCCGCGCGCTGCAGGTAGTCGGCCACCGCCCAGTGGTACTTGTAGCCCAGTTCCTGCCGGATCATGTCGGCGATGTGGGGTGCCACGCCGCCCAGCTGGGTGTGGCCGAAGGCGTCCTTGCCGCCGGCCTCCGCGAGAAACCGGCCATCGGCGTATCGGGCTCCTTCCGACACCACGATGGCACAGTAACCGAACCGCTTCACACACTGCTGCACGCGAGCCAGAAAGCGCTGGCGATCGAACGGAATTTCCGGGAAAAGGATTATATGTGGCGCTTCGCCCTCCTGTCCGGCGGCGGCCAGTCCGGCGGCGCCGGCGATCCACCCGGCGTGGCGTCCCATCACTTCCATGACGAACACTTTGGTGGAGCTCTCGCACATGGAGGCGACATCGAAGCCGGCTTCGCGGATGCTGACGGCCACGTACTTCGCTACTGAGCCGAACCCCGGACAGGTGTCGGTCAACGGCAGGTCATTGTCCACAGTTTTGGGGATGCCGATACAGGTGATCGGGAACCCCTCACGGATACTCAGTTGGGAGACCTTGTTGGCGGTGTCCTGCGAGTCGCCGCCGCCGTTGTAGAGAAAATAGCGGATGTTGTGGGCCTTGAACACTTCCATCAGGCGTTCGTACTCGGCGGCACTTTCCTCGAAACTGCGCAGCTTGTAGCGACAGGAGCCGAAGGCGCCCGACGGGGTATGACGCAGGGCCGCCACGTGGTCGTCGCTGAGCTCCGAGGTGTCGATCAGTTCTTCCCTCAGGGCACCAATGATACCGTTGCGGCCGGCATATACAGTGCCAATGCGGTCGCCGTGCTGGCGGGCTGTCTGAAGCACCCCGCAGGCGCTGGCATTGATGACCGCGGTCACACCCCCGGACTGGGCGTAGAAAAGGTTGGCCTGGCTCATTCGGAGGGTCCTTGATTTGTGGGCGCCGTGCGATAGCGGCATAATGGTACAAACTGGCCGGTGGCAAGGCAAACCCGATGCGTTCGGAATACGCGCTGACCGGCACTGCCGCACACGAACACGGGGTTTTCCATGAAGCGACTGATTGTCGGCCTGTCCGGGGCCAGCGGACTGATCTATGGTGTCCGGTTGCTGGAGGTTCTGCAATGCGAACCGGGCGTGGAGACGCACCTGGTGATCAGCAGCGGCGCCGGTCTGAATATCTCGCTGGAGACCGACCAGGATCTGGCCGGCGTCAAGGCCCTGGCCGATCACGTCTATTCGCCCAGAGACCTGGCGGCGCGGATATCCAGTGGCTCGTTCCGCACCGACGGGATGGTGGTGGCCCCCTGTTCCATGAAGACCCTGTCGGGTATCGTCAACGCTTATGCCGACAACCTGCTGGTGCGGGCGGCGGATGTCACACTGAAAGAGCAGCGGCGTCTGGTGCTGATGCCGCGGGAAAGCCCACTGCATGCCGGCCACTGTGAATTGTTACTGCGCGCAGCCCGGCTGGGTGCGGTGATTGCGCCGCCGATGCCAGCCATGTATATCCGTCCTCGCAGCATCGAGGACCTGATCGATCATGCGGTGGGGCGGGTACTGGATCTGTTCGACATCGATCCTGGCATCGTGCAGCGCTGGGATGGTCCTCAGAAGGACAATTGAGTGGCCGCCCCACGGGAATCCGCCCAGCGCAGAGACGCATCGATCAGTGTCGCGCAGTCCGGGATGTCAATACCGGTATGTCGGCAATACTGGCGCAGATTCGCTGTCAGCGTGTCCGCAGAGACAGGTCGATCTGGCGCGGCGGGATCGGGAGCCGCGCACAGCGATTGCAGCGCTTTCTCCTGTTCCACTTCCGCTGCCAGTTCACTGGAGAGAATCTGTTGGCGCAAGGCCCCGTATTCCGGTGGTCGCGGCATGTGCTCCATGTCGGGATACCAGTGCTTCATGCGCCGCCGGCACTGCCGCAGTGGCTGGATGATGTGCTCGCGCCACTCCCGCGACACGACCAGTGCGCGCAGCAGCAACGATTCCGGTAAGGGTCCATACCACACGCCATACCAACAGGCGAACAATAACAGGTTGACGTCCGCGGCATGCTCGTCCTGCCAGCGCAACAGGTGTTCGGCCACGCCGGGTTGCGCGTAGACGGCGGCCGCGAACGCGGGAAAGTCGCCATCCGGCGCGGAATGTGCTTCCACAGGTACCATGTTGTCAGCCTACACCAGTAGAATGGCCCTTTTATACCAGGATCGACCATGCATCTACATATTCTCGGCATCTGCGGCACCTTCATGGGGTCGCTGGCGTTGCTGGCCCGTGAACTGGGTCACACCGTCACCGGCAGCGATCTGAATGTCTATCCGCCGATGAGCACGCAGCTAAAAGAGCAGGGCGTGGAGGTGTTGCAGGGGTATGACCCAGCGCAGCTCCGTCCGGCGCCGGATCTGGTGCTGGTCGGCAATGCCCTGAGTCGCGGCAATCCGGCGGTGGAACATGTGCTGGATCAGGGGCTGGACTATTGTTCCGGGCCGGAGTGGCTGGCCCGATATGTGCTGCCGGGACGCTGGGTACTGGCCGTCTCTGGCACACATGGCAAGACCACCACCAGTGCCATGCTGGCCTGGATTCTGGAGCAGGCGGGCCTGGCGCCGGGCTATCTGATTGGCGGGGTACTGAGGGATTTTCCGGTGTCGGCGCGAATCGGCAATTCAGACTTCTTCGTGGTGGAGGCGGACGAGTATGACAGTGCTTTCTTTGACAAGCGCTCGAAGTTCATTCACTACCGTCCAAGTACACTGGTCATCAATAACCTCGAGTTCGATCATGCCGATATCTTCCCTGATCTGGCAGCAATCCAGCGACAGTTCCACCATCTGGTGCGCACGGTGCCATCGCGCGGACTGATTTTGGCACCCCGCGGCGACAGTGCCGTCGAAGGCGTGCTGGCGCAGGGTTGCTGGACGCCGGTGCAGTCACTGGCCGTCAATGGGGACCTGGCGGACAGTGATCCACTGGTGGCCGACGAAGGCTGTTGGTGGGCCGAGCCGCTCAATGCGGCGGCAGACCGGTTTCGTCTTCACGGTCCGGGTACGGAAGTGACGGTCAGTATGGTGATGACGGGGCGGCACAATATAGCCAATGCCACCGCGGCAATCGCCGCCGCCCGCCATGTCGGCGTGGCGACGGAGGTGGCCGCGGAAGCGTTGTCGCGGTTTAACGGGGTGCGCCGGCGCCTGGAACGACTGGACGAAATCCACGGCGTCACGGTGTATGATGACTTTGCACACCACCCCACTGCGATTCGGGAGACCCTCAATACCCTGCGTGCCAGGCTGGGTGGTTTCCAGGCGGACCAGCGGCTGATCGCGGTCATCGAGCCGCGCTCCCGCACCATGCAGATGGGGGTCCACCGGGACACGCTGCTGGATGCCTGTCGGGCCGCGGATCTGACCATCTGGTTCCAGCCAACCGGCACCGTGCTGGACCTGGAGGCATTGACCCATCAGGGCGATACTCCGGCGCTGGTATTCGACGACACGGTGGAGATCGTACGGTATCTGGCGACCAACACGCGTGCGGGTGATCAGGTGGTGATCATGAGCAATGGCGGGTTTGGTGGTATCCATGATGCATTGCTGCGGGCCCTGCGTGATACCGACGGAGTTACATTGTAGCCAGTGCCGCGAACTCGACAAGGATCAGCAGGGCTTCATCGTCCTCATTGTAGACCCCCTGAATGAAGCGGTTGGCGGCATCGTTGCCGGTGTTGGGCGAGGCTTCCATCCGGTCTTCGCGCAGGTCCACCACCGCCGTGACCCGGTCCACCAGCACGCCGATGACGCAGTCCTCCAGTTCAATCACGACGATACGGGACTGTCCCGTGGCCTCTGTCCGGGGCAGGCCGAACACCCGGCGCGCATCGACCACGGTGACGACATCGCCTCGCAGATTGATGATGCCCAGCACGAACCCCGGTGCCCCCGGGACCGGGGTGATTTCAGAATGGCGCAGCACCTCGTTCACCGACGCGGCGCTCAGCGCGTAATTTTCTTCCGCCAGCGTGAAGGTCACATACTTCACCGTGTTGACGGCCAGCTCCTCCTCAGTCTGTGCGTTCAGATCGGTAGCCTGCTCCATATCCTGCCCTGTATCCGGTGCCACTGCGTTGAGGAGGGTATCGGCCGGGCTGGTGAATGTTTGAGGGATCGTCGTTGGCCCATGACTGGCAAGGCACCCGCCGTGTATCGCATAATGGCCTGCCAACGAAAAGGAGACGGTTATGCCTGAACAATGGATGAATCCCGCTATCTGGACTGGCGCACAGTGGCTGGTGGCGGCGCTGTTGGTCATTGCGGTACTGGCCATGGCGGCGATGATTCACCGACTGATCGGTACGGTGCAGAGTGAGATGAAACGCAAGCGTCAACGGCCCAATCTGCGCCCGTCGCTGCGCCCGGACCTGCGAAAGTCCGACGCTGACAGCGATGGTGGTGGTTCCGAAGGTGAGTCGCGTGGTCAGTAATCGACCAGCCAGTCGATCAGCGCCGCGGCCCCGGCCATGAACAATATGACCAGCAGCAGTACGCCGAGCAGGGCGAATACCCGGAATGATTTACCCTGCCTTGGGTAGAGTCCGGTACGTTCATATTCTCTCTGCGGCTTGTCCTCGGGTACTTCACTCATGATCAGACTACTCCCGGAGTTATATCAGGTGTTCCCGATACGTTCTGTTTCCAGATTGAATGGTGCCGTTCTGCTGGTACTGGCAGGTCTGCTGGTCACACTGCCGGCCAGCGCCATCATCATCCGCCATGATACCGGATACGAGGCGTACTTCGCCAGAGAAGCCGATTTTCCAGCGGTATTCTATCTGGAGGCACGACAGCGACAACGCAGCTGTGTCGCCACGCTGATCCGGCCATCCTGGGCCCTCACGGCGGCCCATTGTCTGCAGGAAACCCCGTTGGGGGATTACCTGGACCGGCAGCAACCGTACAGTGTGGAGGTGGCGGGGCAAGAGGCGCGGGTCACCGATGCAGTGATTCACCGTGACTACCGCCGGGAAGACAGAGCCGGGCGGGCCGAGGTCGATCTGGCGCTGCTGCGACTGGACCGTGCGCTGGACCTGCCCCGACCGATGCCACTCTATCGGGGCGGGGCAGAGAGGGGCCGCGTCATGACGTTTGTGGGCTGGGGGTTTCATGCCCTGGGCAGCGGTGGCCGGTTCATGAATGATGGTCGTTTCCGACAGGCGACCAACCGGGTCATCCATGCCGATGAGAGACTGCAATTCCGTTTTGACGACCCGGGCGGCACTGACTCCGGTGCGCTGCCGCTGGAGGGGGTTCCCGGCACCGGAGACAGCGGCGGTCCGGCCCTGGTCCAGCGGGACGGGCGCTGGTGGCTGGCGGGCGTCGCGGTCGGGGAGTTGGCCCGTGACGGAGAAGACGGCAACGAGCTGCGCCAGGGGCTGTACGGAGCGGTGGTCCTGTATGAGCGCGTTTCCCGGCATCAGGACTGGATCGACCGGGTCACCGCCGCCGACGACGGGGCCTGAATCGCTTGTCCCGTGGCTCGGCAATTCTGATACCATCAGGGCACATTTCCCGATACGAGGAACGACAACATGAGCGTACAGCAGGGCGACACTATCCCGAAGGCCACTTTCAAGGTGATGGGCGGCAACGGTCCGGAGGACAGGAGCACGGACGAGGTCTTCAGCGGGAAGAAGGTGGTGCTGTTCGCCGTGCCCGGCGCCTTTACACCGGGTTGCACGGTGACCCATCTGCCTGGCTATGTGGTCCAGGCCGACGCCATTCTGGACAAGGGCGTGGATACCATCGCCTGTGTGGCGGTCAATGACGCCTTTGTCATGGATGCCTGGGGCAAGTCACAGAATGCCGACAATATACTGATGCTGGCGGACGGCAATGGTGAATTCACCAGCGCTCTCGGACTGGAGATGGATGCCAGTGGCTCCGGCATGGGGACGCGCAGCAAGCGCTACGCCATGATCGTCAACGACGGCGTCATCGAGTACCTGGCCGTCGAGCCGGCTGGCGGTGTTGATGTCAGCGCCGCGGAAAAGATTCTGGAACACCTCTGACAACGGGGCGCGGGGAGCCGATCTGATGAAGACCGCCTACATTGATTACCGGGAGGGAGAAACGGATCTGGAGGGCTATCTGGCCTGGGATGAATCGATCTCGACTCCACGTCCTGCCGTACTCGTGGCGCATGACTGGAGCGGGCGGCGGGAACTCGCCTGTTCCGGGGCCGAGAAAATGGCTGAACTGGGTTATATCGGATTCGCGCTGGACATCTTCGGCAAGGGCGTGTTCGGCAGGACCGGAGACGCAGAAGGGAATTCAGCGCTGATCCGCCCCTTCGTGGAGGACCGGGCCTTGTTGCGACGGCGGATGCAGGCGGCGTTGTCCGCGGTCCGCGACATGGATCGTGTCGATGGTGACCGGGTGGCCGCCATGGGGTACTGCTTCGGTGGCATGGCTGTGTTGGAGCTGGCGCGCGCCGGCGCCGATGTGGAAGGTGTGGCCAGCGTGCACGGCCTGCTGGGCCAGGGGGATATGCCCAATGCCGCGATCACGGCCAGCGTGCTCTGTCTGCATGGCCATGATGACCCCATGGTGTCACCCGAGCAGGTGCTGGCGTTTGAGCAGGAAATGACGGAGTCGGGTGTGGACTGGCAGGTTCATGTCTATGGTAACACCAGCCATGCATTCACCAATCCGGCGGCCAACAATCCGGAGGCGGGCGCGGCTTTCAATGAGCTTGCCAACAGCCGGGCCGAACGGACTCTGGCCGGTTTTTTTCAGGAGCTGTTTGCCTGAAACAGGATTACTCGGCCGACCGTATGGCCTCTCCGAAGCCGTGCAGGATGGCGGCCGTGGCGCCCCAGATACGATAGCGCTGGAAGCGCAGCTCCAGCACATCATGGGCGTGATCACGGAACGTCATGCGCGAGCGCTGGTAACTGGCGGGATCCAGCAGCAGCCTGGCCGGCGCATGAAATACGGCCTCGACTTCCACCGGGCAGGGCCGGATCCGGGTATCCGGAGCCAGTATACCCACCACCGGCGTGATACGGTAGCCGGACGGCAGATACAGCGGCCTCAGTTCACCGATGACTTCGATATGTTCCGCGGGTGTACCGATTTCCTCCCACGACTCACGCAGTGCAGTTTGTCGTGGCGACCGGTCGGCGGGTTCTCTGGTGCCGCCCGGAAAACTGACCTGGCCGGCGTGGCGGCGCAGGTATGTCGGGCGCAGGGTCAACAGGATCTGGGGTTCATCGAAACCGGTCGGGAAATGAAACGGGATCAGCACCGATGCCTCCCGGATCTGTTCCAGCTGTGAAGCGGTGACGTCCGGGCGCAGCGGGTGGCTAAGGGCGCGGTCGCTGTCCAGGAAGGCCCTCACCCGACGCAGCATTTCATGCTCATCAGGCATCGCGGCAGCTGTGGAAGGGTGGCTCGCCATGTACATAAGCCATCTGCATGGCGTCCAGTATCGACCAGAGAATATCCAGTTTGAACTGCAGTATGCCGAGCGCGTATTCCTGTTGCTCACGGGTGCGGAAGTGGTCCAGTGTCACCTGCAGTCCGTGTTCGACATCACGACGCGCCTCTGCCAGTCGCTTGCGGAAGTAGGTGTAGCCTTCCCCATCAATCCACGGGTAGTGGGTGGGCCAGTTGTCGAGTCGATTCTGATGGATCTCCGGCGCGAACAGCTCGGTCAGTGAGGAGCAGGCGGCTTCCTGCCAGGTGGCGCGCCGGGCAAAATTGACATAAGCATCGCAGGCGAAGCGCACCCCGGGCAGCACATGTTCTGCGGATTCCACTTCGTGCCGTTCCAGGCCAACGGCTTCAGCCAGTCTCAGCCAGGCCTCGATCCCGCCATCTTCATTGCCCTGACCATCATGATCGAGAATGCGCTGCACCCATTCGCGGCGTACGTCGCGGTCCGAGCAGTTGGACAGGATGGCGGCGTCCTTGATCGGGATGCTGGTCTGATAGTAGAA
>JAWLFN010000308.1:0-2663 GCA_041685555.1 Gammaproteobacteria bacterium | reverse complement strand
CGGAATCCCTCGGCATATTGTCCGAACAGGGTCCATTGGTCATCCAGGGAGTACAGCAGCCCGAGATTCATCGAGGCCTCCGTCTCCGTGACATCCTCCACCCGGAAGTCACCCAGGATGCCTCCCGGTGCAATGGCCGCCTGGCTGTCGAACAGCGCATCCGGCCGTGCCTCGAGCTGATAATGATCGAGGCGCAGTCCCGGGATCATCACCAGACCGCTGTCGCCCAGGGAGATTTCATTCTGGAGGAACAGCCCGGATCGGGTGGTGTCGGTGTCCGGGAAAGTCTTGTTGGGGAACTGCTCGGGAGGCGCCATCGGATAGGACGGGATGGCGCAGCGGGTCTCGCCGCTGGACAGCGCCGTGTCGCAACGGTGACGGGGGCGTTCTGTGCGAGTGTTCTCCGTGGTCGCGCCATAGATCAAGGCGTGCTCGGTGGCACCCAGTGACAGGGTCTTGTGACTGAGTATCGAGGCGCTGGTGGTGGTCTGATCGAAATGGAAGCTCGATTCCCTGCGTGCCTCGGTACCGGCAAAGCTGGCCGGGTTGGCCGGGTTGATGAAGGCATGGCTGATGCGACGCTGCTCCGTGAACTGTTCGCCGTCGGCGGTCTGCCAGTGCAGTCGTGTCACGAGACGATCGCTGAGCAGGGAATCCGGCGTCCAGACATGTTCCAGACTGACACGCTGGCGTCGGGTGTGGTCGCTGCCACGGGAGTCGAAGACGCGGCTGCCGAGATCACTTTCCAGCCGGGTATCCACGGTCTCGTCATTGTGTTCCGCGGTCAGCGTCAGTGTGTGTGGCTCGCTGACCCGCCAGCCGGTCTTCCAGAAGACATTGCCGGTTTCGCCATCCTGGGGGTTCAGACGGGCATCACCATTGATTTCGCGCTCACGGAAGCGGCGGCCGGTCCATTGCAGCACCGTATCGAGTGACTCGCCGCGGGTCGCCCAGGTCACGCCGACCTTGTACTGGTCATTGTCCGAGGAAGCGGAGGAGTTCAGGGCCAGGTGCTGGCTCTCCCCCGGTCCCAGATAATCGGCGGCCGATTTTGTGCGCAGCAGCACGGCGCCGCCCATGGCATCGGCGCCATAGAGGACGGAGGCCGGGCCACGAATGATCTCCACGGCCCGCAGATCGTCGGTCTCGAACATATCCTTTCCGTAAGAGGAAGGACCGGCCGCATACAAGTCGGCGCTACGGATGCCGTCAATGACAGTCAGTACCCGGTTACCGCCAATGCCGCGTATGATGAAGCCCTCGTTGCCGCCGCGCGAGGCGGTGCTCATGGTCAGTCCGGGCTGGTAGCGGGCCAGGTCGTCCAGTCCCTCGGCGATCTGTTGCTCGATTTCCTGTGCCGTCATCACCGAGACGGTGCCGGCGATGTCCTCGGTCTGGCGCGGCAGATAGGTGGCGGTGACGGTCATCTCTTGCAGCCGTGCGGGGGGTTCGGCATTGTCCTGTGCATGGAGTGCGGGGCTGGCCGCCACCGCGAGCAGCAGGGCCAGTCGTGGCGCGTGTATACCTGTATTGTAGTGCATGGCCATTCTCTCCTGTTGAAAAGAGAGTCTGGCTGGCTCGGGCCGATGGCCTGGCTGGCGTGACTCGAAACGGGTCTGCAAGGGGACGCAGACCGAGGTGACACAGTGGTAATGGGTTATTTGGTCAGAATCAGTTTGCGATTGGAGGTGATGCGCAACGTGTAGCGCTCGCCCTCATGATCGATGACCAGGGTTCTCTGATTGCCAAACAGACTGCGGCTGGATACGGTATCCGGCGTGTTCTGTTCGCGGACCTCGGTCCGCTTGCCGGGCGCCGGTTCGGGGATTCGGGCAGACATGATGTAACTCCCTGCTGGTTGTGTTTACTGGCAAAGCAGGGTCACTCTATCGCAACTTTTCCGGAATGTAAATGAGAACCATTACCATTATCAGGAATTCGTGCAATCCGGATGCGCTTCCAGGCGAACAGCAGGGTCATGGCCGGACTGATCAGGCAGAAGAAGGCCCAGGGCGCGTAGCTTAGGGTGGCCACACCCAGCACGCTGGCGTGATAGGCCGCACAGGTATTCCAGGGCACCAGCACCGAGGTGACCGTGCCGGTGTCCTCCAGCGTCCGGCTCAGGTTCTGGGGCGCCAGACCGCGATCCTGGTACGCGCTGGCAAACATGCGGCCGGGCACCACCAGCGACAGATACTGGTCCGAGGCGGACACATTGGTGACCAGGCAGGTGGCACCGGTGGCGGTCACCAGGCCGGCATCGCTGCGCACGCGGCTGAGCAGCGCCGCCGTGATCCGCGACAGGAAACCGCTGGCCTCCATGCTGCCACCGAACACCATGGCCGAGAGGATCAGCCAGACGGTGTTGAGCATGCCCGCCATACCGCCACTGCTCAGCAATTCGTCCAGGATCTCGTTGCCGGTCGCTATGGAGATGCTGCCGTACACCGCCTGCATGATGGTCTGGTACAGACCGCCAAACTCGGATGCCAGCGACTGCAGCAGGGGCTGCTGCAGGAATGCCGCGCTCAGCGCGCCAAGCACGGCGCCGCAAAACAGGGCGGGCAGCGCGGGCACTTTTTTCACGATCAGGAAAATCACGCCGGCCGGCACCAGCAGCAACAGTGGCGAGACGTGAAAGTACTGCTGAATGATCTCCTGAT
>JAWLFN010000307.1:0-2691 GCA_041685555.1 Gammaproteobacteria bacterium | reverse complement strand
GTGCGGGACGGCTCGGGCAGCATCGCCATCCGCGACATCGAGGGCAACGTGCACATCCCGGATGACGGCTCCGGTTCCATCCGCATCGAAGGGGTCAGCGGCGACGTGATCGTGGACGATGACGGATCAGGCGACATCCGCGTTGAAAGTGTCCGGGGCGACTTCACGGCACGGAACACCGGGTCCGGCAATGTGCTCTACCGCGACGTGGATGGCCGGGTCGACGTGCGCGACTGATCCGGGGCATACTGGCCTCTGGCAGAGTCAGGCCATTGCGGCGGAGGACGGCATGGGGAGCCCGGCATGAGTGATATGACACTGAATGGAAAACGGATACTGCTGACCCATGCGGACGCCTTCATGGGCCCGGTGCTGACCGAAGTGCTGGAGGCACAGGGCGCCACCGTCACCGCCGATACAGAATCACTGCGGGACCCTGACGCCCCGGCGTGCCTGGTCGAACGCGCCGGGCAGGTGGACATCCTGGTCGCCAACCTGGCGATTCCGGCGCCGGACAGCAAGGTGGCCGATGTGGGCGAGGAAGAATGGCGAGACACATTCGCGGCACTGGTCGATCCCCTGCCCCGTCTGCTGCGTGCCGTGCTGCCGCAGTTCCGCGAACGCGGTGCCGGCAAGATGCTGGTCATGGGCAGCGCCGCCGCCCTGCGCGGCATGAGGCGCGCCTCCACCTACAGCGCCGCCCGAGGCGCCCAGCTCGGCTGGGCACAGGCCGTCGGGGTGGAACTGGCCCGGGAGAACATCCGCATCAACGCCATCGCCCAGAACTTTGTCGACAACCCCACCTACTTCCCCGCCTCCGTACAGGAGAATCCGCGCTTCCAGGAACGGCTGAAACGAGAGGTGCCGCTGGGCCGACTGGTCAGTGCCCGGGAGGACGCGCAATTCGTGGCCTACCTGTGCAGCGATGCCGCCAACTGTTTTGTCGGCCAGGTGTTTCCGGTCTGTGGTGGCTGGGTCCAGCGGTAGGGCCTCACTGTCACAGACGCGTCAAACCCACACGCTAGGGTGACTGTCAGTACCCACTGAGACGGCAGGCTCCCTGGGGTGGCCTGCACGACCTGCCCAGGAACCTGTCCTTATGCGTTTCCCGAAACCTGCACTCATTGTCCCGCCGATACTGCTCATGCTCTCCAGCTCTCCGGCGCTGGCCCAGTGCGGCACTTCACATCCGGACGCCGAATTGGCGAAAGGTACCGTCTTCGTTGATGGCAATGGTAACGGAGAACCGGACAATGGCGAACCGGGCGTCGCCGGCGTCAGTGTCAGTAACGGCTGCGAAGTGGTGCGGACCGATGCCGAAGGACGCTACGAGATCTCACTGGCACCTGCACAGATCCTGTTCATCTCCCAGCCGGCCGGCTACCGTGTCACGGTGGACGAGAACAATCTCCCCCGCTTCCACTACCGCCACTATCCCGACGGCACACCGCGGGAGGTTGATGGTACGGAAGTACAGTGGCGTTATCCGGTGACCGGCGCCACGGGCCCGCTGCCGGAATCCATCGACTTTCCGTTGACGGGTCCGGCCGATGAAAGCGGAGAACAGTTCGATGCCTACGCCTTCGCCGACCCGCAGGCACGCTCGGAACTGGATCAGGACAAACTGCGCGAGGATCTGATCACCCCATTGATCGGCAATCCATTCGATGCCGAGTTCGGTATCACGGTGGGTGATGTGGTTTTCGACAGCCTCGACCTCTACGACCGCCACAAGGCGATGATGGCGTTGATGGATGTGCCGCAGTGGTACCTGCCAGGCAATCACGACCTGAACTTCGAGTCCCCGGACGCCCGCTTCGCCACGGAAACCTACAAACACCATTTCGGCCCCACGTACTATTCGTTCAACCACGGCAGCGTCCACTTTGTGGCCCTGAACAACGTGGAATACGCCGGTGACGGCAAGCGCCTGGACGACGGCGACCGGTACCGGGGCTACATCCCCGAAGACCAGCTGTACTGGCTGGAGCGGGATCTGGCCCATGTCCCCCGCGACAGATTGATCGTCATCGCCTCTCATATTCCCCTGGTATCGGAAGCCGTGGATGACAGCGGCGAGGAGCCGGCCACGGGGCCGTATACAGAGAATTTCACGGCACTGCTGGAGATCCTCAAGCCCTTCGAGCACATCTATGGTATTGCCGGGCACGATACCAGCAACAGCTGGAAAGTGGAGATCGGGCACGATCACGGTTGGCACGAGCAGCCATGGATTGCCCACACCCTGGCACAGGTGCGGGGCAACGGCTGGCATACCGGCCTGGAAGACGCCCGCGGCGTCAACGATGCCATGATGCAGGACGGCACGCCGAACGGTTTCTACCTGCTGCGCTTCGACGACGTGGAACTGGTACCGGACTTCCATCCGTTCCCGTACGGCGCCGATGCCAACCGGCACCTGCGGGTCATGCTGGACCCGCCCCCGGCTCTCCCCGATGCGGACAGCGTCAACCGGGGACGATTGGCGGACGATACGAAAGTGGTGGTCAACCTCTTCGATGGTGGGCCGCGGGACTCGGTATGGATGTCACTGAACGGCGGGGAGCGACAGGCGATGACCTACCGGGTGCGTACCGACCCACTGGCGGAGAGGTTGCATGCGCAGCTGGAAGGCGCGGATCACGCCATGGGCCGGCCGACCCGATCCTCGCATATCTGGGAGTTTGCTCT
>JAWLFN010000077.1:0-11208 GCA_041685555.1 Gammaproteobacteria bacterium | reverse complement strand
CCGGAAAATCGGACTCCCAAGCGCTCGGCGAGGGACCGCCTCGCGGAGTTGTCCGTGTCTATCCGATTTTCCGGTCCGGGCAAGACATGGCCTGATTGTTCCTGACGGGCCCCGCACTCGCCGGCGCCGCTGGCGGCCGACAATTATTGCTCATCCGGAGTACGTGGTGATCCGAAACAATCCTGTCGCTCAATACATTGTGGTCACGCTCAGCTACTGGGCCTTCACCCTGACCGACGGCGCCCTGCGCATGCTGGTGGTCCTGTTCTTCCACGACCAGGGTTTCTCGCCGCTGGAGATCGCCACGCTGTTCATCCTGTACGAGCTGTTCGGGGTGATCACCAACCTGTTCGGTGGCTGGGTGGCAACTCGCATCGGCCTGAACATGACCATGCACGTGGGGCTGGCGTTGCAGATCGTTGCACTGGCCATGCTGTTGGCCGATCCATCCATGCTCACCGTGTTTTATGTGATGGTCACTCAGGCCCTGTCCGGCATCGCCAAGGATCTGAACAAAATGAGCGCCAAGAGCAGTATCCGGATGCTGGTACGGGATGCCGATGGCGCGCTGTACCGTTGGGTGGCGCGATTGACCGGATCCAAGAACGCCATGAAGGGGGCCGGTTTTTTCCTGGGTGGCGCATTGCTCGCGGCTTTCGGATTTCGCGGTGCGCTGTGGATCATGGGGGGCAGCCTGGCCTTCGTGTTGTTGCTCAGCATGCTGTTGCTGGAACGGGACCTGGGAACGACCTCGTTCCGTCCTAAGTTCCGTGAACTGCTTTCCAAGAGTCCGGCGATCAACCGGTTGTCGGCGGCGCGTTTCTTTCTGTTCTCATCGCGCGATGTCTGGTTCGTGGTGGCGTTGCCGGTCTTTCTGCAGACCCGGCTGGACTGGGATCATGTGAGTGTTGGCACCATGATGGCCGTCTGGGTGATCGGCTACGGATTCATCCAGGCGCTGGCGCCACGTATCACAGGCACATATCCAGACGGACGCACGGCTTGGCTGTGGGCAGCCGTGCTGAGTCTGTTGCCGGTCGGTATTGCCGTTGCATTGCTGGCTGACTGGCGTGTGGAGCCGTTGCTGATCGGCGGATTGCTGCTGTTCGGGGCCGTATTCGCGATCAACTCCTCGGTACACTCCTATCTGATCGTGTCCTACGCACGCGAGGAGGGTGTGTCACTGGACGTGGGTTTCTATTACATGGCCAATGCAGCGGGTCGACTGGTGGGCACGGTGCTGTCGGGTGTGGTGTATCAGACGCTCGGCCTGGCGGCCTGCCTGCTGGTGTCGGCGGCATTCGTGGCCGCATCGTCGGCGCTGGCGATGCGGCTGCCACGTGGGGTCGATCCGCCGGCATCCCGTGATGGCGGATAGTTGGCGCGGGGGGGCTGCTCAGTCCACCCAACGGCGTAACAGGTTGCTGCGGGTTTTCAGCAACAGGCTCGGCGTTTCGTCTGACCCTCGAGCCGGCCTGGCCCGATCTGCTGCCTCCCGATACCTCGCTGCTGGTATGGAGTCGCGGCGCGCATCGAACAGGCCGTAAACCGGTTGTAATCATAATCGGTGCCGTTTCATGAACCCCAGGTCGAGGTGATCCTTCCACAATCCGGGAAGGCGGCCGCGGGCAGACCAGCGGCCATAACTCAGCAGGGCGCCACCGTCCGCGGTGGACAACAGGGCCAGTGAGCGGGAGCGTGGCTGATACTGTTGCAGGGGGGCCTTTTCCAGTGTGGCCCGAAGGTTGTGAGCCAGCGTGGCGCCCTGTCTGACGGCGTAGACACCGGAACGGAGAGCGCCAGGCAGGTCGATGCAGTCCCCGGCCGCAAACACCCGGGAGTCGGCGCTGGACTGCAGTGTCGGGTCGACCGCGAAGAAGCCGTTCCTGGTGGGAAGCCCGCTGTCCGTATACCAGGGTAGTGGCGCCGCCCCACTGGCCAGCACCAGAACATCGGTGGCCACGACCGGACATGATGCGGACCAGAGGGTCCCCTCCCGTGTATGGTCGATACGCCAGCCAGTGCGCACATCGACATGTCGTTGCCTCAGCAGTTTCTCCGCGTATCGGACCAGCCGCCCGGGGTGTCCCTCAAGCAGTCCGCGATCACTCAGCAGACACAGTGCCATGTCCGGAAAGGCACGGCGCAGGGCGAGGGCCAGTTCGAAGGCGGCCGGTCCGCCTCCCAGTATCGTCATATGTCGGGGAGGTCCCTCGTCGCGCCATTGTTGCCACGCCCGGGTGAAGCAGGGAAATGGCTTGGCGGGAACAAGAGCGACCGAGTGATCGCGCGGATCCGGGGCCGGCGGTATCGAGCCGGTATTGATGGAGAGGACGTCGAAGGGAATCGGGCCGTCATCGGTACGCAGAATGCGGGCCTGCCAGTCCAGGTGCTGCACTGATCCTTGCCGGAACGTGATCCCGATGGTCTCGCATAGTGCCTGTAGCTCGATGGCGCACTCATCCGGCCGGAATCGCCCGGCGATCAATCCCGGCATCATGCCTGAATACCAGGCTTCTGATGTCGGGCTGAGCAGCAGGGTGCCAGCCGGAGCGCGCCAGCCGGCATCGATCCAGCGTCGAATGGCCACCAGATGGGCGTGTCCGGCACCCGCCAGGACCAGAGGGACGCGCTCGGATGTCATTGACCGTCGCGTTGCTGTTGCCTCTGCTGTCTCATTTCCCGCATGCGCTCCCGGCGGTATTCGCGAAACCGGGTCATCTGCTCATCCGTCAGTACGTCGGACAGTATGTTCTCGGCACGCTGCTGGCGTTCCTGCATCCTTTCCCGTCCCATGCCTTCGCCCTGTCCACCGTTACCCCGGCCGTGTTGACCGCGGTCTCCCCCGTCACGCATCTCCTCGCCGCGGGCTCCACCGCGTCTCTCCTGTGCACGCTCGCTGGACTGATCATGTCCCTGACCTTGACCTTGACCTTGACCTTGACCGCGGCCTCGCATCGCGTCGGAGCGGTCGGAACGGATTTCTTCCATGGCGGACCGGAACGCCTCCTCCTGGTCCTCGCGGATCTGCAAGGCCTCGATCATCTGGTCCAGATCGGCCGGTTCCATTCCTCCCTGCCCCTGAGCCAGTGCCGGCCCTGCACCGGCCAGCAGTAATGTGCTGGTCACGGTGGCGACAAACAGGGAGGTGATTCGTGATTGCCGGGATTCGTGGTATTTCATGGTTACACTCCTTCTGGGTTGAATGGGCGATGTGCTTTTTTCAGTGCTCTTCCAGTTCGGCGGCTTTCTCGAGCCATTGTTGTTCGATGTGTTGCAGTTCCGAGCGCAGTTCCGCCTGTTGCTGCAACAGGGTGGTCAGCTGGTTCTTGTTGTCTGGCTCGTACAGTGAACTGTCGGCCAGACTGTCCTCCAGGCCGGACAGTCTGCGGTTCAGGTCATCAATGGACGTCTCCAGCACCCGGACTTCCTTGCGGAGTGGAGCCACGGCCTGGCGTCGGGCTGCCGCATCCTGCCGGCGGCTCCTGGCATCCGGCGGCTCTGCGCTGGATGCATGGTCCGGCGCGGTGGCTTTAGCGGTGGCATCAACCTGCTGTTGTGCCTGCAACCATCGGGCGTAGTCGTCCAGGGTGCCGTCAAACTCGCGGAACCGTCCTTCGCGGATCACTGCGTACTCGTCCACTGTATTGTCGAGCAGGTGGCGGTCGTGAGAGACGATCACCAGGCCGCCCTCGTATTCCTGCAGGGCCACGGTCAACGCATGTCGCATCTCCATGTCCAGGTGGTTGGTGGGTTCGTCCAGTAACAGCAGATTGGGTTGTTGCCAGGCAATGATGGCCAGCGCCAGACGTGATTTTTCGCCGCCGGAAAAGTTTGATACCGGCTCGGTGACCCGGTCGCCGTGGAAATCGAACCCGCCCAGGAAATTGCGCAGATGCTGCTCCCTCGCCACCGGGTCGGCTTCCTGCAGCAGGTTGAGCGCGCTCTGCCGGCCGTCCATTTCGTCCACCTGGTGTTGCGCGAAATAGCCGATCCGGAGGTGCCGCGACGTATCAAGCTTGCCGTCGAGCAAAGGCAGGCGGCCGGCCAGGGTGCGCAGTAAGGTCGATTTGCCGCTGCCGTTCAGCCCCAGCAGGCCGATCCGTGAGCCGGGCTGCAGGCGCAGATTGACCGGCGAGACCAGTGGGTTACCTTCAATACCGATCACGCCACCATCGATGCCCAGCAGCTCGCCGGGCAGCTTTTCCGCGGACCGGAAACGGAAGCTGACGGGAGAGTCGATATGGGCGGGCGCAATCTCCTGCATCCGGTCCAGTTCCTTGAGCCGGCTCTGGGCCTGTCGGGCCTTGTTGGCCTGGGCCCGGAACCGGGCGACGAAAGCCTCGATTTCCGCTCGTCGGCGCTGCTGCTTTTCCGCCATGGCCTGCTGTTGCGCCAGGCGCTCGGCGCGCTGTTTCTCGTAGGCCGTGTAATTGCCACGATAGAGGATCAATCGGCCATCCTCGAAGCTGATCACATGATCGATCACCCGGTCCAGAAAACCCCGGTCGTGCGAGATGATCAGCAGCGTTCCTTCGTAGCGGTTCAGCCACTGCTCCAGCCACAGGGTCGCTTCCAGATCCAGGTGGTTGGTGGGCTCGTCCAGCAGGAGCAGGTCGGAGGGCGCCATCAGGGCGGCGGCCAGGTTCAGGCGGATGCGCCAGCCACCGGAGAAGGCCGATACCGGCCGGTCGAACTCGTCGGTCGAGAATCCCAGGCCGGACAGGAGTTGGCGGGCACGGGCATCGATGTCGTAGGCATTCATGCGGTCCAGTTCACTGTGGGCCTGCACGATGCCGTCGGTGTCGTCGCGTTGCTCGGCGCTCATCAATCGTTGTTCCACCGCCCGGTAGCGGTGGTCCCCGTCTATCACATGATCGACGGCGCTGCGGGAATGGCCACGGGTTTCCTGCTGCATCCAGGCGATGCGCAGTCCCTCCGGCATGTCCAGGTCTCCCTGATCCAGACTGATCTGTCCGGTCAGGCAGGCGAACAGACTGGTCTTGCCGCTGCCATTGCGGCCGATCACGCCGATCTTCCGGCCCTTGTGGATGGTCAGGTCGGTCTGCTCCAGCAGGACCTGTTCGCCGCGCATCAGGCGGGCGTTGCGTAGACTGATCATGGAAACTCCTCGAGGGGGCATGATACAGCAAGGCCGGCGGTTTTTGACGGGGTCACGCTGAATTGATTTCCGGCCGTCGAATTCGTAAACTCCCGTTGTTATCGGCGGCCCGGGATACTCGGCTGTGAGACATCAACTGGCGGACTTTGATGAAAGAGATACTCCTGATCGATGATGATGAGAAGCTGGGCCAGTTGCTGACGCAGTACCTGGAGCGCTATGACATGAATGTGACCGTGGCGCATACCCCCAGCAAGGGCTTCGAGCATCTGAAGCGGCACAAGCCGGATCTGCTGATCCTGGATGTCATGTTGCCGGAAAAAGACGGTTTCGAGATCTGCCGCGAGATCCGCGCCAAGACCTCTGTGTACGGTCAGCTGCCGATCATGATGTTGACCGCGCATGGCGAGGTGACCGACCGCATTGTCGGCCTGGAACTGGGGGCCGATGATTATCTGCCCAAGCCCTTTGAGCCGCGTGAGCTGGTGGCCCGGATCAGCAATATCCTGCGCCGGGCCTCCGAGGACTCGCGCAGCAGCGAGCAGTTGCCAAAATTCGAGGGACTGGAAGTCGATACGGCCCGCCGCACCGTGCAACTGGATGGCGAGGATGTGGACCTCACCACCATGGAATACGAACTGCTGGTGCTTTTCATGCAGTCGCCCAACAAGACCTTCACCCGCGATGAATTGATGAATCGCCTGCGCGGGATTGACGCCGAACTGTTCTCGCGGGCCGTCGACACCCTGGTCAGCCGCCTTCGTCACAAGCTGGGCGATACCTCCAAGACGCCACGTTTCATCAAGACGGTGTGGGGACGTGGCTATACCTTTGTTGGCGAGCCGGCATGATGACATGGCGACCAGCTCTGCCGCGGTCGCTGTTCTTCCGTCTGCTACTGATCTTCAGCGCCAGTGCCCTGTTCTTCTTCCTCATCATCACGCTGACGCTGCGCCAGATCGATCAGAACTGGCGTCGTGAGCGGCTCAACCCGCTGCCGGCGTTCTACCTGGACAATGTCCGCCTGATCGTCGATGCCATCGGCGCGCCGCCGGACCTGAACCGGGCCGCCCAGCTGGCCGATGAGCTGTCACTGACCATCATCATCCGCAGCCCGCACATCAACTGGCAATCCGATGACCAGGACGATCTGGACATATCACGGGCGGAGTTTGTCCGTACCCTGTCCGATGAGGCCCGTATGCTGGCCGTGGGTAATGAACAGGTCATCTATGTGGATCGCGGCGGATACGAGTATTACCTGAACCGGCGTGCCCCCTCGCTCAGTGACTATGACTACGCCGCGATCTATGTCGGGCTGGGCATGGTGATCTTCGTGCTGCTGTTCAATTACTATCTGGTCCGGCGACTGCTCGATCCGGTGCGTCGGCTGCGAGAAGGAGCGGAGCGCATCTGC
The DNA here is from genome assembly GCA_041685555.1 of Gammaproteobacteria bacterium. Classification (GTDB taxonomy): domain Bacteria; phylum Pseudomonadota; class Gammaproteobacteria; order Pseudomonadales; family Pseudohongiellaceae; genus PWQG01. The sequence goes on along the minus strand of JAWLFN010000077.1, from coordinate 4,669 downwards.
GAGGGCGAGCTGGATTACCGGGTGGAAGTGGGACGGACCGATGAGCTGGGTGAACTGACCGCGAGCATCAATGAAATGGCCGACTCGCTGCAGTCTCTGCTGGAAGCCAAGCGACAGCTTTTGTTGGCCATCAGTCATGAGCTGCGTACCCCGGTGACCCGCGCCAAACTGCAGCTGGAATTCATGGAAGAGGGGACATTGCGTGACACGCTGCGTGATGACATCGACGAGATCGATCTGCTGATCTCCGATCTGATCGAAGCCGAGCGGCTCAGTACCCGACACGCGGCGCTGTCTGCGGAGAAAGTCCATTTCGGCGAGTACATCGCTTATCTGTCGGAACCCTATCAGGACTATCCGGGCGGGTTCGAGTTGGCATTGCCGGATCAGGACCGGGTGGTGGAGATCGACAGGCTGCGTATCCGGCTGCTGTTTGCCAATATTGTCAACAATGCGGTGCGGTACGGACGCAATCGGGCCATTCATGTCAGCGTCGACTTCGACGATCATGGCGCCATGCTGTGCGTGCGGGATCACGGGGAAGGCATATCAGCGCAACACCTGGCGCGCGTCCAGGAGCCGTTCTACCGGGTCGACAGCGCTCGCCAGCGTAATACCGGCGGGTTCGGTCTCGGTCTGTACCTGTGTAATCTGATCGCTGAAGCCCATGGCGGGCGACTGGATATCGACAGCACCGTGGGCGAGGGAACCTGGGTCAGGCTGCGATTGCCCTACCGGGTACATTGAAGAGAAAAGGCCGGCCCGATATGGATCGGACCGGCCTTTCAATGGTGAAAGGCCAGGTGCGTCTACTGCTCGGCGATCTGGCGTCTGCGGCGTCGCAGGTAGGCGACCACCAGCGCGACGATGATCAGCAATACCGGCACCAGCAGTGTGTTGATGAGCTGTAACCGGGCGCCCAGCTGCTCGATGTCCTCGTTCAGCTGGAAACGGACTTCGCGCAGCCGCCGACGGGTTTCCAGCTGCTCCTGCATGAAGCGGTCGATCTCGGCCTGCTGTTGCGGGGTCGGGCCGCCGCTGCCTTCGCCTTCCTGCTGTGTCAGGGCCGCAATCTGCTGTTCGGTCTCGGAAAGACGGTTCAACAGGTTGGTTTCTTCCTGGCGCAGTCGTTCATCCGCCTCGCGCTGCATTGCCAGCACCCGGGTGAAGGGGCGTGCATAGCTGCCCCGACTGCGGATACTGATCAGTTCCTCGCTGCCGGAAAGATTGTCCAGCGCATTGATGACGAAGTCGCCGTTGTTTGCGAAAGCCTGGGTGACGCGCTCACCCAGTACCTCGCGCGACTGGGCCCACATCCGGTCCGACAGCAGGTCGGAATCGGCCACCACGATCAGATTGATCGGGTTTTCCGAACGCATGATCTGCTCCGGCAGCTCGGGGGCATCTTCTTCCAGCGGGTCGACCAGTTCCGCGGTTTCCATGTCGTCGTCAACGACCAGGTCAAATGCGCGGGGTTCGTCGGGGTCCAGGATCGGCGGTCCGTTCGGAAAGATGCTATCAGCCATGCCGCTGACTCGCGCGGCGATGATATGACGCTGGTCATCCGGTTCGAATTCGTCCAGCAGGATGGTGGGATCCGTCAGGTCGTAGAACCAGGCATTGTCCATCAGGCCTGAATCACGCGACGTACGCAGCAGTGGATCGAACTCCATGCCGGATTCCTCGATCGGCCGCAGCGCGCCGGGCGAGGCGATGTTCAGTATCTGCAGTTCCGCCGTGATCATGTCACTGAGCATGCCGTCACGCTGGATGCCCATCATGCCGATGTGGCTGATCGGGCGCGAGCCCTGACCCATGGAGATCATCAGTGCGTTCTCTCGATCGGCGACCACCTGTTCGGGGTCATACTGCACGCCCCAGTTTTCCAGCAACCCGGTCAGTCCTGAAGAGGTGGTCTCGAAATCGCCCTGACGGTTCAGCATCTGTTGCGTCTGGGTATCGGAGTTGGGGTCCACGAAGACCATGGCCCGGCCTCCACCCAGCACGAACTGCTCCACGGCATACCGCGCCTGGTTGTTCAGGTCCTGGGGGTGGACGACCATCAGCACATCGACATCTTCATCAATCATGGTGACGTCGGAAGGAATGCGCCGGGTCTCGTAGAGGTAGCGTATGTTTTCCATGATTGCCCAGGTCGGTGTGCGCTGCTGGGTCTGCGGATTCAGTCCACCGTCAATGTCCAGAGAGGACAGGAAACCCACCACCGGCTGCTCGGGATCCTCCACCTGTGTGATCAGACGGGAAAATTCGTACTCCAGGAACTGTTCCTGGTCCGGACGGATCAATGGCATGGCCTCGTACACAGGCTCCGAGTCCGATTCCTCGTCCCCGTCACTGACGGTCGTGGGGTCACGCGCCACCAGCCCGAAGAAGATCTCCTGGCCGCCGGAGGTGAGCGGTACGGCCCGGATGCCGTACTCGGTGGCCAGGTCTTCTTCCACGGAAAAGGGCTCCGGGTCGATGACCCGAAGGCTCAGATTGCCATTGCTGGCGATTTCCATCTCGCGCAGCAGCTCCTGCACCCGATTGCCATAGGCGCGGATCTGCGGTGTGTCCGCGGCACCTTCCTCGGAATAAAAGAACAGCAGCTCCACCGGCCGATCCAGGTTGCTGACGATCTCGCGGGTGCCATCCGCCAGCGTGTAGAGGTTGTCCTGGGTCAGGTCGATGCGCAGCCGAGGAAACAGGCTGATCAATCCCACCACGAACAGCAGTGCAATCGCGGTCAGTACCAGTCCGGTGGCTGAAAACAGTTGTTTCTTGATCATGGACTGCTCCCGTCAGTTGGCTTTCTTGAGTTCGATGACAATGGCGCTGGCCAGCAGCCAGGCAACAATGAACACGACAAAGAACAGGATGTCGCGCAGGTCCAGCACGCCCTTGCTGATGGCCTCGAAATGGGTCAGAAAGCTCATGGCGGCAATGGCATCCACCAGAAACTGGGGCAGCCAGTCGGGAATCGTGTTGAGTACAATGTTGGACCCGGCCACCACAAACAGGAAGCAGATAGTGACGGTCAGGATGAAGGCAATCACCGGATTGCGAGTGATCGCGGACATGCATGAGCCGATGGCCAGGAAGCCGCCGGCCATCAGCCAGCTGCCCAGGTAGGCAGCCAGGATCACGCCGTTGTCGGGATCGCCCAGGTAATTGACGGTGATCCAGATTGGAAAGGTCAATGCCAGTGCGATGCCCGCCAGTACCCAGGCCGCCAGGAACTTACCGGCCACGGCGTCGGCCAGCCGCACCGGCAGCGTCAGCAGTAGCTCGATGGTGCCGGTCTTGCGCTCATCGGCCCACAGTCCCATGGCCAGTGCCGGGATCATGACCAGATACAGCCAGGGATGGAAGTCGAAGAACGGTTGCAGGTCCGCCTGTGCGCGTTCATAGAATCCGCCCATGTCAAAGGTGGCGATGCCATTCATGACCAGGAAGATCACGATGAAGACGTAGGCCAGTGGCGTGGTGAAGTACGCCGTCAGCTCACGTCGGAAAATGATGCCTGTCTTTCCCATGTGATGAATCCTCGTTACTGTCGCGCTTCGGCGGCGGGGTTCCGGTGATCGGATGCCGTGATGCGGCGGAAAAAGTCCTCGAGCTGGCCCCGGACCACGTACAGCTCCTCCAGCGGCCATTGTTGCTCGCGGGACAGGGTGACCAGCCGGTCGAACAGGGAGGCGTCCGGTTCGGGAATCACCGTGAAGCTGTTGGGCTCATCCATCCGGGCCTCGATGTCGGCGATGCCGGATTCACCTTTCAGTGCCGCGCGCAGGTCGAATGCCTCGCGGAAGCGCAGACCGATGGCGCGGTGGTATCGGGAACGCGACTCCAGTTCGTGCGGCGCGCCATCGGCAACGATCCGGCCCTCTGAAATGATGATGGCCCGGGTGCATACCGCGGTGACCTCTTCCAGAATGTGGGTGGAGACGATGACGATCTTGTCTCGCGCCAGGTTGCGGATCAGTTCGCGGACCTGCAGCTTCTGATTAGGGTCGAGGCCGTCGGTGGGCTCGTCGAGAATCAGCACCTTGGGGTCATGCAGGATGGCCTGGGCCAGCCCGACCCGGCGCTTGAAGCCCTTGGACAGCGTGTCGATGGTCTTGTGGCAGACCGTTTCCAACGCCACCCGGTCGATCACATGCTGCACCCGACGTACTTTATCGTCTCCACTCAGACCGCGGACCTCGGCAATGAACTCCAGGAACTCCAGCACGGTCATGTCCGGATAACTCGGCGCTCCTTCCGGCAGATAGCCGATCAGCGCCTTCACCTCGATGGGGTCATCGGCAATGTCGTGACCGTCGACCTTTACGGTGCCCGCCGTGGGCGCCAGGAAGCCGGTGATGATTTTCATGGTGGTGGACTTGCCGGCACCGTTGGGACCGAGAAAGCCCAGTACTTCACCCTCGCGGACGTTGAAGCTCAGGTCATCCACGGCCGTGAAGGCATCGAAACGCTTGGTCAGATGATCGATTTCAATCATGGGTAGTCATGCCCGTTATTGTTGGTGCCGGTCAATATATGGGTAAGGTGCTGATTATTCAACAGCCAGTCGGAGTCATGACAAAATGTCACAGTCGTGGTTGTTGTGGATCAATGGTTGGTGTTGTGGCTCGCGCGTCAGCGTGCAGAGGGGGCGGGGTGCCGG
>JAWLFN010000076.1:0-11211 GCA_041685555.1 Gammaproteobacteria bacterium | reverse complement strand
TGGTGGTCCGATGTGGCCACTGCCATCCCCGGCGCCGGTATCATAGACAGCTATGAAGAAGGATACCAGATACTGCAGGAGTGCCTGGCGTACTTCAGCCGGCTCTGGCGGGAACGCGCGGATGCGCCGCCGGGTAATGACCTGATCTCGATGCTGGCCCACGGCGAGGCAACCCGTGACATGCCCCCGCGGGAGTTTCTGGGCAACCTGATCCTGCTGATCGTGGGCGGCAATGACACCACACGCAACTCCATCAGCGGGGGCGTGCTGGCACTGAACGAGTTCCCGCGGGAGTTTGGCAAACTGAAGAATGACCCGTCGCTGATTCCGGGCATGGTCTCCGAGATCGTGCGCTGGCAGACTCCGCTGGCCTACATGCGACGGACCGCAACCCGGGATACCGAACTGGGCGGAGAATCGATTCGCGCCGGCGACAAGGTCGTACTGTGGTATGCCTCGGCCAACCGGGACGAACGCGCCATCGAGAATCCGGACCAGTTCATCATCGACCGTCCCCGCGTGCGCCAACACCTGTCTTTTGGCACCGGCATACATCGCTGCATGGGCAATCGCCTGGCCGAAATGCAACTCCGGGTGCTGTGGGAGGAGATCCTGGAACGCTTCGACCGCGTGGAGGTCACCGGCGAGCCGGTGCGGATTTACTCCAGTTTCGTCAAGGGGTACAGTGAGTTACCCGTCCGCATGCACCCGAAATGAACTGCTACCGCTGTAAGGAATCCTAACGATGAACGAGGAATTGCGTACAACCATGCCCGGCTGGCTCAAATGGCTGGTGACCGGCATCTGCCTGGCCGTGGTACTGGCTATACTCTGGCAACTGGCACCCCGAAGTGCCTTCCCCAGTGATCTGTCCATTACCGGCCAGGGACGCCCCGCCCTGGTAATGGTGCGGGACGTGGGCATCATGGGCGGCGAACAGGTCATGGAATTGATGGACCAGGTCCATCCAGATTATGAACAGACCATGGATTTCCTGGTCGTGCAGACCGGCCATCCAGATGGGCGGCGTTTCGCAGAGCGACACAATGCGGGCGATGGCACGGTGGTATTGCTGGATGGTCAGGGTCGGGCAGTGGATGCACTGGTGCGTCCCGCGACAGCCGAAGCACTGCGCGACTTCATCGACTCGAGGATGTAGTCGGCCCATGCCGTCCATGCCCCTGGATCCGAACCTGGCCTACCTGTTCTATACGTCGGGTGTGGCGTTCATCGTTCTGGGCGTGGTGGCACTGCTGCTGCCAACCGACCACAATCGCATGGCTTTCACCCGCCATCTGTGGCTGGTGGGCATCTTCGGTGTGCTTTACGGCATTACCGACTTCCTGGACTGGCAACGGGAGTTCACCGAATCCGACTGGCTGGACTGGACGCTTGGCATGGTTTCCACCGCGGCCTTCCTCTCGCTGCTGGAATTCGCCAGAAGATCGCTCCGTTCGCTCACTCCCGGCCCCATGAACGCGCCATGGCTGTCGGCCCTCCTGCTCCTGCTGACCGTCTTCGCGGCTCAGCAATCGCAGAACCCGGCACTGGGGCTGGCCAATGCGAGCCGGCTGTTCATTGGCGTACCCGCCGCCCTTCTGGCCAGCCTGGCCATGGTGCAGACCATACGGAGTCTGCCCCGACAACCCGATGCCCGAGAGATGCTTCCCTGGCTTGTCGGCGCGGCGATCGCTTCTCTTCTGTACGGTCTGCTTTCGTTGTTGTCCATGCACCAGGATCCGGCGCTACCAGCCTGGCTGCCCGACGAACGCGAGATTTATGCCCTTACCGGAGTACCGATACAACTGCCCATGGCCATCTGCGCCCTGCTGGCCGCCATTGCACTGATTGCGATTACGCGGATCAGCAACGCGCAATACATGATGGACCTGGATCGGGTGCTGAACATCATCAATGGTTTTGTGTTCCGATGTCGCAATGACAGGAACTGGTCCCTTCTTTACCTTAACGGTAATGTAAAGGAAGTCACCGGATACCCTATCGAACAGCTTCTGCACAGTGAACATCGGGGATTGGCGGATCTCATCCATTCGTCGGACCGGGAAGATGTCTGGCAGGAGGTACAGCAGTCGATACGCCATGACGGCGGTACTTATGAACTCTGGTATCAGTTGGTGACCCAGGATGGCACGGTACGTTCCGTACAGGAACGGGGACAGGCCGTGTTCGGTGAAGACGGCGCGCTGTTGTACCTGCAGGGACACATCATGGATGCGACTGAGCTGGTGCAGTCCAGGCACCGCCTCGAGCGCGCCGAGCGTCAGGCATCGCTGGGTCACTGGGAGTACGATGCCCGGGGCAACCACGCGTACTGGTCGCGTGAGATGTTCCGTCTGCTGAAATCGGACCCCGGGACGGGCGTCCCGGACACCGACTCGTACCTGGAGTTGATCCACCCCGAAGACCGCAATGCAGTCCGGCAGGCCATGCAGGACATGGCGCAGGGCAACCATCCGGTCGGCGCCGTTTTCCGCACCAATCCGACGAACGGACCGGCCCGCTACCTGAGACCCACCTGGCACCTCATCCACGATCATGCCGACAACCACATCCGGTATGCCGGCACGCTGCAGGATGTTACCGACATGCAGCTCTCGCTGCAGGCCCTGCGCGAGTCAAAACGACGCCAGAGCGAACTGTTGGCGCTGACGCGGCGAGAGCAGAGCCGCATGGCCGCCCTGCTCTCGGCCATGAGCATCGGCATCCTGTTCGAGGATCACGAAAGAAGGGTGGAATATGTCAACCCGGCCTTCCAGCGTATGTGGGGAATCGACGAACATCTCAATCTGACCGGGCACTCCACCCGCAAGGTGCTGGAGCACTCCCCACACCAGTTCGCCCGACCCGACCACGCGTCGAAGCATGTTCTGCATGTCCTGGACACCCAGGAAATCAGTGAACATTTTGAGCTGGACCTGCACGATGGTCGCATCTTTACCCAGCTGTCCTATCCGGTCAATGAAGAGGACGGACGCACCATCGGCCGTCTCTGGCTGTACGAGGATGTCACGCACGAGCGTCAGACCGCACAGCAACTGGTCTACCTGGCCGAGCACGATCCGCTGACCGGACTGTACAACCGTCACCGATTCCAGAGACACCTGGAATGGATGATCCGGAGCGCGCACAGACACCAGACCCGCTTCGCCGTATTGTATTTTGATCTGGACGATTTCAAGTACATCAACGACAGCTTTGGCCACCGGGCCGGTGATACCGTGCTGGTCCGCACGGCCGGAGAGATCGCCACGCTGGTCCGTAGCGGCGAGGTTTTCGCCCGCCTGGGCGGCGATGAGTTCGCCATTCTGACCGAGCTGTCCGACGCGACACCGAACGCCAATCGCCTGGCCGAGCGCATCAGTCGCACGGTTTCCTCGATCCCGTTCCGCTTCCGGGGCAGCAACCTGCGACTGACCACGAGCATCGGCATCACCACCTATCCACAACATGGTGATAACGCGGAAGATCTGGTGGCGCATGCCGATGCCGCCATGTACCAGGCCAAGAATGCCGGCAAGAATACCTGGGCGCTGTATGATGCCGACCGTGATGATTCGGCCAACATGATGATCCGCATGACCTGGGTATCCAGGATTGCCCAGGCGCTTGAACGTGATTTGCTGGAGCTGCATTTTCAGGGCGTATACGATACCACCAGCCGCGAATTACGACACCTGGAAGCGCTGGTCCGCATGCGTGATCCGGCCGATCCGGAACAACTGATCATGCCCGGTCAGTTTATTCCGGTTGCCGAGAAAAGCGGACAGATTATGGAAATAGATCGCTGGGTTCTGCGCAATGCCATCATGACTCTGGCAGATCATCCGCAGTTGTCCGCGCTGGCCGTCAACATTTCGGGACGCAGTTTCGACCAGCCATCACTGGCCCGCTACATTGAACAACTGCTGCGGGAATCCGGCATCCAGCCAGCCCGACTGGTGATTGAGCTGACGGAAACAGCGGCTGTATCAGAGATGCAGGATGCCCAGCGATTCATCGAGGCCATGCAGCAGATCGGCTGCCTGGTCTGTCTGGATGATTTCGGCACCGGTTTCTCCACATTCGCCTACCTGAAATACCTGGCCGTCCAGGCGCTCAAGATCGATGGCATCTTCATACGGGACCTTCACAATCACGCCGACAACCAGGCTTTCGTGAAAGCCATGGTGGACGTGGCCCATGGACTCGGAAAGCTGACTGTGGCGGAATTCGTGGAAGATGAACAGACCCTGGACATGCTTCGCACCCTCGGCGTCGACATGGCACAGGGCTACCACATGGATCGGCCTGGTCCGTCGCATCCGGCCCTGGAGGGCAGGTCACGCTCCTGAGAAGCCACCAGAGCGATCGTTCCCCCTTCCCTTCAGCCGGACACCTCTCTCCACCGCAGACTCATCGCCGCGCCGAGCAGACCGGCCGCTCCCATCCATGCAATGGTCCCCGGTATGGAGACCAGCGCCGTCAATGCACCCAGCAGACCGGCCGCCAGCAACAGCGCTCCGATCACACTGTTACTCACCGCCACATAATCAGTGCGCTTGTTGCCAGCGGCCATATCAACCAGGTAGGTCTTGCGTCCCAGCCTCACTCCCGCATGCGATACACCGAGCAGGAAGAACGCCAAGGGATAGAACCACTGCGAGGCGGCGGCGGAAAAACCGACCACCGACCACAACACCACGGTCAGGGACAGCACACCGGACAGACCGCAGGCAATGGCAAACACCCGTCGGCTGGAGCGATCCGCCCAACGACCCCAGACCGGCGAACTGACCAGTCCAGCCAGACCTTCAGCGGCAATGAAGGCACCCAGCAGGAATACCGCTCCGCCCAGGTCTTCCCGCGCCAGCGCCACATAGAAAGGCGCCACCAGCCCGGACCCCATGGCCAGGCCGCGACCGATCACGAAGCGCCGGAATGGTGCATCCTCGCGCAGCAGACGCAGCCGCGCCACGGCCTCGCTGATGCCATTGGCTCCCCCCTCCGTGGCACCCGGAAACTCGATGATTCTGGAATATGACAGTACGGCAAGGAACCACAGCGCGCCTGCCGTCGCCACCAGGCCCGCGTAGAGCAGCGTGGACCCTTCCCCGGCCAGCGTCCCCAACCCCACACCGGCCGCCATGGCCGCACCGCCGGACAGCGCACTGATCCAGCCGCTCAGTCGACCCCGCCGGGTCTTGGGAATGGTCTTGCCAAGCACATCCTTGTACGCGACCGAGCAGGCGCCACGCGACAGACTGAACACGATCAACAACGCGATGATCATCAGCGCCGCCGCCAGCCCGTCCAGCACCAGCGCCAGACCACCCATGGCCATCAGAGCAAATCCCTGCAGCACACCGCCACCTACCCAGATCCATTTACGCACGGCCTGACGACGGACCAGTTCGCCAATCAACATCTGTGGCAACATCGACCCGGACTCGCGAATGGGAACCAGCACACTGATCGCCCAGGCCGGGCCACCCAGTTGCATCAGCAGCCACGGTAATGTGGTCTTCGCACTGGCCAGTCGGTCAGCCACGTTACTGAGGGCATTGGCCACCAGTGTAAAAAGAAAGTTACCTGGCGTTTCCTGACAGGCATCATCGCTGATTCCCTTGCAGACCCTGCCTTCGTCATCCTCGGCCAGCCGTTCGTACAGGGTTTCTACCCATTCGGGCTGTGAGGACTGTCTCTGCGAAGTATTCATGGCACCAAGAATAGCAGCAGGCCGGAGCGGCCGCCAATCGAGAGTGCTTCACAGCCTGCCCGGATTGAATTATGCTGACAGTTCTGTAATCCGGCGCCTTTCACTGGGACGAGGTGATAATAATGAGAATCTCTACACGCGCTTGCCCCCGGATCCGCCCTGCCCTCATGCCATTGCTGTTGTTGGCCGGACTGGTCGTGGTCTCCTGCGGGCCACGGGAAGGCCGGGTCATTGAAGTGACCGGGGTCGAGGAGAATCTGCAGCTGGCTCTGCTGGACGCCGAGCCGGGTGACATCATCCAACTGCCGACGGGGACCTTCTCCCTGGATCGCGGCCTGACGCTCACCGTGGATGGCATCACGCTGCGCGGGGCGGGCATGGACGAGACCATTCTCAGCTTTGCCGGTCAGCTGAGCGGAGCGGAGGGCCTGCTGGTCACGGCCAGCGACTTCACCATGGAGGATATCGCGGTGGAGGACACCCGGGGTGACGCCCTGAAAGTCCGGGACGGAGAACGCATCATCATACGGCGCGTACGCACGGAATGGACGGGCGGCCCGGATACAGACAATGGCGCCTATGGCATCTACCCCGTGCAGACCCGGCATACGCTGATCGAGGACTCCGTGGCTATCGGCGCATCCGATGCCGGCATCTACGTCGGGCAGTCGGAGAACGTCATCGTCCGCGGTAACCGCGCCAGCCGGAATGTGGCCGGCATCGAGATCGAGAACACGGTCGGCGCGGATGTCTACGGCAACGTGGCGACGGACAATACGGGTGGTATCCTGGTGTTCAACATGCCCAACCTGCCCGTGGAAGGCCACAGCACCCGCGTCCATGACAACCAGGTGATGGGCAACAACACCCGGAACTTCGCTCCGCCGGGCACCGCGGTATCCAGTGTGCCATCGGGCTCCGGCATCCTGATCAACTCCAATGACCGGGTGGAAATCTTCAACAACGACATCGCGGGCAACAACACGGCCAACATCCTGGTATCCAGCTATTTCAGCGCCGGCTACGCCCCACGCGAGACCGCCGGTGTATTCGATCCGTACCCGGAAGACATCTTCATCCGTGACAACCGCTTCGGCCCGTCGGGCCAGCTTCCCGGCCGGCCCGAGCTGCGCCAGCTGAAAACCGCCCTGTTCGGCGAGAACGGACGCCTGCCTGACATTCTGTGGGACGGCATCGTCAATCCGGAAGGCAATGTCGCCCCGGCGATCTGTGTGCAGCAGGAAGGGGCGCAGGTACTGAACATTGACGCTGGCAACGAGGGCGCCAACCCCCGTATCGAAATGGACGAACATCGCTGTACGGTCGAGGCGCTGCCGCCCATTGAACTGCCGCACGTATGAACATGCGCTGCCGGTATTGCACGGTAGCAATCCTGCTGGCACTGCTGGCGGGCTGCCAACCGGCCCCCCCTCCTCCCGAGGAGCTGTCGGAGTGGGATCTGCTGACCGTGACCGGTAGTGCCGGACAGAAGCAATTGTTGCTGGCCGACGACGTGCTGCCCTATGAACTCGCCACTCCGCTGTTCAGCGACTACGCCCGGAAGCTCCGCACCGTGCGCCTGCCGGCCGGCAAGTCCGCCTCGTATCGACCGGAGGAACCATTCCGGTTCCCCGAGGGCACCGTGCTCAGCAAGACGTTCTATTACCCCATCGATGAGGACGGCGAGCTGCAACTGACGGCGACACCAGGGACGGAGTTCCGAGAGGGGATGCTTGACCTGTCCGCGGTCGAGCTGATCGAGACCCGCCTCCTCGTGCGCGAGCGGGATGGCTGGACGGCCCTGCCCTATGTATGGAATCCGGATCAGAGTGAAGCGACGCTGCGGCGGCAGGGTGACATCCGGCGGCTGAGTGGTCGGGATGATGAAGGGACGGTGCATGAATTTGCCTATCTGGTGCCCAATCGCAATGAATGCGGTGGCTGTCATATCACCGAAGAAAGCACCGGCCGCATCGAGCCGATCGGGCCGGCCGCCAGACACCTGAACCGGCGCTTCGATCACTACCGCACCGGGCCCGCTCCTCAGCTGCGGACCTGGGCCGAGAGGGGACTGCTGGAAGGGCTGCCGGAAGATCATGACACCATTCCCGCCCTGCCGGTATGGGACCCCGCGGCCACGGACCGCACCGAGGCGAGGGCCCGTGCCTGGCTGGACATCAATTGTGCCCACTGCCACCAGCCAGGCGGACCGGCCGACAACTCGGGGCTGTTCCTCGGCTCGTTCGAGCAGGACAGGGTCCGGCTGGGCCACTGCAAGCCACCGGTGGCGGCCGGCCGCGGCACGGGTGGTCACCGCTTTTCCCTGCAACCGGGCGCACCGCGGCAATCGATCCTGTACCACCGCATGGCCAGCACCGAGCCGGACATAATGATGCCGGAGCTGGGGCGCAGTCTGGTCCAGCAGGAGGCCCTGACGCTGATCGGGCGCTGGATCGAAGAACTGCCAGGGAGTTGCCAGTGAATGACCGCAAGGTTGTTCTGAAGGCCGAAGGCCTGTGCAAGCACTACGAGATGGGCGAAATCACCGTGACCGCCCTGCAGGATGTCGACCTGTCGTTGCATCGCGGCGAGCTGCTGGTGCTGCTCGGCGCCTCGGGCAGCGGAAAATCGACCCTGCTCAACATACTGGGTGGGCTGGATGTCGCCGACAGTGGAACATTGCTCTACCACGGAGATCCGCTTACCGGCGCCTCGGAGCAACGCCTGACCCGGTACCGACGGGAACACGTGGGCTTCGTTTTCCAGTTCTATAATCTCATTGCCAGCCTCACCGCTCGCGAGAACGTGGCACTGGTCACGGATGTGGCACCGGACCCGATGCCGGCCGAGGACGCGCTGTCCATGGTTGGCCTGCGGAACCGCATGAATCACTTTCCCTCGCAACTTTCGGGAGGGGAGCAGCAGCGCGTGGCCATAGCCCGCGCCGTGGCCAAACGCCCGGACGTGCTGTTGTGCGACGAACCGACCGGCGCCCTGGATGCGGAGACCGGCAGACTGGTGCTCTCGGTACTTGATTCGGTCAACCGCCAGACTGGCACCACCACCGCCATCATCACCCATAATGAGGCCATCGGTGCGCTGGGCGACACCGTCGTCCGGATGAGCAGCGGGCGCATTCTCGAGCAGCACGACAACCAGGCCAGAGCCGACGTCGCTGACATCCACTGGTGATCCCATGCCGGCACTGGACCACAAACTCCTGAGAGAGTGCTGGCAACTGCGGGCCCAGCTGCTCTCGATTGCCCTCGTCGTGGCCACCGGGATCATGACCGTGATCACCATGCGCGGCAGCTATGACTCCCTGGTGGACGCCCAGCAACGCTATTACCAGGACAGCCATTTCGCCGACATCTGGGTCTCATTGCGCAGAGCCCCTGAAAGCCTGGCTGATGAACTCGCCACCATCCCGGGAGTGCAGCAGCTCGATACGCGGGTCACCATGCTGGCTTCACTGGATATTCCAGAACTTTCCGCTCCGGCCATCGGGCAGTTCGTGTCGATTCCGCCGGAATCGGATGGCGCCCTCAACCAGGTGATCGTGCGCGCCGGACGCCACCCCGACCGCAACCGTCCCGACGAGATCATCCTCAATGAGAAGTTTGCCGAGGCCCGCCGCCTCGGGCCGGGAGATTCCCTGCGGGCCATCATCAACGGTCGGGCAAGGGACCTGAGGATTGTCGGGACCGGAATCAGCGCGGAGTACAGCTACCCGGTCCCGCCCGGCTCCCTGATGCCGGATGATCAACGCTATGCGGTCGTGTGGATGGGCCGCCAGGCGCTTGCGGCCGCCCTCGATATGGAAGGCTCTTTCAACGACGTGGCATTGCGGCTGTCACTGGGTGCGCAATCCGCGCCGGTGATCAGCGCACTGGACGAATGGCTGGAACCCTGGGGAGGCAATGGCGCGCACACCCGTCAGACCCAGGCCTCGCACATGATGCTGCAGGGCGAACTGGACCAGAACCGCATCATGGGCAGCATCATACCGGGTATTTTCCTGGCCGTTGCCGTGTTTCTCCTGCACCTGGTGCTGGGACGACTGATCCGCACCCAACGGGGAGAAATCGCCGTACTCAAGGCCTTCGGATACAGCAACCTGGACGTGGGAGCGCATTACCTGCTGTTCGCACTGGTGGCCGGGCTGTCCGGAGCGGCCATCGGCACTCTCGGCGGACTCTGGGCGGGTGATGCCTATATCGACATCTACCGGGAGTACTTCGACCTGCCAGGCCTGCAATACCGACTGAGTCCGTCATTGCTGGGCATCGCCGTGGCCATCAGTATGGCGGGCGCCGTCACCGGCGCCCTGGGCGCCGTGCGTGCCGCCGTGCTGCTGCCTCCCGCCGAAGCCATGCGCCCGGAGAAGCCGGCCAGCTTCCGGGCCGGCTGGCTGGAGCGCATCGGCATGGGACACTGGCTGCCTCCCGCCGGCCGCATGATCCTGCGCAATATCGAGCGCAAGCCGTTGCAGAGCCTGTTGTCCGCGGTCGGCGTGGCCATGGCCGTGGCCATCCTCGTGGTCGGCTTCTTCATGCTGGATGGGGTACGGTACATGATGGATCTCCAGTTCCGTCAGATCCAGCGCGAGGATGTCAGCGTGGTGTTCATGGAACAACGCTCGTCGCGGGTCAGGCACGAGTTGCAACGCCTTCCCGGTGTCACCGGCGTGGAACTGTACCGCACCGTACCGGTGCGACTCGAGGCCGGCCACCGTCATCGGGACACGGCCCTGCAGGCGTTGCCTCCCGATTCCCGCATGCGTCGCATCATCAATGTGGACGGTCGTGAGCATACCCTGCCCGCCGGCGGCCTGGTGCTCAGTCGCCTTCTGGCCGACATCCTTCAGGTTGGCGCGGGCGACACGGTCAATGTCCGGCTGCAGGAAGGTCGACGTCAGCGGCGCGATCTGACCGTCAGTGGCGTGGTGGACGACCTGCTGGGTCTCAATGCCTACATCAGCATGCCTGCCATGGAACGGCTCAGTGGAGAGTCGGACATCAGCAGCGGTGCCTGGCTGCGGGTCAGGCCGGGCCAACGGGATGCCTTGCTGGCTTCACTGAAAGACATGCCGGATGTCGCCAGCGCACGATCACCGGCCAACATGCTGGCGGCGTTTGAATCGGAGATGGCCCGCGGCATTTTCATATCGGTGGGATTCCTGTCGGCTTTCGCCAGTGTCATCGCCACCGGTGTCATCTACAATGGTGCCAGGATCGCCCTGTCCGAGCGCGGGCGAGAACTTGCCAGCCTGCGGGTGATGGGATTCTACCGTCACGAGGTCAGTACGTTGTTGTTGGGCGAGCAGGCCATCATCACCGTGCTGGCCATACCAATGGGATGGGCGATCGGGTATGCCATGGCCGGGGCCATCACCGATGCCATGCAGACCGAGGCCTTCCGGATACCGTACGTGGTGGCGCCGGGCACATGGCTCTGGTCAGCGCTGATCACGATGGCCGCGGCATTGGTCAGTG
>JAWLFN010000306.1:0-2718 GCA_041685555.1 Gammaproteobacteria bacterium | reverse complement strand
CACCGGTTCCGTTGTCGTTGGCGCCGGGTGCCTCCATGGTCTGCCAGTCCGCTCCGTTGTTCCAGTTGTCGTCCCGGTCGGAGGTGGAATCGTAATGCCCGCCGATGATATAGTAGGAGTCGGGATACACAGAGCCCTCGATGGTGGCCACCACATTCACCTGGGGGATGGTGTTGTACGGAGGCTGCGCCGCTTCGACATAGAACGTGTCATAATGGACCGAGGACAGTCCGGGCATGCGGTCGAACACGTCCTTGATGTACACCGCGGCGCTGTCTTTGCCCGGCGTGAATGCGATGCGGCTGCGCGTGCCGCCGGCATCTTCCAGTACCTGGATGTGCCTGTGCAGACTGTCCAGTGATATGGCGTCGATCATCTGATGGATCACCTCGTTGGGAGGCGGGGACCCTGCGCGGACATCGGTGGCCGTGCCGGCGGCAATGACCCAGGTGACAAAAAGGGTCGCTGCGGCGCAGGTAATGCGAGGGGTCAGGGATTTTTTCATGAGGGCTTCGGGACTATTGGACGAGCATCATTTTTTGTTGCAGACGAATGGAGCCGCTCTGGAGTTCGTATATATAGATTCCGCTGGGCAACGCCGAGGCGTCAAACGCAACCTGATGGGCTCCAGCGGAGAACCGCTTGTTGGCAGGCATGGCTACCCGACGACCCAGCAGGTCATAAACGGCAATCCGCACATGCGCCGGTTCCGGCAAGGCGAACGGGATCATGGTCACCGGGTTGAACGGATTGGGGTAATTCTGTCCCAGGTGGATGCGATCAGGCAGCTCACCCCGTCCGCGGTCGTTTTCCGTGTAGCCATCCGTTCCGGCGGAGGTGGGATCCTTCGTGTTACCCGTGTGGGCAAAGCGGATCGCATCGGCCACCGCGTAGCTTGTGGCGGCACTGCCGGTGGCTTCATTGGTTATGATCACCTTGTCATCATCGGTGCCGCTGAAAAACCAGCTGCCGATTTCCACCCAGCTGGAACCGTCTGTCGTCTGGTTCACACGGACCGTATCCACCCCGTCAGCGTGATGCACAATGTAGGGCGTGTTGGTGGTGCGGTTGTTGGTGGCTACCCACCATCCGGACACCTTGTACTCGTGGTCAGGCCTCAGATCAGGCAGGTATGTTACCGTTTCACTGCCGTCCCCGGCTTCAACTACCAGCGAGGGAGATTCACCGTAAAAACCGGGATTGGCGGTCTCGAACCAGCCGTCCGTTATGGTCACCTCGTCCATCTCGGTATCCAGAATGACCTCTTCCAGCGGTTCTTCCGGAAAAGCGACCGAATCGGCTGGTACGATGGCCAGGATCGTCGGGATGTCCCGGTTGACGAACTGGTAGTTGACCAGTTGGTCGCCGACGGTCATATGGGTGGATCCGCCGCCGTCCAGGTTGAGCGCCTCGTGGCAGCCCAGGTCGAACAGTACGTCGGCCAGCACGTCGAACGCCATGCCGGGGGTCTCGTTGGCGACAAACAGCAGCGCCCGGTCGTCATCGGTGTAGCATACGGCCGTACGGGCCCGCTGTTCATCAAACTCGCCGACCCCGCCCCAGATCAGCTCCTCCGTGAACGTGATATTGATCTCGCCGTCCTTTATGAGTACGGGGCCGCCACCGATGCCGACCAGCAGCTCTTCAAAGGGTGTGCCGTCGTCCCGGCTCGGGGCCGGTGCGGGGGTGCCACGTTCGTTGGGGATGGCCTGATCGAGCCTGTACAGATCACTGATGGTGGCGCCGAAATGGTAGATCCAGTCCACGCTCATGCTCCGGTCGTTCATCACCCCGAAATGGCCTCGTGACACGTAATAGCTCTGGTTGTCCCGGCTCAGTATGGAAGGATTCTGAGCCTTGATATCCCCGCCGGGATAGACGATGGTCGACAGCGAAGTGCTGCCGGAGAAATATCCGCCGTTGATGGCCACGATGGAACCCACTTCCCGCGAAAAGGAGGGCAGCCCCTGCCTCGACGAGATATACGGGTGCAGCGCCAGTTCCTGCCGCGTCACATCGAATTCCACGTACCAGGCCTTCAGGGCATCTTCGTTGAATATGCGGATGCCTTCCGGGAGCTCATAATCGTCGGTGATCTCGACCCAGTCGGATTGTATGGCATGCGATCCGGACAGCTGTCCGGATGCTTCCGGGTACGCCTGCCCGGCCGCATCCTGTCCAGGCATTGTACCTGTCAATCCACCCATTAGCAGGGTGGCAGTCAGAATGATCAAGCCAGATACGCCCCATTTGGATGGGACCGTATACAACGGCTTTGAACTGTAAATAAACCGTGTATCAGTATTCATATTGGTTATGCGATTCGAAATAGATTGAGAATAAAGGGAAGAGTGATTGATGGGGTTTGTTCTTGCAGATTGCAGGCAGGAAAAACAATTAAACAGGAATGCTGCTCAAGTCCGGGGTTGTTGCTACTGTCAGGGATTGCTACTGTCAGGGATTGCTACTGTGAGGGATTGCCGTTTCCGCCTAGGATGGCTGCTTCCATTTGATACTGCATCCAACGGAGGGTTTCTGGTTCTCCGATGGCATTTTATCCTGGACAACCGCCACCATGGCCGCCCTGAGGTCATCGCCGGTCACCGGTTCATCGTTTCCCGGGCGGCTGTCGTCGAACTGCCCGCGGTAGACCAGTTTCAGATCCTTGTCAAACAGGAAGAAATCAGGCGTGCAGGCGGCGGCGTAAGCTTTGGCAAC
>JAWLFN010000075.1:0-11269 GCA_041685555.1 Gammaproteobacteria bacterium | reverse complement strand
GCCAAGGCGCCCCGCTTCTACACGATGGGGAGCCAGCGCGAGTTACAGGAACAGCGTGAGCGCGAACGGCAGGAGGCCGAACAGCGACGCCAGGAAGAGCAACGACGCCGGGAACGGGAAGCCCGTCGTCAGGAAGAGGAGGCGGCCCGCCAGGCCGCCGCCGAGCAGGCAGCGCGGCAGCAGGCCGAAACAGATGCGGAGCTGGTGGGTGCCTATACCGCCATCATCCATGATCTGGTGCAACAGAACTGGTCGCGCCCGCCCAGTGCCCGTAATGACATGACCGCCGTGTTGCGTATCCAGCTGGTGCCGACCGGTGAGGTGGTGGACGTGCAGATCGTGCAGTCCAGTGGTGATGCGGCCTTTGACCGGGCGGCCGAAAACGCGGTGCTCGCGGTGGGCCGGTTCTCGGAACTGCAGGGCATGCCACCGCGGCTGTTCGAGCGCAATTTCCGCTCGCTGTTACTGACATTCCGACCGGAGGATCTGAGAAATTGATGTATCACAAATGGCAGGTCTGGCTGATTCTGATGCTGTTCAACGGTGTGGTTTCGGCCGCTGAACTGAACATCGAGATCACCCGCGGTGTGGACAATCCGATTCCCGTCGCCGTGGTCCCTTTCGAGTGGAACGGAGCCGGCAGTCCGGACGAGGACGTGGGCGATGTCATTGGCCGTAATCTGGAGCAGGTGGGGGAATTCCGGGCCCTGCCGCCCGACAACATGCTCAGCATGCCCAGCCAGGAAAGCGAGGTGTACTTTCGCGACTGGCGTATCCTGGCACAGCAATACCTGGTGGTGGGGCAGATCGATCAGCCCGCCGGCAGCAATCGTGTGGAAGTGCAGTGGGAGTTCTTCGACGTAGTCCGGGAAGAGAAGCTGGTGGGCGAGGTGCTGACCGGTAGTGTGGATCAGCTGCGTGATATCGCCCATGAAATCAGCAACGTGGTCTATGAAGAGATCACGGGGCGCCGGGGTGCTTTCGATACCCGGATCCTGTATGTCTCCTCCGAGGGCTCGATCGATTCCGAACGTTATCGGCTGCATGTGGCCGATTACGACGGTCGCCGGCCGCAGGTGTTGCTGGAGTCCTCTTCGCCCATCATGTCACCGACCTGGTCCCCGGATGGCAGTCGCATCGCCTATGTGTCGTTCGAGACGGACTATCCCAGAATCTATATCCAGGATCTGGCCAGTGGCGAGCGACGTCAACTGCCCGGCTACAGCGGGATCAACAGTTCCCCGGTCTGGTCGCCGGACGGCGAACGCATGGCGTTGGTACTGTCACGGGATGGCAGCCCGGACGTGTATGTGCTCGATCTGGACACCGACGAACTGACGCGGTTGACTGATCATCCCAGAGCCGAGACCGAGCCCAGCTGGACGCCCGACGGGGAGCGGGTACTGTTCACCTCGGATCGTACCGGTCAGCCTCAGATCTACAGCATCGGCATGGACGGCGGTTTTCCGGAGCGGCTCACCTTCGACTGTTTCTATTGCGCCAAGGGCAAGATCCTGGATGACGGAGTAAACCTGGTGCATGTGCGTCGCGATACAAGGCAGGATTCCAGCTACAGTATCGCGGTACTCAACATGGACACGCTGCGCGTGACGCGTCTCACTGATACGTCCCTGGACGAATCTCCGAGTGTGGCGCCCAACGGCAGCATGGTCATGTATGGTACGACCTACCAGGGAAGCGGCGTGTTGGACGCTGTTTCCATTGACGGTCGTATACGCTTCCGTTTACCATCGCCGCAGGGCGATGTACGGGAGCCGGCCTGGTCACCGTATCTCAATTGATGCAAGCAGGCATTGTCTGGATTCAACGACTGTTCATTGGAGGACACGCAGAGTGGTTACAAAACAAGAACTGATAAAATCGGCTTTTCTGGCACTGGTGGTACTGGGTCTGGCGGCCTGTAGCTCTACCAGTGAAACGGACAGTGCCCCCGACACCTCGGCCGAGGATGCGGCTGCCGCGGAAGAAGCGGCCCGTGCCGCGCGCATGGAGGAACAGGAACGTCTGCGCCGTCAGCGCGAACGTGAGGAACAGGAGCGCATCGAGCAGGCGGCGCTGGACACCACGGTTTTCTACTTCGACTTCGATGTGGCCGAGTTCCAGCCGTCCGATCGTGAGACGCTGGTCTATCACGCCCGTGACCTGGCCGAGAATCCCGACAAGCGTATCCGTCTGGAAGGCCATGCCGATGAGCGTGGCACGCGTGAGTACAACCTGGCGCTGGGCGAGCGACGTGCCAACAGCATCCGCGACTTCCTGATCGTGAACGGGGCGTCACGATCACAGATCGAGACAGTCAGTTACGGTGAGGAGCGTCCCGCCGTCCGCGGTCAGACTGAAGAAGCCTACGCGCAGAACCGTCGCGTGGAAATCGTCGAAATCAACTGATTGCCATAGAGAGCGATATGCGAAAGGCAACCACGCTGTCCACTGTTTCCCTGGTCACCGCCCTGGTGGCCGGGGGGCATACGTTACCGGTGGTGGCCCAACCCCCCGGTAGCAACGACGCCGTGATGTTGCTCTACAATCAGTTTTCCGACATGCAGGAGGAGCTGGCTGACCTGCGCTCCATGGTGGAGGAGCAGGCCAACGAGATCCGTCGCCTGCAGCGCAATACCCGGGATCGCTACACGGACCTGGATTCGCGCATCAGCGAACTGTATCAGGGCCGGGAGGCCAGCCCGGGCCAGTCGCCGGCCACTGTATCCGACAGCCCGCTACCGTCGGCCTTGCCCGGGCAGGATGCCGCGGGTCGCAATGGCAACGGTAGCGAAACGTCCGGATCCGGACAATCCGTGGCCGGTAGCGGCACCACGGAGAACGAGTTGTTGCCCGATCCGGCCGGCATGACCGAACAGCAGCTGTACCAGTTCGCACTGGATACGCTGCTGCAGAACGAGGATTACCAGCTGTCCACGGATGCATTCGACCTGTATCTGCAGGAGTATCCCGATGGTCGTTATGTGACCAATGCCTGGTACTGGAAAGGCCAGGCATTGATCAATCTGTCCATGCTGGAGGAAGCTCGGGACGCCTTCGAGGTCATCGTTAATGACTACCCGGATGGTCGCAAGATCGAGGATGCAATGTACTCGCTGGGCACCGTTTACGGTCAACTGGGCGATGAAGCACGTGCGCGGCAGTTGCTGGAGCAGGTGATGAGTCGCTTTCCCAATACCTCGGCCGCCAATCTGGCCGACATCTATCTCCGTTCCCTGAACTGATCCGGACCGGCATGACCCATCAGCTGCTTGTCACCACCGCGGATTCCGCGAACCGTTCCGCCGGTGCCGATTCCCTGCGTATCAACGAGATTTTCCATTCCCTGCAGGGCGAGACCAGCACGACCGGTCTGCCCACCACATTCGTGCGCCTGACCGGATGCCCGCTGCGTTGTCATTACTGCGACACCGAATATGCCTTTCACAATGGCCGGGTCATGAGTCTGGATGCCATTGTCGATCAGGTCGGCTCGCGGCCTATGCGTCATGTCACGGTCACTGGTGGTGAGCCACTGGCCCAGCCGGGCTGCCTGCCGCTGTTGCGCCGGCTTTGTGACGCTGGCTATCGGGTTTCGCTGGAGACCAGTGGCGCCATGGACATCAGCGGCGTGGACGACCGTGTGGTGATCATTCTGGATCTGAAGACGCCGGCCTCCGGGGAATGTGGTCGCAATCGGGAGGACAATATCGCGTTGCTCAAGCCCATTGACGAGGTCAAGTTCGTGATCTGCGATCGCGGAGACTATGACTGGGCCAGGGACAGGATGGCCGAGTATGCACTGGTGGATCGCGTCGCCGAGGTACTGTTCAGTCCCGTACACGATACCTTGCCGCCGCGCGATCTGGCGGACTGGATCGTGGCTGATGCATTACCGGTGCGGATGCAGTTGCAAATGCACAAATTCATCTGGGGCGATCTGCCGGGGTATTGATCATGAGTCGGGCCGTGGTGCTGTTGTCGGGTGGGCTGGATTCCGCCACCTGTCTGGCCATTGCACAGAGTGAGGGGCATGATTGCCTGCCCATCAGTTTCGACTACGGGCAGCGGGCGCACAGCGAGCTGGCCGCGGCGCAGCGTGTGGCGGAGTCATTGGGGGTGGCGCTGCCACGGGTGATTCCGCTGGACCTGGCCAGTCTGGGTGGCTCGGCGCTGACAGACCGGCGGATGGACATACCGGAAGAGGATGGACCCGCGGGCGAGATTCCAGCCACGTACGTACCAGCACGCAACACCGTATTCCTGTCCTGGGCCCTGGCGCTGGCGGAAGTCAGCGAGGCCGGGCACATCTACATCGGTGTCAACGCCCTGGACTACTCCGGCTATCCGGATTGCCGTCCCGAGTTCATCGGTGCCTTCGAGCACATGGCCAATCTGGCCACCCGTGCCGGCGTGGAAGGGCAGGAGCTGCGCATCGAGGCTCCACTACAACTGGCCAGCAAGGCGGAAATCATCCGCCATGGCATGGAGCTGGGTGTGGACTACAGTCTGACGGTCAGCTGCTACCAGGCGGATGCCGACGGTCGGGCCTGTGGACGCTGCGACAGCTGCCGACTGCGGCGCAAGGGGTTCGAGGAAGCCGGGGTGCCCGATCCGACCCGATACCAGGGTATACAGAGCTCCTGAATCGACGATTTTTTTGCCGCCGGGGCTTGAGTTTTTCTGGCGAGCTAGTATGATGTCGCACTTTCCAGATGGGTCGTTAGCTCAGTGGTAGAGCAGTTGGCTTTTAACCAATTGGTCGATGGTTCGAATCCATCACGACCCACCATCTTTCAGGGCAGCCGGGATCACCGGTGGCGGCCCGAACATTCCTCCCCAGTGTTTTCAATCGGTCGGAAAAGTGACACGGTTTCTTCCGCCGCTTTTGCTGTCATACATCAGCAGGTCGGCACGGGCCAGCAACTCTGCGAGGTCGTCGGACGTGTCAGGGTAGAACACGCAGCCGATGCTCACCGTGGTGCTGATACGATCTCCCCCGGCATCGAAACTCATATTGGCGATCGATTGTCGCAGACGATCAGCCGCTTCCCGCGCCGCCGCGGGTTCGGTACCCGGTAACAGCACAATGAACTCGTCGCCGCCGTAGCGGGCGATGATATCCGAGCTTCGCAACGTCTTGAGACAGGTGGTTGCCAGATTACGCAGCATTTCATTGCCCGTCTCGTGCCCGAAACGATCGTTGATGGTTTTGAAGGCATCCATATCGATCATCATCAGGGCAAAATGCCCGTTCTGCTGCTTGGCTCGGGCTTCCTCTTTTCGCAGCACGGTGTTGAAGGCGCGCATGTTCAACAGACGTGTCAGTTCATCGGTTTCCGCCAGTTCCTGGGCAAACGAGCGCGCCGACCGCATATCCGCGGCCAGTAGCGAGGTCAGATAGGCGACCAGGACAACCGGAGCAAAGTTCAGAAGCACCTGACTGAAGGTCGCATAGCTGAAAAACAGTTCCTGTTCGGCCGCGTAGGCGGCGTGGAGGTACAGGGCCGTGATCAGTCCGACCTGCAGTAGGGTCGTCACTTTACCCAGGGTGAGCGCCGAGAAAATGGTCGGCAACAGATACAGGCTGAGCAGGGGGCTTTCGGATTTACCGGTGTGCCAGACAGAGAATGTGACCAGTGCGATCATGACCCAGGTTTCCAGGGCCAGTTTCCAGCGTCGCTCCAGGCTGAACAGTTTCAGATATCGGAACAGAATCACGAATACGGCAAATGCCGTGCAGGCCAGGATCACCAGCTCGTTGCCAGAGGAAGAGCCGGGAATCACGGAATAACCCAGAATCAATACCAACAGCAGCCACTCGAACTCGGCCAGCGTCCGATTGAAGCCGTCCAGCTCGATCTGGTCGGAGTGTATGCTGGAATGCTGCCCGGTGTTCTCGTTTTCGCGTCTGTCGATCATCTTCGTATAATCTCAGGAACCGGGCGCTACGACAAACCCTGAGTCACTATCCCTTCCGGATCGTGGTTGTGGTAAAAATTCCCACAGGCTATACTCCATCCACCTACTGCACCGGATTGTGAGCATGCGGGTCCCCATCCTGAAGGCCAGTGTCCAACGAGTCCACTGTTTCATTGCCCTGCTGTGTCTGACACTGGCAGGGGTGGCACCGGCGTTGGCGGCCAACGCGCCGGGTATGACTCCGGCATTGTGGCGACTCGAGCCCGGGGTGCGGCAGCAGATTATCGTGGACACCTCTGTATTGGCATTGTTACAGACCGGGCAACGCGTGCACACGCCGCTGCCCGGTGGAGACAGGGACTGGCGGATCTCAGCCAGCGAATCCTTCCTCAACGGGGACGCCACCTTGCGCGCAACGTCCCCTGACGGCAGCCAATCGTTGACCATGACCTGGGGCGAGCGGGCGCTGTTCCTGACCCTGGAGAGTGGTGAGGGCATCTGGCGCCTCGAGGCAGACCGCGACTCTGAATCCGCGCGATTCCGCGGTCGTCTGACCGAGGCACAGTCACTGCCCGCGCATGCCGCTCCCCGTGACTATGTGATTCCACGCCGGCCGGACCGCAGGATCCCGCTCAGCCTGCCCATGGTGGTGGACGCGACTGATGACGGGACCGCAATGCAGGCCCTGGACAGTGGAGGCCCATTTCATGTCCGACAGCAGTTCGGGCAGGGCGCCGTGGTGGCTGGCAGCTCGCTGGAGACCACGCTGGGCGTCACCATAACCAACCGCTCATCTTCCGTGCGCGAGCTACCGACGGTGGACCTGTATTTCCTGCTCGAAGACATGGAGGTCCTGTCACAGCCCTCTGGCTGCCGCCGCGAGGTGGTGCGCCAGGTCGGCCTGCCCGAGCAGCCGGTGTTGCGTTGTGATGTTGCCTCCGCCACCCTGGCGCCCGACGAGTCGCGCCAGCTGGAATTCCGGGTGCGGGCCGGCGACGGTGAGCGTCAACCGGGGGAACAGTTATTCAGCTCGGTGCTGCTCGATGGCCAGCAGCACGATGCGGCCATCAATGTCGTGGCCGACGTCACCACGGGAGAGGACCCCGATGGGGGCGGAATCAGCTTGTTCAATGCCGCGCTGCAGTCGACCACTGATACGGATCTGGGGGGCGAGGTGCTGATCGATGTGCTGGTGCTGTACAGCGCCGGGGCCGAAGCGCGCTACGGCGGCGGCGTGGAGACGCGGATCAATCAGTTGTTCAGTGTGGCCAATCGCATCTACCGGCGCAGCGGCGTCGACATCAGTCTGCGCCCGGTCCGGCATCACCGGGTGTCGTATCCCGACCGTCATGACATGGCCCGCTCCCTGGATGATCTGACCTATTCGGAAGACCCGGCGCTGGAGGACGTGGGGGCGCTGCGCCGGGAATGGGGCGCCGATCTGGTCATCCTGTTCCGACCGCAGGGTAAAGAGACCGGTCGCTGCGGGCTGGCCAATCTGGGTGGGTACCAGACCGCCGGCGACCTGACCAGTTTCAATGACCGTGACTACGCCTACTCGGTGGTGGCCGTCGATTGCCCGGTGGACGCCGTGGTGGCCCACGAGGTCGGGCATAACATGGGGTTGACCCATTCCCATGCCGAGGACGGCGAGGGCGGCACCTTCCCTTACGCCACCGGTCACGGCCAACCCGGCCGCTTCGTCACGGTGATGGCCGATCCGGCCTACTTCGGTGATGCATCCCGCCTGTCGCTGTTCTCCAGCCCGGCGCTGGACTGCGAGGGAAAGCCCTGTGGCGTACCCGCCGACGAATCGATGCCGGCCGATGCGGTTCGGACCCTGAACACCGTGCGCTACCAGGTGGCCAACTACATGCCGACCCGGGTGCCGCCGATCACCGGCCGGCGCGTCGGCACCGTGGATGGCTCGTCCACCGCCGCCCGGATCGGCCTGGTAGCGAGCACCGCGCAGGGACGAGAGACCCTGGAGACAATCACCCCCGCCGATGCCGTCGACATCACCGCCCGCTTTGATGTCGATCCGGACCATGCCGGGCGCCGCGCCGAGTTCCATGTGCTGGGCGCGCTGGACGGAGAGTTCCTGCAGTTGCTGGGTCCGTCGTCCCTGCGCACGGCTGGCTGGAATGGCGAGGTCAGCGCTCTGTTGCCGTTCGGTGAACCCGTAACCCTGGCCGAGCGTGAAACGTTCACGGTGGTGGAAGGCTTCCGTGCACCGCGGGACATGGCCGGCTCCGAACTGCAGATGTTTGTCGCCTACCGACTGCTGGATACCGGTGAGCTGATCTACTCCCTGGAGCCCCTGCGGCTGCCCATCCGACCCGCACCCTGACGTGTTATACTGCCGCGCTCGCAAATTGAACTAGTGGGCCGGGCGGGAAATTATGGCACAATTCAGACGGATCGGCCTGGTGGGGCGACTGGGACACGCGGCGACCGTGGACTCCCTGCGCCGCCTGGTCGCTTTCCTGGAACAACGTGATCTGGAGATCGTGCTCGATGAGCGCACGGCCGCCAATCTGCCGTCGGGTCGTCACATCGTTCACAGCCGCGATGAACTGGGTGCCGAATGTGACCTGGTGATCGTGGTCGGGGGCGACGGCAGTATGCTGGGCGTGGCCCGGATCATGGCCACCCATCATGTGCCGGTGATCGGCATCAACCGCGGCCGCCTGGGGTTCCTGACCGATATCCTGCCGGAGGAGATCGAGGACAGTCTGGCCCGGGTGCTGGATGGCGAGTTCACCGAGGAGAGCCGTTTCCTGATCGAGTTCGACGCCTGGCGTGACGGGGAGCGTCATCCCGGCAGCTGTGCGTTGAATGACGTGGTACTGCACCCTGGCACTGCCGCGCAGATGATCGAGTTCGAGCTTTTCATCAATGACGAGTTTGTCAACTCTCAGCAGTCCGACGGACTCATCGTCGCCACTCCCACCGGTTCCACCGCTTACTCGCTGTCCGCCGGCGGCCCGATCATGCATCCCAGTCTCAATGCACTGGCCGTGGTGCCGATGTACCCACACTCCCTCAGCAGCCGGCCGCTGGTGATCGACGCCGACAGTGTCGTCCGTATAGTGGTGGTGGAGCAGCGCTCACTGCTGCCCCTGGTGAGCTGCGACGGTGCCGTGCAGTTCACCACCGAGCCGGGCGACGAGATCGTGATCCGCAAGAAGGCCGAGGCCCTGCGACTGATCCACCCGCCCGAACACAATTACTACCAGACCTGCCGCAGCAAACTGGGCTGGGGCAACCGTCTGATCCGGGATGAACAATGATGCTACGGGTAGCCAGTCTGGACAGTCATATCGACCTGCGTCCATTGATCGTGGCGTTGCAGCGTTACGGGGTGCGTCTCCGTGTCACCGAGGAAGCTGGCCAGCAGGTGATCTGGGCCCGCGATGAACAGGAGGCCGAGCAGATTGCCGCCATTCTGGATGATTGGCGCGCCGGGCGTCTGTCCGTGCCCGAACTGGACCCGTCCGCCACCCGCATGGCCGGCCCCGGCGTAAAGGATCTGCTGAACCGGCTGCTGCGGGCCGGCTGGTATGCGCCGGTCAGTCTTTCCGCCATTGCCCTGTGTCTGCTGGTGGCGCTGATCAGCGGCTTCGGCAGCCGGCTGGAGCCGGTGAGCTGGATGTTTTTCCCGAACATCGATTTCGGCACTGGCAATGCCTTCATCGGCCTGCTGACCGGCATCAGTGGCGTCAGCGATGTGATCCGCCTGTTCACCCCGGCGCTGCTGCACTTCGGCATCATCCACCTGGTGTTCAATTCCCTGTGGCTGTGGCACCTCGGGGAACGCATCGAGAGCGCGCTGGCCACGGTGCCGTATATCGGCCTGATTCTGGCGACGGCATTTTTTGGCAACGTCGCCCAGTTCCTGTGGAGCGGCGGGCAGGCCAATTTCGGTGGCATGTCCGGCGTGGTCTACGGGCTGATCGGCTACATCTGGATGTGGCAGACATTCGTGCCACAGACGCGGTTGCAGCTGCCGGCGGCGATGATCGGGATTTTCCTCGCGGCGCTGGTGCTGATGGAAGTGCTGGCATCGGCTTTCATCGCCACCGCCGCTCACGTCGGCGGACTGGTATCCGGCATGATCTACGGCGTCGCCATGGCGCAGTTATACGGCAGAGACAAGAGGACAGCCTGATATGGCAGGACCGCAGACCCTGGAGGATATCCTGGCGACCATGAACCCGGAGATCCTCATGAACATGAAAACCGCCGTGGAGACCGGCCGCTGGGCCAACGGCGGCAGACTGACCCCCGAGCAGACCGAACTGTGCCTGCAGGCCATCATCGCGTACGAAGAGCGCCACCTGCCCGAACACGAGCGCACCGGCTACATCGACCGCACCGGCCTGGGGACGAAGAAGCCCGCCGCCGATCATCCAACGGCCACCGATGAGCCACAGCCGCTGAACATCCGCGGCACCGACGGAGACCGCCAATGACTGCGCTGGGCGGCGGACAATTGCGCAAGATGCACACCCGCCTGGAATCCCCGGTGCAGTACGGTCTGCCGCTGGGCGGCGAGGCCGTGCCGCTGAACGAGCACATCGGCAGGGGCCTGCGCCTGCGCTGGGACGGAGAGATCACCTGCGTGCACTGCGGCCGCCACACCAACAAGAGCTTCAACCAGGGCTACTGCTACCCGTGTTTCACCACGCTGGCGCAGTGCGACTCCTGCATCATCCATCCGGAGAAATGCCACTATCACAAGGGCACCTGCCGCGAGCCGGAGTGGGGCGAGCGCTTCTGCATGCAGGATCACGTGGTCTATCTGGCCAACTCCAGCGGCATCAAGGTCGGTATTACCCGCGCCACCCAGATTCCTACCCGCTGGATCGACCAGGGCGCGGTGCAGGCCCTGCCCGTGATCCGTGTGCGCAGCCGCCTGCAGTCCGGCACCCTGGAAGTGATGTTCCGCCAGCACGTCGCCGACAAGACCAACTGGCGCGATATGCTCAAGGGCAGCGACCATCGCATGGACCTGGAGGTCGAACGCAACCGCCTGCTGGCCGAGTGCGACAGTGAGATCCGCGACATTGAACAGCAGTTCGGCTTTCACGCCATCAGCGTGCTGAACGGCATCGACCCGATCGAGATCGACTACCCGGTGACGGAGTATCCGACCAAAATCAGTTCAATGAATTTCGACAAGGACCCGGTCGTAGAAGGTAAGCTCATGGGCATAAAGGGCCAATACCTGATGTTCGACACCGGAGTGATCAACATGCGGCGCTTCGGCGGCTACCACATCACCGCCGAAAGCCTCTGACCGGCCGGTAAGCTCCCGCTGGCTCGTTTCCTCGCCATCGGGACT
>JAWLFN010000305.1:0-2744 GCA_041685555.1 Gammaproteobacteria bacterium | reverse complement strand
CTGTCGATCACTGTTCGCCTCCGGAGACCGGTTCTTTTCAATCAGTGACATTGCAATACCACCCGTTTCCAATGCAGGAATGCGCTTTCCAGTGACAGCTGCCGATTCGGGTTTGCTGTCCCCGCCAACTGCCGATCCACCTCCAACAATTGTCGATAGCCCGCGAACAGGGGAAAGACCCCATGAATGGAACCAGCCGCCGGTTCACGGGCGGCAACCCGGTCGAGCACCCGTCTGTGAAGATCGTGCAGCAACCAGGCCAGTACCTGACGGGCATCATTATCCTGACATCCGTGCAACAGTTCCGCCAGTGCCAGGTCGCCCCGCAGGGCAGCCGGTGCGTTGTCCTCCAGGAAGCGGAATAACGCAGGGATACGCTGCTCAATGAGCTGCAAGCCTTTCAATGGCCTACCGGGCGCCAGTCGCAAGACCGTGGCCACCTGTTGTTCATCGTCGACGCGCTCCAGCAGCCATTGGCGCGACAGCTCCTGCTCCGGCTCCGGCATCGGCAGGGGCTGGCAACGACTACGGATGGTGGGCAGGACAGCACCCGGCACATGGCTGATCAACAGGAACAGCGAATCGCCGGGCGGCTCCTCCAGGTTCTTCAGCAGTGCATTGGCCGCACCCTGCCCCAGCCCCTCGGCCGGATCCAGTATCACCACGCGGGCGCTGCCGGGATAGCTGGCCGTCTGACTGACAAACTCGCCCATTTTCCGGACCTGATCCACCTTCAATACGCTTTTACCCTCTTCCGGCTGGATCCTCAGCAGATCCGGATGATTGCCAGCGCGGATCAGCGCACAGGACTTGCAGTCGCCGCAGGGTCGCGCGGACACATCACGGTGTCCGCACAGGCGAGCGGAAGCCAGCGCTTCGGCGAAACCATTTTTCCCCGTGCCCTCGGGGCCCTGCAGCAGCCAGGCATGATGCAGACGGTGTTGTCCGTGTTGCTGCAGCAGATGTGCCAGCAAGGTCACCTGCCAGGGCAGGGGCCTAGGCATGGTCCGATCCACGGTCCCGTCAGCCATCGTACCCGCTCCGCTCAAGATGTTGATCCAGCACTGCGGCGATCTTTTCCTGCACAGTGATCAGTGGCAGCGCGGCATCCACAATATACTTGCTTTCGTCATCAGCGGCCCGCTGCAGGTAGTTATCACGCACCTTGCGGAAAAACGCCAGCGTTTCCTGTTCAAAGCGGTCGGCTTCCCCACGCTCGCGTACCCTGGCGAGACCGATCTCCGGTTCCAGATCCAGGATCAGCGTCAGGTCCGGGCGCAATTCCTTTTGCACCAACCGCTCCAGGCAGGCGATATTGGCACTGTCCATGCCGCGTGCGGCGCCCTGGTAGGCATAGGTGGCATCGGTAAACCGATCGCAAAGAACCCACTTTCCGGATGCCAGCGCTGGCCGGATCACCTGCTCGAGATGCTGCGCACGGGCAGCGAACACCAGCAACAGCTCGGCAAGATCGCTCATGCGTTCTTCATGTTGTTGCAACAACAGCGCACGGATGGCTTCGGCAATGGCTGTGCCACCCGGCTCCCGTGTCACCACCAGGGGAATGCCGCGCTCGCGAAGCCACTGCGCCATGAAGGCCAGGTTGGTCGACTTGCCGACCCCTTCACTGCCCTCCAGCGTCAGAAACTGCCCTCTTCTGTCTGCTCTGTCTGAACCGGCCTGCTCCATCACTGTGCACTATCACCGTCAATCGTGTTCCCGGTCTCGCCGAAAATGAAACGGCGCACGGCCGCATTGTGCTGCTCCAGCGTTTCGGAAAACTGATGGCGGCCATCGCCGCGGGACACAAAGTAAAGGAAAGGTTCGTCGGCTGGTTGCAGGCTGGCCCTGATTGCGTCACGGCCCGCCATGGCGATCGGTGTCGGCGGCAGTCCGTTGATGCGATAGGTGTTGTAGGGGGTGGTTTTGCGCAGATCATCGCGGCGGATGTCTCCGTCATAGGCTTCCCCCATGCCGTAGATTACGGTCGGGTCGGACTGCAGGCGCATGCCTTGTTGCATGCGGCGCACGAACACGCCGGCGATGCTGGGCATCTCCGGCCGGTGTGCTGATTCCTTTTCGATGATCGATGCCATGATCAGGGCATCATACGGCGTTTCATAGGGCAGCGCGACCGCGCGTTGTTGCCACTCTTCCCGCAGCACCTGCCGCAGTCGGCGCGCCGCCCGCCGCAACAGCTCCGCGTCGGTGGTACCCCGGGTGACGTGGTAGGTATCGGGAAAAAACGCACCTTCCGGATCCGGCCACGGCAGCTCCAGGGTAGTGGCAATGGCCTGTCGATCCATGTCGAGCAGGGTGTTTTCGATGACTTCATTACGCCAGAGATCGTCCAGCACCTCGTCAAGGGTCGTGCCTTCGACCAGAACGACCGGATGCTGCACCGTGCGACCACTGGTCACCAGGGTCAGGACATCCGCCGGCCGCATGCCCGGTTCCAGCCGGTACTCGCCCGCCTGCAGCGAACGGCTGCTGCCACTCCAGCGGCCGGGGATCGTCAACCACCACGGGGAATCAAGCACTTCGCGCTGGTGCAGTCGATCGCCCAGTCGCTGCAGGGACATGCCGGGTTTCACTTCGATGATCATCGGAGCATCCAGTGACAACGGTTGCCTGACGCCATGCCACAGCCATCCCGCACCCAGGACAGCGAACAGTCCGATGATCGTCAATGCCTTGAGACCACGGGCGATCCAACGATTCATGAATCCATCCATTCCGGCAAA
>JAWLFN010000304.1:0-2751 GCA_041685555.1 Gammaproteobacteria bacterium | reverse complement strand
GCCGATCCGGGTGAAGATGCGGTCAACCGGTCCGATGGTCGCCTCGGTCGCCGGCACGAAGCTGCCAGTGTGGGCCAGCAGAACGATCAACGCCGTCTGCCGCATGTAGGTGGACTTGCCTCCCATGTTGGGTCCGGTGATGATCAGCATGCGGCGCTGGTTGTCCAGAATGGTGTCGTTGGGCACGAAACTGCCGTTGCCGGCCTGCTCCACGACCGGATGCCGGCCCGCGACAACACGGATGCCTTCTTCTGCTGTCAGCTCGGGCGCCTGCCATTCCAGCGTCAGAGCGCGTTCGGCAAAATTGCACAGCACGTCGAGCTCGGCAATGGCGGTGGCGCTGTCCTGCAGTGGCGACAGACTGGTTGCGATTTCATCCAGAAGACTTTCATACAGGTGTTTCTCGCGCGCCAGAGCCTTGCTGTTGGCGCTGAGCACCCGGTCCTCAAAGGTTTTCAACTCGGGCGTGATAAAGCGTTCGGCATTCTTCAGCGTCTGGCGCCGGATATAGTCGGGCGGGGCCTCTCCCGACTGTCCCTTGCTCAGTTCGATGTAGTAGCCATGTACACGGTTGTAGCCGACCTTCATCGAACTCAGACCCGTGCGTTCTTTTTCCCTGACTTCCAGGTCCACCAGAAACTGTCCGGCATTGGCGCTCAGCGCCCGGAGTTCATCCAGCTCTTCGTCGTAGCCCTCGGCAATGACTCCGCCGTCGCGGATGACCACGGGCGGATCGGGTATGATCGCGTTGCCCAGGCGCTCAGCCAGGGCCGGATACTCACCGATAGCCTCGGCCAGTTCGCGCAATCTTGGGGTATCGGTGTCACGGCTCAGAGTGGCCAGCACGCCCTGCAGCGCGGGAAGCTCCTGCAGCGCATCACGCAGGCGGGCCAGATCGCGCGGGCGGGCACTGCGCAATGCCACTCGTGACAGAATCCGTTCCACATCGCCGATGGTCCGCAGTGATGGCTGTAGCGATTCGAAGGCGTACAGCGCCTTGAGGGTCTGTACTGCCTGTTGTCGAAGTCCGAGTACCCGCTGCGAGCGCAATGGCCGGTGCAGCCAACGGGACAGCAGGCGACTGCCCATGGCGGTGGTGGTGGCGTCGAGCACGGACATGAGGGTGTTCTCGGTGCCGCCACCCAGGTTTCGGTCGAGTTCCAGGTTCCGTCGGGTGGCCGCGTCGAGCTGCAGGGCATCATCCGGTTTTTCCGCCTGCAGGCTGCGGATGTGGGGCAGTTCCGAGCGCTGGGTATCACGGGCATGGGCCAACAGCGCGCCGGCCGCCCGCAATGCCTGCTGCATATCAGACACTCCGAATCCGTCCAGATCCCGTGTTCCGAAGTGCGAGGTCAGCTGCCTGAATGAGCTTTCGGGATCGAACTCCCAGGCAGCGCGCTGACGGCTTCCCGGACGCTCCAGCAGACTCGCGGGAACATCCAGCGATTCATCCAGCAGCAGTTCGGCGGGACTGATGCGTTCCACTTCCGCCAACAGTGCTTCTTCGCCGTGGACTTCCGACAACTGGAAGCGCCCACCACTGATATCCAGCCAGGCCAGGCCGAAGCGGGTGACTCCGCGCACGGCAATCCCGGCCAGGGCCATGACGACGCAGTCCCGGCGTTCGTGAAGCAGGGCTTCGTCACTGATAGTGCCGGGTGTGACTATACGGACCACCTGGCGGTCGACTGGTCCCTTGCTGCTGTCCGGATCGCCAATCTGTTCGCAGATGGCCACGGAATGTCCGCCTTCCACTAGCCTGGCCAGATAGCGTTCGGCGGAGTGGTAGGGGACCCCCGCCATAGGGATGGGCTTGCCGGCGGACATGCCGCGACGCGTCAATGTTATGTCGAGCAGCCGGGCGGCCCTCTCGGCATCACTATGGAACAGCTCGTAGAAATCCCCCATGCGGTAGAACACCAGCTCATCCGGATGCTCGGCCTTGATGCGCAGGTATTGCTGCATCATCGGGGTGTGTTGTGCACTGGATTTGGCAGCCACGATAGATCCTGATCCTGCTGTATGAAGCGCGCATTCTACCGTCAATCGGGAAGGCTCGTCAGTATGCTCCATATTTGCCACAATGCCCTGATACAGGAAGCAATGGAGTTTCAGTATGGAGGGAGTCACACTCGAGGTGATCGGTCGGGATGTCGGGAAGGCCCTGCTGCGGGCCGGGTGGCGGCTCAGTACGGCGGAGTCGTGCACAGGAGGCTGGATCGCACAGACCATTACGGCGATTCCCGGCAGTTCCGACTGGTTCGAATACGGGTTCGTGACCTACTCCAACCTGGCCAAGCAAAGGGTTCTGGCGGTCCCATCAGAATGCTTCGAGGGTACGGATGCCCCGGGAGCCGTGAGTGAGCAGACGGTATTGGCCATGGCGCGTGGCGCATTGAAAATCAGCGGTGCCGATGTGGCAGTGTCATGCAGCGGCATTGCCGGTCCGGACGGAGGCAGCGCCGAAAAGCCCGTGGGAACAGTGTGGTTGGGTTGGGCGGTTCGGGATGTACAATCTCCAGCCATCAATGCTTTCGCCCGCTGCTTCCGGTTCAGTGGGGACCGCACCGCGGTGCGGGAGCAATCCGTGCGTGAGGCATTGGCAGGATTGCTGGATATCATCAATAATCATCATGGCAGTGGCTAAGCAGCCGCTGGCCATGTTTTCGCAAAGGCTCCCTGGAGCACGTCGAGTGGCTCTGCGCTGCCTTTGTGGAAATACTGTTTGAATATACAGTAAATCTCTGGTTC
>JAWLFN010000303.1:0-2752 GCA_041685555.1 Gammaproteobacteria bacterium | reverse complement strand
ACCAGGGTGCGGCGCGGTTATGGGCAGAGTCGGGGCAGAGAACATAAGGATGCGCGGATTCACCGTCATTGAGCTAATGCTGGTGGTGACCATTGCTTCCATACTGCTTGCGGTCAGCGCACCGGCTTTTCAGGACATCATTGAGCGTACCGTGGTCGACAATCGGGCCCGCTCTTTGGTTACAGCCATCAACTTTGCGCGCAGTGAAGCGATACGGCGCAATTCGCCGGTTGTGCTCTGTGGCAGCAGCGACGGTGATGACTGCGATGCAGACTGGAGTGCAGGGTGGCTCGTATTCGCCGATAATAACGATGACGCGGACGGCAATGCCGGTTCAGTGGATGCCGGGGACGAGATACTCCGTCGTTATGAGCCGCCGGGCAACGATGGCACGGTGACATTTACGGCCGCTTTGCTGAGATATGATGGGATGGGGTTCGGTCGGGACTCCACGGTGACAAGACAGTTCGTGATCTGTCCGGAGAGCAATGAGGATGATAATGCCCAGGCGGTCGATATATCGCTGCTCGGCCGTGCATCCCGCGTCCGGGATGGCCTGACATGCGGAACATGAAGCACGCGATTGTGCAAGACGGCAGGTTTCAGGGAGGCACTACGCTGGTGGAGGTGCTCGTGGCGATGTTGATCCTGGCAATAGGTCTGCTGGGGCTGGTGGGGCTGCAGACCAACAGCCTGCGTAATACTCAGGATGCCTACCTGCGGACCCAGGCCACCATATTTGCAGAGGATATGATCGAGCGGATGCGCTCCAATCCGCAGGGGGTGACGGTCGGTGGGTACATGGCGTCCTCGGGAACGTCTTCCGCCGCCTGTCTCAGCGCCTCGGGCTGTTCCGCTGGCGCTATGGCCCTTCACGATCTGGCGGAGTGGCAGGCGTCCTTGGCCAATGCATTGCCGTCCGGCACGGGGCGGGCCTGTGTCGACTCCAGTCCGCGGGATGGCACGGCGACCGCTGCTGCCTGTGATGGCGCCGGAGATCTGGTGGCGATAAAGATCTGGTGGGATGACGACCGTGACGGCACTGCGAATCAGCGCTACGTGATGACATACCAACCGTGATTCCGAGGAGTGGTACAGTGCGCCAATCCATGACATTTCCCGGTGCCTGCAAAGGTCTGACGCTGGTTGAACTGCTGGTGGCCATGGCGCTTGGACTGACTCTGGCGGCCGGTGTCACTCAGATCTATGTCAGTAACCACCAGACACAGCGCGACCAGGAAGCGCATCTGCGGATGCAGGAGAACGGGCGTTTCGCCATGCATTTTCTGGCGCAGGAGATCCGGATGGCGGGCTATCTGGGTTGCCTCAGCGCGATCGAGCCGGACAATATCACCAATACGCTGGATGGTGCCCCGCCTTCGTTCCGGCCGGGAGACGGTATCCAGGGGTGGGAGGCGAACCACGGCAATGGCACAGCGCCGGGTGTCGTGTTCAACAGCGTGGATGATCGCGCGCTCGAGAACACTTCTTCCGGAAACTGGGGGACCACCGGGATCAATGTGCTGGACAACATGGCGGCGCTGCCGGGCAGCGACATCATCCGGGTATGGAACACGTCGGGCGGCGGCGCCGTCATCAATGATGTGTCAGGCGGTGCCATGACAGTGGTCAACTCGACAATCACGGACCTGGAAGACGGCGACATCATCCTGTTAAGTGACTGTGAGCGGGCCGACTGGGCCCAGGCCTGCAATGTTCAGGAAATTTCGGGTGGAGCCAGCGTCAATTCAGTCCTGTCCGCCGGTTGTGTGCCCGGCAACGATGTGACCGCGGAGCTGGGCAGCACAGCGGGTGGCGAGCTGGTGAAACTGCAGGGAACGATGTTCTATATCAGCAAGCGGGGCGGGGATGCCAGTAACCCGCCCGCCCTGTTTCGCCGTCAGCTCAACAACCAGGCCAGTCTGGGGACGCCGGAAGAGCTGGTGGAGGGAATCGAGAGCATGCAGGTGCTTTACGGAATCAATGTCGATAACGACAGTCAGCGCAGTGTTGATAGCTGGCTGACCGCGACCCAGGTGCCCGACTGGGAACGGGTGATCGCCGCTCGTATCAGCGTGCTGGTGCAGTCCATCGAGGATAATCTGGCACCAGCCCCGCAGCCTTACCGGTTCAACGGCGTGGTGTACGATGGCAGCGCCGGGAACGGGGCACTGCCGGATGACAATCGCTATCGGCGGGTGTTCACCACGACCATCACCCTGCGCAACCGGGCGGTGGGGCGATGAGTATCTTGAGAAACCACGTCGGCAGTGGACCGGTGGCTCCCGGTCCTGGGGGGCAGTCCGGCGCGGTGTTGATATTCTGTCTGGTGTTCCTGCTCGTTCTCACCATGATGGGGGTCGGCAGCATGGAGTCCACGATCCTGGAGGAGCGCATGACCGGCAACACGCAGGATCAGCATGCGGCGTTCCAGGCTGCGGAGTCGGCTCTGACGGAGGCGGAGCAGTGGTTGGGAGACCAGGTGCTGTGGCCCACCCCCAGCGACGATGGGGCCACCGGCGTCTGGGTGCGCGAAGCCATGGATCCGGATGTGGGCAATTCCATACCGTGGTGGCGTGAATCCAGCCGCCGCACAACCGCATGGTGGCAGAACAACGCCCGGAGCGCCCCCGGCGCGCCGGATCTGGCCTCGGCGCCGCGTTTTGTCATTGAGGAGTACCGGGTGGCCACCACGGGTGAATCGGTGGCGCTGGGCACGGGTGTGCAGGATCGCAGCCGTGTATTCCATCGC
>JAWLFN010000074.1:0-11398 GCA_041685555.1 Gammaproteobacteria bacterium | reverse complement strand
CCCGACCCCCGCCCGACCCGACAGACAGGACTATCCATGGACAAACTGGTGATTGATGGCGGTATCAGCCTCAATGGTGAGATACGCATCGCGGGAGCCAAGAATTCCGCGCTCCCGATCCTGGCGGCCACGCTGCTGACGCGGGACACGGTGGTGATCCGGAATCTGCCCCATCTCTATGACATCACCACCATGCTGGAACTGTTGGGGTGTATGGGCGTGGAGCCGGTGCTTGACGAGAAAATGAACGTCGAGATCACCGCTGCCACCATCAATCGGTTCAGTGCACCGTATGATCTGGTCAAGACCATGCGTGCTTCGATTCTCGTGCTGGGGCCGTTATTGGCCCATCATGGAGAGGCTGAAGTGGCGCTACCCGGTGGCTGTGCCATTGGCAGCAGGCCGGTCGATCTGCACATCAGTGCGCTGGAGAAGATGGGTGCGGACATCGTGGTAGAGGATGGATACATCAAGGCGCGCGTCGCTGGTCGCCTGAAGGGCGCGCAGATTTTCATGGATCTGAGTACCGTCACCGGCACCGAGAACGTGCTGATGGCAGCGACCCTGGCGGAAGGACAGACGGTAATCGAGAATGCCGCCCGTGAACCTGAAGTCGTGGACCTGGCCGAGTGTCTGATTGCCATGGGGGCGGACATTCACGGCCACGGAACCGACACTATCGTGATCAACGGTCGTGAAGCCCTGCATGGTTGCAATTATGCCGTGATGCCAGACCGGATTGAAACCGGCACCTATCTCATCGCGGCGGCGGCCACGCGCGGCCATGTACGGCTGAAGGATACCCGGGCCGATATCCTGGAATCGGTGCTGGCCAAGCTGGAAGAGGCCGGCGCGGACATCCGTGTGGGCGCGGACTGGATCGATCTGGACATGCACGGTCGCCGGCCGAAGGCGGTGTCGCTGCGGACGGCCCCCTATCCGGCTTTTCCTACTGACATGCAGGCCCAGTTCACGGCGCTCAATGCGATCGCCTCCGGCTCTGGATCCATCACCGAAACGGTGTTCGAGAACCGCTTCATGCACGTCCACGAGATGAACCGCATGGGGGCTGCCATGCAGGTGCAGGGCAATACGGTGCTGGTCACCGGAGTGCCCTGCCTGAAGGGCGCGCCCGTGATGGCCACGGATCTTCGTGCTTCCGCCAGCCTGATCATCGCCGGGCTGGTGTCGGAGAATCGAACCATCGTGGACCGTATCTATCATATCGACCGTGGATACGAGTGCATTGAGGAAAAAATGCAGTTGCTCGGCGCCCGGATTCGCCGGCTGCCGTCCTGAACCCATTCACGGATCCAACTCGCGGACAGAACTGAATCATGTCGGAATCACAGGTTGTTATTGCGCTGACCAAGGGGCGTATTCTGAAGGAAGTATTGCCAATGCTGGAGCGGGCCGGCATTCATCCTCTGGAGGACATCGGAGAAAGTCGCAAACTGATTTTTGATACCAATCTGCCGGACCTGCGGATGATGGTGGTCAGGGGATCGGACGTTCCTACCTATGTAGAGTTTGGCAGCGCGGACATGGGGATTGTAGGCAAGGATCTGCTGATGGAATACGGTGAAACCCCTTTCTACGAGCCTCTGGATCTGAAGTTGGCGCGTTGTCGGCTGATGACCGCTGCCCCGATGGGGGCCGAGCCACCGCAGGGCCGGATTCGCGTGGCCAGCAAGTTTGTCAATATCGCCAAGCGCCACTTTGCCGACTGTGGTATCCAGGCAGACATCATCAAGCTGAATGGCGCCCTGGAGCTGGCCCCGGCCATGGGCATGGCGGACCAGATCGTCGACATTGTCGATACCGGTAATACATTGCGTGCCAATGGTATGGAGCCCCTTGAGCTGATCGCGCGGATCAGCTCAAGGGTCATCGTCAACAAGGCCGCCATGAAAATGAAGCATCAGCCGATCCGGTTGCTGCTGGACCGGATTGCAGCGGCTGTGGATACACCTGATACCTGACGGACGGAAGTCTCTATGAGCGAATCGTTTTCCATCAACAGACTGAATGCCAGTGCGGACGGGTTCACCGGGCGGCTGAATGAGCTGCTCGATCGTGGTATGGCCACGGATCACCGGGTCAGCGGCATCGTGTCGGATATCATCGCGGACGTGCGTGCGCGGGGCGATGCAGCGGTGTTGGAGTACACACGGCGTTTCGATCCCATCGCCGCGGACGACATGAAGGGGCTGGAAGTCAGCCGGGAGCAGATGCAGTACGCCCTGCAACAGCTGCCGGAGACCCAGCGCGACGCGCTGAAACAGGCCGCCGAACGGATTCGCCGCTATCATGAGCGGCAGGGTCTGGTGTCGTGGGAATATGCCGAGGAAGACGGGTCACGCTACGGACAGAAAGTGGTCGCGCTGCAGAGAGCCGGCATCTATGTCCCCGGGGGCAAGGCCAGTTATCCGTCCTCGGTGCTGATGACCGCCGTTCCGGCCCGTGTGGCCGGCGTCAGCGAGATCGTGGTCGTGGTGCCCACGGCCTACGGCCCGGACAATTGGCTGATTTTCGCCGCTGCCGCCCTGGCTGGCGTGGACCGGCTGTTCACGATAGGTGGTGCACAGGCGATTGCGGCGCTGGCCTATGGCACGGAGCATATTCCGTCCGTGGACAAGATCGTTGGTCCGGGCAACGTGTTTGTCACGGCCGCCAAGAAGCAGGTGTTCGGTGACGTTGGCATCGACATGATCGCCGGCCCCTCGGAACTGACCATCATCTGCGATGGTGGAACCGATCCCGACTGGATTGCCCTGGACCTGTTTTCCCAGGCCGAGCATGATGAACAGGCACAATCGATACTCATCAGTCCGGACGGCGATTTCCTGCAGCAAGTGGAGCAGAGTATCCGGCGGCTGTTGCCGCGGATGGAGCGGGTCGACATCATCCGTCAGTCGCTGGGCGATCGTGGCGCGCTGATTCAGGTCGGTGATCTGGACGAGGCGGTCAGGATCAGCAATATCATCGCCCCGGAGCATCTGGAGCTGTCGGTGTCGGACCCGGATGCGTTGCTGGATGGTATTGCTCACGCTGGCGCCATTTTCATGGGGCGATACACCCCCGAGGCATTGGGCGACTACTGTGCCGGGCCCAGCCACGTGCTTCCAACGTCCGGTTCGGCGCGGTTTTTCTCGCCGCTATCGGTCTATGACTTCCAGAAACGCAGCTCCATCCTGTATTGCTCGGAAGCCGGCGCGGATCGTCTGGGCCGGGTGGCGGAAACAATTGCCGGGGATGAGCAACTGCAGGCGCATGCGTTGTCCGCGGCGTGTCGATACCGTGATTGCGGCCTGAAGTGAGCGCCAGTGCGGGGGCCGGGCTGGGCCCTGCCTATTGCGACAGTCGTGTGCGGTATTGGGCGGTGCCGGTGCCCAGCTCCACTGATACATCGCGATTCTCACCATTGCGGAACAGCGTCAGCACCACGGTCTGTCCGGGTGGCTTGCGGTTGATCTGTCCGATAGCGCTGATCACGCTGCGGATGGGACGCCCGTCGATCTCTGTCATTACATCGCCAGCGCGGATGCCAGCCCGCTCCGCCGGGCTGTCCTCATTGACCTGCTCGATCAACAGTCCCCGGATATCCGGTCGTCCAAAGAATTCCTCGCTACTGCTCTCGTTCAGCAGCTCTCCGGTCACCACCCCCAGATAGCCCGGCGTCACTTCGCCGTACTCGATCAGCTGTTCCACAATCAGCATGGCCTTGTTGACCGGTACCGCGAAACCGATGCCGTCCGAGCCGCCGGACTCCGAATAGATGAACGAATTGATGCCGATCAGCTCGCCATTGGCATTGATCAACGCACCACCGGAGTTGCCGTAGTTCATGGCCGCATCGGTCTGGATGTACTCGACGATCGGCAGGCCGTCACGCGGGATGCCAAGGGCGCTGACGATGCCGCGGGACACCGATTTCTGCTGCATCAGTTCGCGGCGCGGATAACCGATCGTCAGCACGGTGTCGCCGACCCGCACATTGTCGGAAGATCCCCGGGGGATGACCGGGGGTGTCTCATCCGTGTCGATCTTCAGCAGGGCCAGGTCCGTCGACTCATCTTCGCCGATCTGTCTGGCCCGGGCGATGATGGTGTTGTTGGTGTCGTCCGTAAAATGTACTTCAATATCCTCGGCGCCCTCGATCACATGCAGCGCGGTGAGGATATAACCGCCTTCGGCGACAGCCACGCCTGATCCCAGGCTGTCCCACAGGCGTTCGGAAGGCAGGTCGGTGAGCAGGTCGCGGAAGATTGGTGGCACCTCATCAGCAGGAGGCAGTTCAATCTGTTCGCGTATGGTGGAATGGATGCTGACCACCGAGGCCGCGGCATTGTCCACGGCACCAGCCATGGAGCTGGTGGCCGACTCCGGCGTGGCGGGACTGCCTTCCCGCAGTTCGGCCACCGACAGGCGCTGGGCACGCAGACTGTCATCCAGGCGCTCGATCTGCTGGTACTGGAACAGGATCACTGCAACCAGTATGCCGGCGATGATGGGCCAACCGAGGAACTGCAGTAGTTTTTTCATGCATCACCCCCGCGGCGACAGGCCGGCCGCGACCGGCCGCACTTCACATGGCGTCCATGGTTTTCCGGAATACGACCGATGTGAAGAGACGCCGGTCACAGTCATCGGATGATATCGCGATCCCGGAGGAGTTGAACCAGGCGGTCCAGGCACTGTTCAACATCCAGTGCTGCTGTATCGAGTTCCAGATCCAGGGACTCCGGTGCCTCATAGGGGAAGGAAACCCCGGGTATATCGGGAGACTCGCGATTCTCTGCGGCCGCGTACAGGCCGCTGGGGTCGCGTTGCCGGCAGACCTCAATAGGTGGATTCAGGTAGATCACCACGCAGTTGTCCTTGCCGATCACCGACAGGGCATGTTCGCGTGAATCCCGGTTGGGTGCGACGAAAGCCGCGCAACAGATCAGTCCGGAGTCATTGAGCAGGCGCGCGACGCTGGCGCTGCGACGCAGATTCTCGGCGCGTCCTTTTTCATCATGCGGCAGTTCCTTGCTGATCCCCAGGCGCATGGCCTTGCCGTCCAGTACCGTGCTGACACGACCCATATCGAACAGGCGTCGCTCCAGTCCGTGTGCCAAAGTGGACTTGCCCGAGCCGGATATCCCCATCAGCATGATGGTGGCGGGGCGCTGACCGTATCGTGCGGCGCGCTCTTCCTTGGTAACATGGGCGACGCCGGTTCGAGTCATCGACTGTTTCCGAACGGGTGCATCCAGGTTGACCATGCCCGCGCCGATGGTGATATTGGTCAGCGGATCTATGATGATGAATGAGCCGGTAAAACGATTACGCTCGTAGCTGTCCACGCAGACCGGCTCCTCGAGGCAGACCTCGCAGAAGCCGATCTCATTGAGATCAAGTCCCGGTGCCGGGCGATGTTCCAGCGTATTGACGTCAATCTGGTGCCGCAGTGAATCGATGCGACCACTGACGGTCTTGGTGCCCAGTTTGAAGTCATAGCGCTTGCCAGGAAGCATTGCCTCATCGATCATCCAGACGATGGTGGCATCGAAACGGTCGGTCAATACAGGCAGATTGTCACTGTGCGCGATCATGTCGCCACGGCTGACGTCAATCTCGTCTTCCAGCGTCAGCGTGATGGCCATTTCGGCATGGGCCAGTTCCAGCTCTTCGTCGTAAGTGACGATGGACTTCACCCGGCTGGTCTTCCTGGATGGCAGCACGGTGATCTCGTCACCCTTACGGACCACGCCGGATACCAGCGTGCCACAGAAGCCACGAAAATTGAGGTTGGGTCGGTTCACATACTGCACGGGGAAACGCACGTCGATCTGGTTGCGGTCCTCGGCAATCTCCACGCTCTCGAGCAGTGACATCATGGTCGGTCCGTCATACCAGGGCATATGCTCGCTGGGATTGACCACGTTGTCGCCCTTCAGGGCAGAGATCGGCACGAAATGAAAGTCTGCGTCTTTCA
The DNA here is from genome assembly GCA_041685555.1 of Gammaproteobacteria bacterium. GTDB lineage: Bacteria > Pseudomonadota > Gammaproteobacteria > Pseudomonadales > Pseudohongiellaceae > PWQG01. Next base: position 5,415 of record JAWLFN010000074.1, on the reverse strand, counting down.
GGTTCTCGCTGAACGCCAGGTAGTCGCGCCGGATGTCATCAAACACCTCCTGGCTGTAGTCCACCAGGTCCATCTTGTTGATGGCCACGACGATATGGCGGATGCCGAGCATGGACGTTATGAAACTGTGGCGACGGGTCTGCACCTGTACGCCGTGGCGCGCATCGATCAGGATCACGGCGAGATCGCAGGTCGAGGCTCCGGTCGCCATGTTGCGGGTATATTGCTCATGGCCGGGCGTGTCGGCGATGATGAACTTGCGCCTTGAGGTGGAGAAATAGCGGTAGGCCACATCAATGGTGATGCCCTGTTCCCGCTCGGCCTGCAGGCCATCCACCAGCAATGCGAGGTCCGGCTCGTCCCCGGTGGTGCCGGATTTGACGCTGTCGGAGCGGATGGCGGCCAGTTGATCCTCGTAGATCATCTTGGAATCATGCAGCAGTCGGCCGATCAGGGTGCTCTTGCCGTCGTCCACGCTGCCGCAGGTAAGCAGGCGCAGCAACTCCTTGCGTTCGTGCTGGGCCAGATAGGCTTCAATATCAGTACTGATCAGTTCAGATTGGTGAGACATCAGAAATAACCCTGTCGCTTCTTCTCTTCCATGGATCCGGAGCGGTCGCTGTCGATGACCCGACCCTGTCTTTCCGAGGTGGTGGTCAACAGCATTTCCTGGATGATCTCCGGCAACGTTGTGGCGCTGGATTCGACCGCTCCGGTCAACGGGTAGCAGCCCAGGGTCCGGAAGCGCACCATTTTGGTCTGTACCTTCATGTCGCCGGTGATGGGCATGCGTTCGTCATCGACCATGATGTCGGTGCCGTCCATGTTGACCACCGGGCGCGGTCTGGCAAAGTACAGAGGCACGATATCGATGTCATTCAGGTAGATGTACTGCCAGATATCCAGCTCGGTCCAGTTGGACAGGGGGAAGACGCGAATGCTCTCGCCCCGGTTGACACGGCAATTGTAGATATTCCACAGTTCCGGTCGCTGATTCTTGGGATCCCAGCGATGGTTCTTGTCGCGGAATGAGAAAATGCGTTCCTTGGCCCGGGACTTCTCTTCGTCGCGACGCCCGCCACCGAATGCGGCATCGAACTGGTATTTGTCCAGTGCCTGTCGCAGGGACTGCGTTTTCATGATGTCCGTATGCTTTTCGCTGCCATGGACGAAGGGGCTGATGCCGGACCGTACGCCATCCTCGTTGATATGCACGATCAGGTCCAGTCCCAGCTTCTCGGCCTGCCTGTCCCTGAACCGGATCATTTCCCGGAACTTCCATGTAGTATCGATATGCATCAATGGGAAAGGCGGTTTGCCCGGGTAGAAGGCTTTCATGGCCAGGTGCAGCATGACCGATGAGTCCTTGCCGACCGAGTACAGCATGACCGGGTTGTCGAACTCGGCCGCCACTTCCCGGATGATGTGTATACTTTCCGCCTCAAGCTGTTTGAGGTGGGTCAGGTTGTAATCTGTCATCGCTGTCGCTTCATCCTTTCTGCGAACGCTCGTGGTCTTCGTCCCTGGTATTCTGGCTCACGTCTTCGTCAGCGGTTGCTTCTTCCGCCCGGTCATCGGCAGTGTCACCGGTTTCGGGCTTCCGGTACGGAGCGAGAGGGTCTTCTTCCTGCGCCCTGTCTCCAGTGTCTGGTGTCGGTTGCCAGTCCGTCGAAGCGTGTGCGGAGCCATCCCTGCCTGTCACATCGTCGTCGTTTCCGGAGTCATTGGTCGACGACTGCCCATCCGCCGCGCTGTCCCGCTTGCCGGGGTCGGTGTGTGCACTGCCGTTCTGCGTTGTCTGTGCAGGTTCGGCGGTCGCCGCGGTGTTGGAGTCAGTCGCCGCTTCGGACTTTCCCAGGCCGTAGTCCTCTGACAGGGTGCCACCACCGGATTCGCGGTCGGCGTAGTCACGTGGCGCCTCGGGCTGTTGCCCCTCGGCGTTGTTACCGGGCGCGTCTTCCTGGACCTGGGCCATCGTGCTCTTGCCTTCCTCTTCCTGGAACAGTTTGTCACGCTCTCCGGCGGGCAGCATCTTGTCGGCCACTTCATGGTCGCACAGCGTCTGTGCACCGGACGCCAGGTGCCGGTAGACGTCCTTGTAGCTTTCAGTCATCTGCTGCACGAGTTCCGCTGTCGTGCTGAAGTGGTTGCTGACATTCTCTCTGTAGGCCTTGTGCGTCTGCTGCAGATCCTCGATCTGCTGCTCCAGCTGGCGGACCTTGACCGGGCTGGTGTTGCTGAAACGATATGTTGCGACGACACCGATGATGACGCCAGCTGTCAAGCTGCCAATAGCTATCAACAAAGCCATGATGAGTATGCCTCCAGAAATTTTTCGGGATGAAACCCGACTACATCGGGTGTAGTTCGGACGGTAAATTCGACCGACAGTATAGCCTGATTCCAGACGCGCCGTCGCCCCCCTCTTCGTCAGTGATTCGCTGATGAGACTGGTCAGCACCGGCGGTCGCCGGTAGAATTCCCGCGCCGGTGACACAGAGCGGCGGGGAGCGGGATGGAATGACGCCAGAGCAGCAATATCAGCAGGATCTGGATCGCGGCGAGCTGATTCCGGATGCCGGGCAGGCGGCAGCCGTCGCCGCCCTCCAGTCTGTTTATGACGCGGTCGTGGCTCAGCCGTCACGGCGCTGGTGGCACAGATTGCCCGGCCTGGCTCCCGTGACGCCCCGTGGCCTGTATCTGTTCGGTGGCGTGGGGCGCGGCAAGACCTACCTGATGGACCTTTTCCATGATGCGCTCCCGGTCGATGACAAGGTACGTACCCATTTCCATCGGTTCATGCAGGAGGTTCATCGCGAGCTGGATGCGATGAAGGGGCGTGCGGATCCGCTGGACACTGTTGCCGAGCGCCTGGCCCGCCGGGCCCGTGTGCTTTGTTTTGACGAGTTTTTCGTCAGCGACATCGGCGACGCCATGATTCTTGGGGGTTTGCTGGAGCAGCTGTTCCGACGGGGGGTGGTTTTGGTGGCGACTTCCAACGTGCCTCCGGATCGCCTGTATGAAAATGGACTCCAGCGCGAGCGCTTTGTTCCGGCCATCGATCTGCTGCGGCGACACTGCCGCATCATGCACATGGATGGCGGGGTCGATTACCGGTTGAGAGAGCTGCGGCAGGCGGGCCTCTATCACTGGCCGGCTGACAACGAGGCCGAACTGGCCATGACGGGCCGGTTCGAGCGACTGGCGCCGGTTCACGCCCGCGAGGATGACGCCGGCAGTATCGACGTGTTGGGGCGGACAATACCCGTGCGCCGCTGTGCGGACGATGTCATCTGGTTCGATTTCGAGGCGCTGTGTGGAGGGCCCCGCAGTGCCAGCGACTATATAGAGTTGGCCAGGGAATTCCACACGTTGCTGCTCAGCGATGTGCCCTGCATGGACAGTCGCCATGATGATCTCGCCCGGCGTTTTGTCAACCTGGTGGACGAGTTGTACGATCGGCGAGTGAAATTGATCATCTCAGCCGACTGCCCGATGGAAGAGTTGTATCAGGGACGTGAGCTGGCGTTCGTGTTTGAGCGGACGGTAAGCCGTCTCCGCGAAATGCAGTCGGAAGCGTATCTGGGAAGCGAGCACAGGGCCTGACTTGGGCGTCGAGGCAATTTTTGCTTGAATCATTACGGCCTCTTGCGTAGAATTCGCGCTCCTTGAAGATATTGCCGATCTGGTGGAGATCAATGAAAACGTTCAGCGCCAAACCACAGACTGCCGAAAACAACTGGCTGCTTGTCGATGCCGAGGACCAGACTCTGGGTCGCATGGCAGCAGAAATCGCCACCCGGCTGCGCGGCAAGCACAAGCCCGAATACACCCCGCATGTCGACACCGGCGACTATGTGGTGGTGGTCAATGCCGACAAGGTGAAGGTCACCGGCCGAAAAGCGAAGGACAAGATGTACTATGCACACTCCGGCTTCCCGGGTGGGCTGAAGGAAGCATCCTTCGAGAAGATGATGGAAAAATCCCCGGAGCGGGTGATCCGGCTGGCTGTCAAGGGCATGCTGCCGCGTACGCCGCTGGGCCGGGCCATGTTCCGCAAGCTCAAGGTCTATCCGGGTGCCGAGCATCCGCATTCCGCCCAGCAGCCGCAGTCAGTGACGCTGTAAGGCGGATCGGGCACCCCAACAAGCAAGAGGTTTATCGAAATCGCTATGTCCACGACACACTATTACGGCACCGGCCGACGTAAAACAGCGACAGCCCGCGTCTACCTGAGACGGGGAAGTGGCAACATCACCGTGAACAAGCGTCCCCTGGATGGCTTTTTCGGGCGGGAAGTAGCGCAGATGATTGTGCGGCAGCCGCTTCAACTGGTGGACATGTCAGACAAGTTCGATGTCACGGTGACAGTGCGTGGAGGGGGCAGTTTCGGCCAGGCCGGTGCGATCCGTCATGGCATCACGCGCGCGCTGATGGACTATGATGAAGAATTGCGGCCGGTCCTGCGCAAGGCTGGATACGTGACACGGGATGCGCGCGCGGTGGAGCGCAAGAAGATCGGTCTGCGCAAGGCGCGCAAGCGTCCTCAGTTCTCCAAGCGTTGATGGATCGGGTGCCGCGGAAGCCGGGCCGTGTGGCTGCTTCCGTCGTGCCTGCGGGAAAGCGCCTGTGCCGAGAGCGGCCCGGCGCTTTTTTTGTGCCAGTCAGAAAAATATTTTATTGATTTCCATCAATGGCTTGTGGCTGATCTGGCTTCGGGCGGACTTGAAAAAAGTCGCCAGATTCTCTACTATTCAGCCCATTTGTCGCGGCGCATGCACGCGATCGCTCGATACCTGCATCAGACAGGCAGTCCAACGGATTATTTTTGTTCAGACGATAATGTTCGGGAGATAACACGGTGAGTGTAGACGTAACCGATTCTGGCCGCAGACGATTTCTGCTGGGGTCAACTTCTGTAGTGGGGGCTGCCGGCGTGGTGGGTGCCGCGGTACCTTTTGTCGGGTCCTGGAATCCCAGCGCCAGAGCACGGGCGGCCGGTGCGCCGGTCCGTGTCGATGTCAGCGAGATCGAGGAAGGCGGTATCCTCGGGCCGATTCCCGCCTGGCGCGGGCGGCCGATTTTCATCGTGCGCCGCACCGAGGCACAACTGGCCGCGCTGCCCGAGCTCAATGATCAAGTACAGGATCCACAGTCCGAGCAGCCCGAGCAGCCGGAGTATGCGAGTAATATTCACCGCTCCCGCAGACCGGAAGTGCTGGTTCTGATCGGCATATGCCCACATCTGGGTTGTTCTCCCGCTCCACGCCTGGAGATGCGCTCGCAGCCGTTTGACGAGGACTGGCGTGGTGGATTTTTCTGCGCCTGCCACGGTTCCCGGTTCGATATAGCGGGCCGTGTCTACAATGGCTCACCCGCCTCCCGGAATATGGAAGTGCCTCCCTATCGGTTCGA
>JAWLFN010000073.1:0-11461 GCA_041685555.1 Gammaproteobacteria bacterium | reverse complement strand
TCCGCCTGAGTCACCGCTTCGGTCGGCAACTCCGCATCCCCCCCCAGGCGATAGACCAGTAATCTGGAGTTGTTGGTGGACTGCGTCGTAGTCACCTCGAAGCCGGCCGGTACGCCGGAATCACCACCGAAGGAGGACGGCGCGCCCACCAGCACGGCCACGTACTGCTCCCCATCGGCAGCGAAGGTGGACGGAGCGGCCATGACGCCGGCCTGGGTGATGCCCGACCACAGCCGTTCGCCGGTCTCGTCATTGTACGCCACGAATTCCCCGGAGCGGTTACCCTGGAAAATCAGGCCACCAGCCGTGGCAAGGACACCGGCGCCATCGGTCGGCACCTCATGGACCACCCGCCATCGCTCTTCCTGTGCCACCGGATCCCAGGCCTGCAGATAGGCGAACATCTCGGGCGGATTGTCCGCGTCGCGCACCAGCGCCGAGCCACGCGCAAAATCATTGCCGGTGTTCCAGCCGTTCGGGTTGACGACGAATTCCAGGTCCGGGAAATAGCCGGCAAAGTTCTCGGTCACCGGAATGTACACCAGGCCGGTATCGGGGCTGTGGGCCATCGGATACCAGTTATGCCCGCCCAACGGTCCGGGCCTGACGATGAAACCTGTGTTGGTCTGGTCGTAGCGCGCCTCCGGGTTCTCCACCGGCCGACCGGTGTCCGGGTTCACATGGGTTGCCCAGTTGATGTCGATGAAATTCTCCGCCGAGATGAAATCACCGGTGGCCGCGTCCAGCACATAGAAGAAACCATTCTTTGGCGCCTGCATCAGTACCCGGCGCTCTTCACCATCAATCTCGAGGTCCGCCAGAATCATGTGCTGGGTGGCAGTGAAATCCCAGGTCTCGCCGGGCGTGGTCTGATAATGCCACTGGTAGCTGCCATCTTCCGGGTCCAGCGCGACAATGGAACTGAGGAACAGATTGTCGCCGCCCTCCGGGCTGCGCAGCGCCTGGTTCCAGGGGGAGCCATTGCCCACGCCGATGTACATCAGGTCCAGTTCCGGATCGTAGGCAATAGAGTCCCAGACGGTACCGCCACCGCCCAGGGTCCACCATTCCCCCGTCCAGGTGTCGGCGATCGCCTCCATGGTTTCGTCCTCGAACCCATCGGCCGGGTTGCCCGGTACCGTATAGAAACGCCAGTCGAGCTCGCCGGTCTCGGCATCGTAGGCGCTGACATAGCCGCGCACGCCATATTCGGCGCCACCGTTGCCGATCATCACCCGGCCCTTGATGACGCGCGGGGCGCCAGTGATGGTGTATTTGGTTTCCGGGTCGAAAGTGGCCACGGACCACGCTTCCTCACCGGTTTCCGCATCCAGTGCCACCAGCCGCCCATCCAGCACGCCCACGTAGACCTTGCCCTCCCATACGGCGACGCCGCGATTGACCACATCACAGCAGGCATCAGCACCCTTGGCCCGGGCCACCTCTGCATCCCAGGCCCAGAGCTCTTCTCCGGTCGCCACGTCATAGGCCTTCACATTACTCCAGGCCGTCGAGACGTAGAGCTTTCCATCCACCACGACAGGTGTGGCTTCCTGTGCACGACTGGTATCCATATCGGCATACCAGGCCAGTCCCAGACCCGATACGGTCTCCCGGTTGATCTGCTGCAGCGGACTATGACGTTGTTCGCCGTAGGTGCGGCCATGCGTCATCCAGTCTTCCGGGTGGTCGTCGGCATTGACGAGTCGCTCGGCATCGACAACAGGAACCGGGCCTGCCTCTTCAGACTGGGCGAAGGCGGATGGGACTCCTGGCAGGATCAATACGGACAGGAGAACAAGTCGCAGCATCTGACTGGCAGATACGCCGCTGGACGGAAATCGGGACATGGGCATGACACTCCTTTCTGTGACAGATAGCGCCGCTGATTGAACCACAAAATCACGACCGATTCTCCCCGAAAATGAAACTCCGCTGACGGATCGCTGGAATTCGTCGATGAATTACCGCCGGAGAATCGGGTACCATGGACTCATGAGCACAGAACAGCCCGATCACGACAGCCGATTGCGAGAGGCCATTGAACTGGCCACGGATTCCGTACAGACGGATGGGGGGCCTTTTGGCGCGGTCGTCTACCGCGGCGATGAACAGGTCGCCCGGGCATACAACCGTGTCAGACCGCACTGCGACCCGACCGCGCACGCCGAGATCATGGCCCTGCGCCGGGCCGGCCGCCAATTGAGTAATCCGCATCTGGAAGGATGCACACTCTACGCCAGCTGCCAGCCCTGCCCCATGTGCCTGGCGGCCGCCCTGTGGGCAAGGGTCGAGCGCATCATTTACGCGGCCCCGCAATCGGAAGCACAACAGGCGGGATTTGACGACAGCGAATTCGCCACGCAACTGTACGGACAGACCCGACCGGTGGCTCTGCCACCGGGATTTGTGCTGCACCGAAAATTGCCGGAATCCTCCAGGCCTTTTGCCGCCTGGCTGGCCAGGCAGGATCGCGCGGTGTACTGAAGTAACAGCACCACCATCAGCTCATTCAGGCTGACGGGCAGACACGGCGGCATCTTCGTAGCCCCGAAGGAACTGTTGACGTTGTTTCATGATGGACGGCGGAGCGTGTTCCTCCGGCGTATCCAGCAACCCCCGCCGTGACAGCCAGGCTCCCGCATCGCGACTTCCGCTCAGCGCCGACAGGGGAATCGAAAGCACCAGGCCAGCGACCATCGGCAACATCCAGACCAATAATGGCGAAGAAAGCCATAGCAGGTACACGGTCATGAGTACGCCCACCATGGTGTGCGTGCCATGACGACGCAGCAACTGGCGCCATTGCACCCCCCTTCCCCGACGCTGCTGGGCGGACCATCCTGAATCGCGACCCCGGGCGATTTCCCACAGGTGCCGAGTGTGCAGCATCATGACGATGGGCGCATGCAGTACCGAAAACAGCAACTCCAGCAGCGCGCCGCCAATCAGCCGGAGGCGCCCCACGCCGCGGTACGCCTCACGATGGAACAGCGCACTGACCAGCCCCAGCATTTTCGGCAACAGCAGCAGCGTCATGGTGACAGCGAACAGCCCCAGCATACGCCCGGAATCAAACGCCGGACCCAGTGGCTGGCCGCCATACAGGGTACTCAGGCCCAGACCGACGATCACCAGGGCCAGCCACAGCGGCGAGGTCAGGTAATTCATAACGCCCATCAGCATATGCGCCCGACTCGGCCAGCGCAGACCACGGGCGGAGACCACGGCAAGATGCTGGACATTGCCCTGCGCCCAGCGTCGGTCGCGAACGGCTGCATCCAGCAGGGTGGGCGGGCATTCTTCCCAGGAGCCCGGCAAGCCGGGCAGCATCCGTACCGACCAGCCGGCCCGGCGCAGCAACGCTGCCTCGACGAAATCATGAGAGCGGATCTCACCGCCAAAGGGCCTGGGACCGGGCATGTCCGGCAGGCCGGCCGACCCGGCAAAAGCCCGGATCCGGAGGATGGCATTGTGGCCCCAGTAGTTGCCATCACCTCCCTGCCAGGCGCACAGACCACGGGCGAACACCGGACCATGAACCGCTCCGGCAAACTGCTGCAGGCGGGCAAAGAGGGTCTCACCGCCATGGAGCCGCGGCAGCGTCTGCAGAATGCCGGTGCGCGGATCCGCATCCATTTCCCGGACCAGGGTCGCCAGCGTCTCACCCGTTATCAGGCTGTCGGCATCCAGTACCACCATATAGTCATACCGCTGACCCCAGCGGTTGATGAAATCGCGGATATTGCCGGCCTTGCGGGCCGTGTTGTTCCGTCGACGCCGATACCAGACCGGCATGATCCCTGAAAGCCGTTCGCGCAGATACTCGACCGCGACGCCTTCGGCCCGCCAGATATCCTGTTCACGGGTATCCGACAGGACGAATATCTCGAAATGTGCCGCCAGACCCAGACGGTCCAGCTCCTCCGCCATGGCGGACAGCGCGGCGCAGGCACTGGACGGATGCTCGTTATGCACCGGCATCAGCAGCACGGTTTTTCCCCGAAGGGGCGCATCCGGCGCCGCATGATACCGGTCCCCACCACAGAACAGCCCGGCCACGGCCGCCATGGCCGACAGTGAGATCCAGCCGAACGTGAGGCTGAACAATCCCAGCATCAGCCAGAGTAGCGCGACCGTACCTGCCGGAACCGTCCCCGCCGGGCCAAGTGGCAGGATCAGGTACAGCTGCCAGACGGCGGCCAAAGTCAGCAGCAGACTGCCTCCGAAGGTGATCACCCGTGCCAGCCAGGTGGTCGCACCGGTGGTGCCATGTAGCGCCGACGGATGCCGGGACAGTACCTGGGTGGGCATCTCCAGCGGTGCCCCGGGCGGAGTCATGGAGGTGATCATCGTCATCGGGTCCACCGGTACAGCCAGGTCTCACCCCATGGCTGATCGTCGACATACAACCTCACCCGCAGTTCCGCCAGGTCGGCGCTTTCCGGATCCAGCTTGATATAGACACGGTAGTCTCCGGTCGCCTCGACCAGGGTGCTGCTGATATCGGTGATGCGCCCGTGACTGGTCGTGGCCCGCACGCGCACGGCTTGCGGGTCGGACCGCACATCCGCAATCTGATCGCCACCGCTGTAGTCGATGACAAAGAGGCGATCACCGCTGCCCGAAGCGGCTCCAGCGGACGTCTCCCGCACACGACCTTGTGATGGCGGGCGGCGCTCGCCAGTCCCCCAATACATTCGATACCCGTATTGGTAGGCCTGGCCCGTTTCCAGCTCCTTCGCCGGCTGCCAGTAGGCCACAATATTGTCATGGACTTCCTCGACGGCAGGAATCTCCACCAGTTCCACATGCCCATCACCCCAGTCACCCAGTGGCTCTATCCACAATGACGGCCGCCGGTCGTACCGGGCCTCGTCATCATTGAACTGTTCAAATGCCTGATTGCGTTGCAACAGACCGAAGCCGCCCGGCGTGTCGGCGCCAAAGGATGACACCTGCAACGTACCGGGATTCGCCAGTGGCCGCCAGATGTGCTCCCCGTTGCCGCCGATGATCTTCAGCCCGTCGGAGTCGTGCACGGCCCGTCGGAAGTCATCGAAACGGGCCGGATTGGTGGCATCAAACAGGAACATCGACGTCAGTGGCGCTACTCCGACCCTCTCCATGTCCCGACGTGGGTACAGGGTGGCCTCCACATCGATGCGGGTGCGTTCGCCCGGGCTGGCGGTGAATCGATAGGCGCCGGTCACGGACGGGCTGTCCAGCAGCGCATGCAGGATGATGGTGTCCGCATCGTCCGCCGGACGTTCGATCCAGAAATCGGAGAAGCGGGGGAACTCCTCTCCACCCGGCCCGACCGTATTGACGGCCAGGCCACGCGCCGACAGGCCATAGAACTGCCCGCCGCCAACACTCCGGAAGTAGCTGGCTCCCAGAAACACCAGAAACTCCTCATGGCGTTCCGGTGTATTGATGGGATGATGGACCCGGAATCCGGCATGGCCACCGGCATCGGTCGGGTCGATGTCCGTCAGACTCTCGTGATAACGGAACACGTCGGTGGTGAACGGCAATCGGCGGGCCGTGCCTTCCGTGACCAGGTGAATGTCCACCGGCGTCGTATGCAGGAATCCGGGGTGGAAAAGTTGCAGGTGGAAAGGCAGATCCGTATTGCCCCATACAGCCTCATCGGGATCAAACACAATGCGCCGGTAGTCATCGTAATCCAGGGATCGCAGCGGGTTGTCGTCGCTCATCACCTCTGGCGTGTAGGGTCGGGTGGACAACTCGCGGGCATGTTCTTCCAGCCACTGGTGACTGAAATTCCGCCCTTCGCTCTCGGGAACCGGCTGTGCCATCACACCGCCCACCGGTGCGACACAGGCCGCCAGGAGTCCCGTCACCAGGCAGAACGCGGGCCAGCCTCTGTGTGTCATGTTGCATTTCCTTCCCGGCCATTGCCGTGAATATCCTGCCGGCCCGAGAGGGTCCGGGTGTCCATGAGAATACGGGAATCCGGCGCCAATGGATCAGCGCACGGGCAAGCCACTGGTCCCGAACAGGATACGGACCGTATACTGGTCAGACACTTTTCCTGGACAGACCATCGCATGGACAGTACTCATCCTCTCATTGCCAGGGCCACACATGCCAGTCACTCCGCCTGATTTGCTGCGAGAATTGGGGCGGATAGCGGCCCTCGGCAGTAGCCTTCTACTGATCATGGCGGCAATATTGGCGTCAACAGAGTCACCGGCACTGGCGCTACGCTGGCTGCCGGCCAGCCTTGTCTGCTGGGGATTTGTTCTCTGGCAGTGCCACCGGCGACTGCACCGGAACCGCAGCACTCCGGACGACTCGCAGCGCTCCGCACTGGGCCATGGCACCCGCGTCACACTGCTGCGCGGCGTGCTGATCGCTGCCACGGCGGGCTTCCTGACCACAACCGGCGCAGCGGTCCACAACACCCTGCTGTATGTACCCGCCATCCTGTACACGGCAGCCGCCCTGGGGGATGCCCTGGACGGATACCTGGCCCGACGCCAACAGCATACCACGCAGCTCGGAGCGGAGCTCGACACCACACTCGATGCGCTGGGTCTGCTGGTGGCTCCACTGCTGGCGGTGCTGTACGGAAAACTGCATGCCAGCTACCTGCTGGTGAGCATTGCCTATTATCTGTTCCAGTGGGGCATCCACTGGCGCCGACAGCACGAAAAACCCGTCTTTCCATTGCCTCCCAGTCGCCTGCGGCGTCATCTCGCCGGACTGCAGATGGCCGTGGTGGCTGCCGCATTGTGGCCACCACTGCCGGATACGATGACCCGCACCCTCGGAGTGGTCTTCATGCTTCCGCTACTGATCGGCTTCGGGCGTGACTGGCTGCATGTCAGTGGTCGACGAGGTGCCAGCCGGGAGGCATCCGCATGACCCGCCGCCAGTGGAAATACCTGATCCTGTTGCTCTGGCTACTGGCCATTGCGCTGGCGTCATGGACTCTGTCAAAGCTGCCTTTTGGCGACATCCTCTCCCGTCTGAGCCTGCTCGGACCGGAAGACTGGTCTGCGTGGCTGTTGATCAACATTGCCATCCTGTACCTGGCCGTGAAGCGGTGGCAGTTATTGAGCCGGGCGCTGGCATCGTCCCTGCCGCTGCTGACCCTGTTCCGCCTGCGGCAGGCCGGCAGCGCCGTGAGTTTCCTGACACCCGGTCCTCATTTCGGCGGCGAGCCGTTACAACTTTACTGGTTGTCCCGGCATTGCGGATTGCCTCTGCACCGGGCCGTCGCCATGCTCAGCCTGGACCGTTTCCTGGAGACCGGCACCAACATCGCGGTTCTGCTGGCCGGTGTGTTGATTCTGCTCGGGACCACCATACTGCCATTGCGTGACTCACTGCAGATCTTGGCCATCCTGCTGGCGGTGCTGATCGCCATGCTGATTGCGGTGGCGGTGATGCTACGCCACCCGCTCTGGCTGGCGCAGCGTTTCCGCCCCCTTACTCAGCGTTGGCGCAGGACTGTCGGCCACGATGAGGGCGAGAGCGGCTGGCTGGCGCTGGTGGAGCTGCTCCGGAAAGCGCTGTCACGGCAGCGTCCGCGACTCTGGCTGGCGCTGTTGATGTCGCTGGGCGGCTGGGCTGCCTTGCTCATTGAGTTGGTACTGCTGCTCCACCTGTTGGGCGTGGCTCCATCCTGGCTGGATATCGTGTTGATCATGGCCGGTATGCGACTGGCAATGCTGCTTCCCGTGCCAGGCGGTATCGGCACGATCGAAGCTTCCCTGCTGTGGTCTTTCCAACTGCTGGGGCTTCCCATCGGCGCCGCGGCCGGTCTGATCGCCCTGATCCGGCTGCGCGATGCACTGATATTACTGCTCGGACTCGGGTGCCTGGCCAGTTTTCGCAGACAGACGCGCGGCCCCATCCACGGCACCGAAGGGGCCTGATCGCGGGACATCACTGTCCGGACTCACTACGCAGGGTCTGCTCCAGCTTTTTGGTGGCCGTGATCTCGACCATGGTGATGACGACCCCGTCGATGACATCGTCGATCCGGTGGTAGGGCATGATGCAGATCGTGAACCATCGGTAAGAACTGGCGAAACAGACGTCACAATGAGAGAATCGCGGGACATCCCGCCACCAGAGACCCGCTGTTCATGAAAGCCCCCAAACGCCTGCAACCCCTCATCGATGATGGCCTGATCGACGAGGTCATCGGTCATCTGATGAGCGGCAAGGAGGCCCAGGTCTATATCGTGCGCCACGGGGATGAGCGGCGCTGCGCCAAGGTCTTCAAGGAGAGCTCGCAGCGCAGTTTCAAGCAGGCCGTGCAATACCAGGAAGGCCGTGGCGGTCGCAACACCCGTCGCAACCGGGCCATGAACCGCAAGACCCGCTATGGGCAGAAGGAACAGGAGCAGGCCTGGCTCAACGCTGAGGTCGAGGCGCTGCGCCTGCTCGCCGCGGCCGGAGTACGGGTACCCGAGCCCCTGTCTTTCGTGGACGGCGTTCTGCTGATGGAACTGATCACCGATGAGCAGGGTGATGTGGCGCCGCAACTGGGACAGATCGCGCTGGACCCCGAACGCGCCCGGGACTATCACCGGCGTATCATCACCGAAATCGTGCGCATGCTGTGCGCGGGGCTGGTCCACGGCGACCTGTCACCGTTCAATGTGCTGGTGGACAGCAGCGGGCCGGTCATCATCGACCTGCCACAGGCGGTCAATGCGGCCGGCAACAACAGTGCGGAAAGTATGCTCCAGCGGGATGTCGACAACATGCGTCGCTGGTTTGCCCGCTTCGATCCGAAACTGCTGGAGACCGATTACGCCCGGGAAATCTGGTCGTTGTACGAGAGCGGCGAACTGCAACCGGACAGCACCCTGACCGGGCGCTACGAACATCCCACCGCCAGTGCCGATCTTGTGGACCTGATGGCGGTTATCGAAGCTGCCAAGGAGGAAGAGGCGGAACGCATTGCGGCCCGCCAGGAATCAGAGAACCCGGACTGAAGGTCCGCGGGTTCCTTTGAGCTCACTCCGGATCAAACGGCTGCCGAAACGCCGCCCAGCAGGTGTCGTTCTCCCACAGTTTCACGGTCAGCGCGCCGCTGCCGGGTGGTGTGATGCCGGCCAGCAGTTGTTCGCTCAGAATGCGGCTGAAATGCTCCAGGCTCGGATTGAGTCCGGCGAATTCAGGCTTGTCATTGAGCATGCTGTCGCGGAAATATCCGGTGACCTCATCCAGCGCCGCCTCGATCTCCACAATGTCGACCAGGTAACCGTGTTCGTTCAGCGTATCGCTCTCGATACGCACTTCGGCGACGTAATGATGGGCATGGGGGTGGTTCTCGTCTCCCCAGTCCCCTCCGATCAGGTAATGGTTGGCAATGAAGTCACGGGTGACGGCAACGGTATACATAGGCTTCCTGTCAATCGGGGTAATGGAATAATGGCTGCACGATGCCGGACCGCGCTTCATGCAGTTGCTGATACAGCTTTCCGGCCTCCCGCAGCGGCAGAGTGTGCGTGATCAACGGTGTCGGGTCGAGCTGGCGAAGCAGGTCCCAGACCAGTTCGAAACGGCGCTGTTTGTCCCAGCGACCTCCCAGCTCGGGCGCCACGGTGCTGACCTGACTGGTGATCAGCTGCAGGCGGTTGCGATGCGCCGATCCGCCCAGTTCAATCGGCACGGACTTGCTGCCATACCAGCTGCCGATGACGATACGGCTGGCGTAGCCGCTCAGCCCGATGGCCAGGTTGAGCGCCTCCGGCTGACCGCTGACTTCGTAGAGCAGGTCGGCGTCGGCGGCAACCGACTGCCCTACCGCCTCCTCCGGACTGAGCACGGTGTCGGCGCCCAGGCGGAGCGCCAGTTCCTGCCTCTCCGGCCGGCCCTCGATGGCCACCAGTGAATTGAGCGGGTGGCGCGCCAGCAGCGCGGTCAACAACAGCCCGACGATGCCCTGGCCCAGCACCAAGACCCGCTCACCGGCCAGCGGGCGACCGTCGTGCACCAGGTTTACCGCGGTTTCCATATTGGGCAGGAAAACGGCGGCCCGAGCAGGCAGATCGTCGGGCACGGGTTTCAGCTCGTCGGGACGGGCCAGAAAATGGCTGGCATGGGGCTGAAAGGAAAACACCTGACGCCCTTTCCAGGCCGGGTCGACTGCGCTGCCGATCCGCCGCACTTCACCGACACAGGCATAGCCGTATTGGAGGGGATAGTCGGAAGACGCCCCCAGTGAATCCAGCGCGCTGTCCGACGCCATGGATGGGGGCAGTTGTCCCCGGTATGCCAGCAATTCAGTACCGGCGCTCACCGCCGAATATCGCGTCCTGACCAGGACCTGATCCGGCGCCAGTGCGGGCAGCATTGCCTCCCGCACCTCGACATGCAGCGGCTCGGTGAACCACAGCTGTGAGGCGCTGGTGCTTCCGGTATCGCCGCTCACCCGCTCTCGCCTCTGTAGTGGAGTGTTCCCCATACGATCAGTTCATTCTCCAGTTGCTGACTGTGCAGTGGCGCAATATGCGGAAAGGAGGCCCTGTCCTGATCGCCCAGTCTGCCGATGGCATTGTAGCCCCCGATCAATACCGGTGCCACGGTGAGCACGGTGGCATCGGCCAGGCGGGCCCGCAGGAACGCCGTGATCACGGCGGCACCGCCTTCCACCATCAGGCTGCGGATGCCGCGTGCATACAGGATTTCCAGTGCCGATCGCAGGTTCACCTGGCCGGCGGCATCGCCGGGCACCACAATCAGTTCGCAATCATCACGCTGGGCGACCGCTTCGGGCGTGGTCAGCACCCAGCAACGCTGCTCGCCATTCCGGCAGAGATAGCTGGAGGGAGGCATGCGCAACTGGCTGTCCACAACGATTGGCCGCGGGTCGCTACCGGTCCATTCACGCACGGTCAGACGGGGGTCATCGGCCAGCACCGTTCCTATGCCAACCAGGATGCCATCGTGCAGGCTGCGCAGCTGATGGGTCATCCGCATGCCCGCATCGCTGCTGAGCGCCAGTGTCACGCCACGATCCGTGGTAATACTGCCGTCCCAGCTCTGTGCGTAGCAAAGCGTGACATGAGGGCGAGGCTCGCCTTGCCGAGCGGCAGTCTGCTCATGAAATTCCCGTTGCGCGCCGACCAGCCATTGCTCGATGCGTTGGTTGAGATTCATGACTTCACTGGGTGCTGACGGGTTTGCATTGCAACAGGTGATCCATACGTTCCGCCTTGGTCAGCAGGTAGTCGGCATTATCCGTGTTCGCCGCCACTTCCAGTGACACCCGCTCCGAGACATCAATGCCAGCGGTGACCAGCGCGCTGATCTTGGCGGGGTTGTTGGTGATCAGACGGACCGAGTGGACACCCAGGTCCTGCAGCATCAGTGCCGCCAGCGAATAGTCCCGCCCGTCCGCCTCGTGCCCCAGCATCAGGTTGGCATCCACCGTGTCGAACCCCTGATCCTGCAGGTTGTATGCCCGCAG
>JAWLFN010000302.1:0-2809 GCA_041685555.1 Gammaproteobacteria bacterium | reverse complement strand
CTCCACTGCGCGGCCCGTACCCCATGTTCAGCCACATGTTCCGGTGCTGGACCGCCCGCGCCGGGTGCAGCGGTGGCACCTCGACCAGTGATGACGGAAGGCCTGGCGAGGATTCCAGGGTCGAGGCAGGCACGATGGAAAGAATGGTCATGGTCTCGGTATTCATGCTGCGCATCATCTGGCTGAGTGCCCCACGGAACTCGGGAAAGTCCATGGGACTTGCCAGGTTCATCAGGCGGACGGGCTGCCCGTCGCTGACATCCACGATGATCTCGATCCGTTCGGCCGGCGTCAGCAGCATGTCGGTCAACTCCACCGGTTCCGACAGCAATCCACCATCGCCGGCAATGACCTGGAACGGCCGTCCATCACTGAAAGCCAGCCTGAGCTGACGCGCGTTGGCGGCGTTGAGAATGCGGAATCGCAACCGCTGGCGGCGGGCCTCGAAGACGGGATCCACGGTACCATTGACCACCATGGTATCGCCGAACATACCGATCATCATGCTTTCGAAGTTGTCCATGTAGCGCAGGTTGCCGTCCTCATCGAATAGCCGGTCCTGCACCACCAGCGGAATGTCATCCACGCCATGCTCGGACGGCAGTTCCAGGGCTTCGCTTTCCTCATCGTCCACCAGCAGCATGCCGGCCAGGCCACGATAGACCTGCTCTCCGGTCTGGTGAAGCATGTGGGAGTGATACCAGAAGGTGCCGGCGGCCTGGCGCACGTCGAAGGCGGCCTGCCACTGCGCGCCGTCCTCGATCACGCTGTGCGGCCCGCCGTCGGCCTCCTGCGGCACATGCAGCCCGTGCCAGTGCAGCGTGGTGGGCTGCCCCATGCGGTTGCCGACATCGATACGGACCTGGTCGCCCCGACGCATGCGGAGGGTGGGTCCCAGATAGTCGCCATTGATACCCAGTGTGTCGGTGGGCTTCCCCGGATAGAACGCCGTCCGGCCCCGCTGCACCTGCAGGGAGAAATGCCGCACGCCATCGCGCAGCTCCCCTTCGTCCACCGGCGGCAATTGCAACGGGTTACCGGACTCCAGTGTATGGCCGATCTCCTCGCCGGAGCGGGCCAGGCTGGCCGGCACCAGCAGGCCACCGGCTCCCATGCCCAGGGCGGCACCGGCGCCCAGCATCTTCAGGGTACTTCTACGGGTCAGCTTTCGGTTCATGCTGCTTCTGCTCTCTTGAAAGCCACACGGGCTGGGCCGCCGTCTGCTGCTCTCCCACGGCTCACATCAGACTGGTGACGAGGCCACCCAGGCCGACCACCAACACCACCACCCAGGGGGGCATCTTCCATGCGGCCAGCAACACGAAGCCAATTACGGCCAATACGAATTCGCGTCCACCCAGGATGGCACTGGTCCAGACCGGATCATACAGTGCCGCGCCAAGAATGCCGACCACGGCTGCATTGGCACCGCGCATAACCGACTGCATGCCGGCCTGACGCCGCAGCGAATTCCAGAAGGGCAGCACGGCGAGAAGCAGCAGAAAACCGGGCAGGAAAACCGCTGACAGCGCGATGACGGCACCAGCCACACCATTGGGCGCCGGTCCCATGATCGTCCCCAGATAGGCACTGAACGTGAACAGGGGCCCGGGAATGGCCTGGGCGGCGCCATAGCCCGTCAGGAAGGCATCCTCGCTGATCCACCCGGCCTGCACCACCTCCGCCTGCAACAGGGGCAGCACAACATGGCCGCCACCAAACACCAGCGCACCGCTACGATAGAACGCATCGAACAGTGCCATTCCCTGCCCGGCGCCGCCGGCCACGAGAATCGGCAATCCGATCAGCAACACCGCAAACAACGCCAGGCAGGTCCAGGCGAAACCCCGCGAAACCGGCAGATGCAGGTCCACCACCGACGGCTCCCGGGATGCGCGACACCAGACCAGTCCGGCCAGGGCGCCAACAAGGATCGCCCCGACGGTGCCCAGCGGCCCGCTGATGGTCATCACGACGAGCAGAGCCAACACGGCAATGGCGGCACGCTCGCGATCGGGGCACAGATTGCGGGCCATGCCCCAGACCGCATGCGCGACAATGGCCACCGCGACCACCTTCAGGCCGCTGACAAGGCCCTGCCCCGCCGGACCATCCAGCACCGCCGCTCCCATCGCGAAGCCCATCAACAGCAACGCCGAAGGCAGGGTGAATGCCACAAACGCCGCCAACGCACCCGGTGCGCCCGCGCGCATCAGTCCCAGCGCGAAGCCCACCTGACTGCTGGCCGGCCCCGGCAGAAACTGGCACAGCGCCACCAGGTCGGCATAGGTCTGCTCGGCCAGCCAGCGTCGACGCTCCACGAATTCGGTGCGGAAATAGCCCAGGTGCGCGATGGGTCCACCGAAGGAAGTCAGGCCCAGCAGCAGGAATGCGCGAAAAACCTCCCATACCGAACCGGCTGGTCGACCGTTCTCGCGAGCCTCCACTGTTGCCGCGGCTGATTCGTTCCTGGCCCGCGCCGCATCCTCGGCGGCATCCGCTGCCGCCCCCCAGTCATTCATCAACACCTCCGCCATTGATATGTGACCGCCAGCCTGGCGGCGAATGATCCATCAACGCCGATAGGTGCCGACCACCCGGTTCATGCCCAGGATGTGTGGCTCGACCTTCTCCAGCATCTCCGCGAGACTCAGGCCGTCGGGCAGGTCAGGCTCCACATCCAGGGCCAGCACCCAGAAATAGTAATGATGGACTCCATGCCCTTCCGGTGGCATGGGACCGTTGTAACCTCTTTTATCAAAGTTGTTGATCCCCTCGGCGAAGTCACGATTGCCTTCCTCAAGGTGTC
>JAWLFN010000301.1:0-2815 GCA_041685555.1 Gammaproteobacteria bacterium | reverse complement strand
CCAGATTCCGTCCGTGTTCCGGGTGATGGCTCCCTTCAGTGTACCCAGATGGGCCAGCGATCGGCGGTCGAAGAACTGGAACCGGTTCATGTCCGACTCATGCTGGTCGGCGATGATCCAATAGCCCTCGCCAGCGTCGCATTCGTACAGTGCGATGCCCTCCGGCTCGCTGGCGAAGAAAGTGTCGGGAATTACCTCGCCGGTGAACTGCCCCTGCCCGTTGTAGATTTTTATCGAGCGTTGCGAGAAGGCTTCGTCCGCGATCAGAAGGCGGTCGTGGTGTGGGTCGAAGTACAGCGACTCCACCTTGGTCAACAGGCCTTCTCCGGTGATGTCGCCGAATGTTCCCATGTGCTCGCTGTCGATGGAATTGCCGCTGCGCCGGAAGCGGAAATGATGGATGCGCTCATCCAGTTCCTCCTCGGGCGGATAGCCTTCCAGTGCCGGGTTGAAGTTGTCGGTCACATACAGGTCATGGCTGCCTTGTTCGCGGGGTGTGACACTGAGTCCATAGGGCAGCCGCAGGTCCTCGTGCGTCATCATGCCGATGGACTCGAAGTCCGGTAACGTGAACACCTGGATGCGCTGGTTGTCCCGCTCCACCACCAGCATCATGTCGTCGATGACCCAGATGCCGTTGGGGCGCTGGAACTGTCCGGCCCCGGCCCCGCCGTCGCCGAATCGGCGTACAAAGTCACCATTGGTGGCGTCGAAAGCGAGAATCGCATCGCCTTCCTTGGCGGTGGCCAGCAGCCAGTGTTGGTCATCCGGGCCGTGCCAGACCGCCGGACTGTCGACATTGTCGCCCTCGTCACGGTCCGTGTGAAATACCTCGTCAAGCGTGACGGTGCGCTCTGACACCAGCGAGGGTTGTGCCTGTATTGAGATGGTGGTGACGGCTGCCGTCACGGCAGTCAACAGTTTCTTCATGTGCATTGCGCTGCCCTTATGATCTGGTCGTTTTCCTGGACATGAGTGGTGTGTCGTTCCCGAACAGGGGCTGGTATGGATTTGCAGATGGAGCTGAAAATCCTACCTTCGGGAAGTGACGATACGGTGACCGTTGCGCGACAATCTGGTGACAATCCGGTGACGGTCCGGCGAGGAACCAGGAAGCAGAGTCTGTGCAGTGCATCGCGGGCCGGCTTCTGTGGCCAGGGCCATGTGGCCTGTACTGTGTTACTGTCTGAGCTGTCCGGTGAAAGAAAGGAGCGACCCATGATCTTCAGGAAGTGGAGTGTACTTGCCCTGGTTGCACTGTCGTTGTGTCTCCCGGCGAGCCTGTTCGCGCAGTCCGGTACGTGGCAGGAGATGGTACGGCAGCTTGAATCCGAAGTGGCCAGCGCGGAAGAGCAGGATATCCGGCTGTCCATTGGAGTGCTGGGACTGGACGGGCCGCATGAGGGGGCCTTTGCGCTGGTCGGTTCGCCGCGACCCTATCCGCCGGCTTCCACCATCAAGATGTTGTTGATTGCAACGCTGATGTGGCAAGTGGACGAGGGAACACTTTCGCTGGCGGACACCGCCACCGTGACGGAATCCGATATCGTCGGCGGCTACGGGGTGTTGCAGGATGAACCGGTGCCGAACCAGGTACCCGTCGGGCGACTGGCCTGGCTGACGGTGACCATCAGTGACAATACCGCCACCAATGTGCTGGTGGATCTGGTCGGTTATGAGTCAATGCAGGCGCTGGCGGATGAGCTGGGACTCGAAACCATGCAGTTCGGACGCAAGATGTTCGAATCGCCCGCGCCGCCCGAGCAGGAAAACTACATCGACACGATCGACACCATCACATTGTTGCGGCATATCCACGAAGGTACGTTCCTGGCGGATGATTCCCGCGACCAGATACTGTCATGGATGTCTGCCCAGACCGTCACGACGAAAATTGCCGCCGGCATCCCCGATGATGTGCCGATTGCGCACAAGACGGGCGAGAACGCCTCGGTGACCCACGATCTGGGCTATCTGCTCCTGCCCGGTAACGAGGTGGCGCTGGCCATTTTCGCCGAATCGCAGGTGTCGGATGATTTCGATACCGTCCAGGCCGCGGTCAACCCCGTGGTGGCGGGGGTGGCGCGGACAATCTACAATCATCTCGCGCCGGCCGCCCAGTGAAATCGGGCGGTGAGTTTCAGGCATCGAGCTGCGCGGCCAGATCCAGGAAGTCCTCTGCGAACAGGTCAAAGGCGTCTCGCGCTGGAGGCGTGATTTCCCGGTCCGGGCCGCGTTCCAGCGGACGGTCCACGTACGCGGTTTTCAGGCCGGCCGCGGCTGCAGCGCGGAGATCACTCGGGTAGGTGGCCACCATCAGCAGCTGATCCGGATCCACACTAAGCAGTTCGGCGGCCTTGAGGTAGGCTTCCGGGTCTGGTTTGTAGTGACGGGACAGCTCAGCCGACAGTATCGTGTCCCACGGCAGGCCGGCGCTCTTCGCCATGTTCAGCAGCAATGAGACATTCGCGTAGAGCGGCATCGAGGCCGCCGCCAGTTTCAGCAGTTGGCGGCGCGAAAGGGTGAGTGCGTTCCGAGCCTGTTGCATGTCGCTCATTCCGGTCGGTGGAAACGGCCCATGTAGACGGATTTGCCGAGCACATGCCCTTCCATCGCCGCCATCACCGCATCGCGGGTGTCCAGCTCGCTATCGCCTGGCTCCACGTCCAGCGCCGTATCCAGCGCATATACCTCGAACAGGTAATGGTGGCGGGGCCGGGAGGCCGGTGCACCGGGGCCCCTGTAGACCGGGCCGGTGGCGCTGATCTGCCAGGCGCCGTTGGGCAGCTGTTCTCCGCGGGGCTGATCCTCTTCG
>JAWLFN010000300.1:0-2816 GCA_041685555.1 Gammaproteobacteria bacterium | reverse complement strand
CGCGGATGCTGCGCTCTTCGGCCGCCTTCATCTCCAGACCGTATATCCGCACGATCCGCAGAAAACGCGCCACATAGCCGCATTGCCCCGACGGCGGCAACCACTCGTCCGGACCCCGCGCGCCCTTGCTGCGGTTCAGGCCGGCCTCGACCGGTATCAGGTTCACCGGATCATTGGCGAAGGCCTCGCGCTGCGACGCGGACCAGTCCGCCGCGCCGCGATCCCATGCCCACCGTAATGGCACCACATGGTCAATGTCGATCGCGGAGGCGTTCTGGATGATCTGCTCCGTGAACGGCGAGATCCACCGCCCCGTGACCACACGACAGCGCTCGTCATCGGCAAAGCGCACCGTGGTGGTCGAGGTGGCAATCAACGCCTCGGCACGACTGTCCTGGCAGTCCCCGTCCTCATCGGACCAGCCTGAACCGAACTGCGCCCGGTCGTACCCCGACTTGATGCCGGAGCCGGACTTCTTGACGGTCGGAGTGGTGGCGGAGACGGTGGTGGAAACAAGGAGCAGCACCAGGGCCAGCACGATGGGCCAGCCCCTGGCGACAACGGGGATCGGCATGGTGGATCTCACTGTCAACTGCATGGAAAAATGGCGTCATACAGCTCGATCCACCTTCCCTGCAGTCAACGGCCGCTCCGGCAAAAAATCACATCACACAGAAGCTGCACAACAGCCCGTGTCGACACTGACCTGCCTTGATCCCTGCGCTTCGATCCTGCGATCGCCCTCAATCCGGAAAACTATCACAGCCCCGCCGCCGCAGCCAGAAGCGAATCTGATTGAACAGTCTACAGACAGCTGCTATATTGCCAGCATATTGTCATTTCAATGCGGTGCCGGAATGGACAGCGACGAGAAGCCGAACAGGCCCACGAGCAGGCAAAGAAGGTGGTACAACTCCAGGGTCAGTGAAACCGCGTCCTGGATCATCCTCGGCGTACTCGCACTGATCTTCATCCGGCAGCTTGCCAGCTTCTTCTGAGCGCCCCGGCCAGCGGCCACAAGTTGTTCCCCCACCCCTCGCGTGATAAATTACGCGCCTCGCAGTACCGACCCATTCACCTCCTGATACCAGAATCGAGCAGACATGAGCCAATATACGATCGCCCTGCTGGACGGGGATGGCATCGGCCCGGAGATCATGGCCGAAGCCGTCAAGGTCCTCACCGTCATTGCCGAACGCAACCCGGTTGAATTCCACCTTCGGCACACGCCTTTCGGAGCCAGTGCCTACTTCGATCACGGGCATCCGTTCCCCGAACAGACCCAGAAGATCTGTGACGAGGCCGACGCCATCCTGAAAGGGCCGATCGGCCTCAACCACGAGGAGTCGCAGAAGATTCCCGTGGACATGCAGCCCGAGCGCGCCGCCCTGCTGCCGCTGCGCCGCCGCTATGACACCTACGCCAACTTCCGGCCGGTGTTCCTGCCCCCGGGCCTGGCGCATTTCTCGCCGCTGAAAAAGGAGATCATCGGCGACGGCATCGACATCATGATGATCCGCGAACTGGTCGGCGGCCTGTACTTCGGCGACAAGGAGACCGGCGTCAACGAGCAGGGCAAGCGCTATGTGCGCGAGACCCTGGAATATGACGAGGACCAGATCCGCCAGATCGCCAAAGTGGCTTTCGACACGGCCATGCGCCGCAAGAAGGTGCTGCACAACATCCACAAGAGCAACGTGCTGAAGTCCAGCGTATTGTGGAACGAGGTACTGGAGGAAGTCGGCCAGGACTACCCCGAGGTGAAGATCGAGCACATCCTGGTCGACGCCGCCGCCACCTATCTGTGCCTGAACCCGGGTCGCTTCGATGTCATGGTGATGGAGAACATGTTCGGCGACATCCTCAGCGACCAGGGCGGCGGCATTCTCGGCTCCCTGGGCCTGATGCCCTCGGCCTGCATGGGCGACGAGAAAGCCTACTACGAGCCCTCCCACGGCTCGGCGCCGGACATCGCCGGGCAGAACATCGCCAACCCGTATTCCATGATCGGCTCGGTGGCGATGATGCTGGAGATGAGCTTCGGCATGCAGGATGAGGCGGCGAACGTCTGGCATGCCATGCAGAGCGTGTTTGCGCAGGGCTACTCGACGCCGGATCTGTCACGGCCCGGTAGCGGTGTTGAACTGATCAAGACCGATGCGTTCGGGGATCTGGTGGTCAAGGAGCTGCTGAAGACCGGTTCCTGAAGGGCGGTCACTTTCCGATCCGAAGAACAATGGAGAAAACGCCCGATGCGGTCTGCTGTCTGGTCCACGATCTACGTGTTGATGCTGAGTGCCTGCGCCACGACGGTGACGCCGGAAAACTGGCCCGACGGCGCGCCGCCCTACCAGCACTTCGTCGAGACCTATCGCAGCGACGAAGCCAACCAGGCCCACCAGAGCGAAGACGACTACCTGCTCTGGGTCCGACGCTTCTATGAGGGCCGCCCCGGCATACTGGGCTGGAACGACATCACCGACAGCGTGACCCAGGACATGGACAGCAGTCAGCGGTCGACGGTTGACGGCCTCGGCTCGGCACTCGGGCGCCGCATCGCCGCCGAGTGGGCCAAGGCCAATGAGGTCCGGCGCATCGATACGGCAATGCTCAGCCTCTGGGGCAGCATCATGGTCACCGCCGAGGCTCCGGAGGATCGTCTGGAGGCCATGCAGGCCATCGACCGGGATACCCGGGCGCTACTGGAGGGGGAGCTGCCCCCCACGCAGATCACCGAGGAGCGCTACGCGGAGTTCGACAGTTTTTTCTGATCGGACCGGATGGTGGCAACCGGGTTTGACTTCCGGGTGATTCAG
>JAWLFN010000072.1:0-11666 GCA_041685555.1 Gammaproteobacteria bacterium | reverse complement strand
ACGCGTAGCGCCTGACGGCGCTGTTCCGATACACGTGGTGGCGGTCGGATGGTTTGGTGGTGCAAGTCCACCATCGACCCACTAAGCGAAGGTCTCGATTCTTACCCCGAGAAGCCTGGTCTCCAGCCATGGTGCTACTCACCCCGCGAGGGGCGGGGACGGGAGGCCAGAGCTCAGCCGAGGTCATGGCAGGTGTGTCGCCGCTCACTGAATGGCCGGATATGGTTGACCCGCTCGATCCGTCAATGTCAGGGGGCCTCTGTGTCATAATGCGGGTTTGCACTGACCGGAGGCTGCCTCATGATCCATCTCTCCCCCAATGCCCGGGGGCTGCCCGACCTGCACTGCGCGCTGTTCCACCAGTCCATTGTCGAACACCACAGTAATGGAGACCGATGATGCGAACCGTTTTTCTGTTGATGGGAATGATGCTGTCGCTGGTGGCGACGGCACAGCCGGGTGAGGATCTGCCCGATGGCCTGCAGACCGTCAGTTTTTATAGCGAGCATGTAGCAAGACGAATGAAATACGACGTGGTCGTGCCACCCGACTACGAGACATCCGACAGGGCGTATCCGGTGATTTACCTGTTGCATGGCGTGATGCAGAACTACACAGTATGGGGTCGCAATCTGGGTGCCGCCGAAGTCGCCCGGGAGCTGGGTGATGTGATCCTGGTAATGCCGGATGGCGGCAACAGCTGGTATGTGGACTACGCCGAAAGCCACAATGCAGAGGTCAATCGCTGGGAGAGCTATCTGATGGAAGAACTCCTCCCCGATGTCGAGCGACGGTTCCGGGTGATTGCCCGCCGAGAAGGTCGCGCCATTGCGGGTCTGTCCATGGGCGGCTATGGGGCCGTCATGCTCGGACTGCGGCATCCCCAACAGTTTGTTTCCGTGGCCAGCAGCAGTGGGGCGCTCGGTTATGCCCGGGATCGTGCCAGCGAACTGGAAGAAGGACAGTCACCGCGTATCGCGCAGGCACCGCAGTTGCCGGAGAGGATGATGGAGGCGCAGCAGGCGATTGCCGATATCATCGATGTGCCAGGATTCGAAACCCAGGAGGAGAGGACGCCGTCTGGTATCGCTTTCCTGACCGCCGAGCAGGCCCGTCGCCATGACCCATTCGCGTTATTGTATGATGTTCCGCGGGACGAGCTGCCGCACTTCCATATTGATTCCGGCCTTTCGGATCGTCTGTTGCGTGAGGCGCATGAGCTGGCACAGACCCTGATTTTCAATGGTGTTCCCGTCAGTTTCCGGCAGGCCGACGGCGGCCATGATGCCAGCTACTGGCGCAGGTCGGTGCGTCATTTTCTGCCAGTACAGGTGCAGGTCATGGAAGAGGCATTGTCAGCGACGCAATGAGGTGATGGTGAGCTTGAATCAGGACTGGATTGTGGCGGAGGACGCGATCTGCCGGATCAGTCAGTCGCGGCATCTGCGGGTGGCCCGGTTCCGGCTCTCCTCCGGGCAGCACTGGTGCGTGTTCGGTGGAAACGGCGCTGGTAAGACATTGTTCGCGGACTACCTCGTGGGTCGGCTTCGCAGCGGTAGCGGTCGGATTCACTATCCGGGAGACCTGGATCCGGCCAGAGATATCGCAGTGGTCTCATTCGAGCGTCAGCAGGCCTTGCAGTCATTCGACCAGCGACATGATATCAGTGAGTACAGTGAGGCAGCCACGGATGCCGGCACCACGGTGCGGGCGCTTCTGCATCCGGCCGGTCAGGATGATGAGGCGCCATCCGTTTCTGGATCGCTGATCAATGAGCTTGGCCTGACTGGCATCCTGCGGCAGGGTATCCGGTCCCTGTCATCGGGACAGATGCGGCGCGCGATGCTGGCCGCGGCACTGCTTCGAAGACCACGTCTGCTGATCCTCGATGAACCGCTGGAAAGCATCGACCGGCAATCCCGGCAGCGGATCACCGACACGATCACACGGTGGCAATCGGCGGACAACGCCAGTCTTGTGCTCAATCGTCGCCGTGCCGGTCTGGTTCCGGGCATGACGCACATGGCCCTGATGCAGGATCTGTCACTGGTGTCGGTCGGGGCCGCCGTGGCGTTACAACCTCGTATTGAAGAGGTGTTGCCGCCGTTACCGCCCGTACCGGCCACCCTGCCCGGGCCGGTTACCTCTCATGTGCCGGAACAGCTGCCGGTGGGTCAGCCGTTGATCCGATTGCAGGATGTGTCGGTCCGCTTCGGCGACCACGTGGTGCTGGATCGGCTGAGCTGGACGTTCGATCCGGGGCAACACACGCTGATAGAGGGGCCCAATGGCTGCGGTAAATCGACACTGCTGGCGTTGATCACCGGAGGCAGTCACAAGGCCTATGGACAGTCGGTGTGGTTATTCGGTCGCAGGCGGGGTAGCGGCGAAAGCGTCTGGGAGGTGAAATCCCGCTTCGGTGTGGTGTCCAACGAACTGCATGTCCAGTACCTGCGAGGCTGGAAGGTGATCGATGTGGTGGTTTCCGGTTTCTTCGATTCAGTGGGGCTGTACCGCGATGCCGGTGCCAGCGAAGTGGCGGCGGCACGTCAGTGGTTACGGGCTGTCGGCCTGGAAGGTCTTGAAAGAGCCGGCTATCACGAAATTTCCTTCGGTCAGCAGCGACTGGCGCTACTGGCCCGCGCCATGGTCAAGCAACCGCCCGTTCTGGTGCTGGATGAGCCTTGTGTGGGGCTGGACGACAGGTACAGGAGTCGCATCCTGGATTTGATCGACAGGATTGCGGAGGGCGGGCGCACACAGTTGTTGTATGTCAGTCACACAACTGGAGAGGCGCCCGGATGTATCAATCAGTGGCTGCGTTTCGAGCGCCGATCAGGCGGCACATTCCATGTGCACGTGACTCCCTGGTCGGTGAGCTGATCAGTCGTTCGCAACCGGCCATTGTAAAATGCCACCGTGGATGTTGGCGACCCGTTCGTGTCCCGCGTTTTTCAGAATACCGATGGCCAGCGATGAGCGTTTGCCGGATCGACAAAGCGTGACCACTGGCTTGTCATCGGGCACCTCGTCGACACGGTCGCGCAACTCTCCAAGCGGGATGCGGATGAGATTGTTGAGTCCTTTCTCCGCCGGATCTGTTTCATCCGGCTCCCTGACATCCAGGATTGTGACGGAGGGCTGGTTCTGTACCACCCAGGCTGGCTCCACTTCCGGAATACCAGCCAGCGTGATGCGCAGATCGGCCCATTCCGGCTCTTCCGGCATACGGCCGTCTTCCGGCTCGCCACAGCGCATGTTGTTGGGCAGTGCCTCATCAATTTTCTTCGGGTGCGGCAACTGCATGGCGCGCATGTAATGTACAAAATCAGTTTCGTTGGCCTCGCCGCCAACCCGCGGATTGTGACGCTTTTCCTCGGCCACTGACGACCGTGTGCGACCGCTGTAATCGTGTGCCGGGTAGATGATGCATTCGTCGGGGAGTGTGAATATCTGTTGCGTGATCGAGTGATACAGGCGTGCCGGATCTCCCTGTTGAAAATCGCTGCGGCCGCAGCCCCGGATCAGCAGTGCGTCACCGGTAAAGGCCATGCTGCCATCCTCCATCACATAGGTGTTGCAGCCATCCGTATGCCCCGGTGTGGCGCGCGCCTCCAGTGTGATCCCCTGGACCCCGAAGTGGTCTCCGTCGGACAGGGCGATGTCCACGTTCCGGGCGCCCACAGCGGCCGACAGGGCGATCTGGCAGCCGGTATGTTGCTTCAGCAACCAGGCAGCCGTGACATGGTCCGCATGAGCGTGGGTGTCCGCCACGATCTTCAACGTAAGGTCCAGTTCGCGCAGTAGAGCGAGGTCACGCTTGACCTGTTCGAACACAGGGTCGATCAGGATCGCTTCCCGGCTGTCTTCATCCCCGAGAAGATAGGTGTAGGTGGATGATGTGTCATCGTACAGTTGGCGGAATATCATGTGATTGCACCTCCATGGAGGATCATTGCTCTGGTATTGAACCGCGGATCGTTACTCCGCTGTCTTCCAGCATTCTACGCAGTCGTCGTGCGGATGTCAGTGCTTCTGGCTGATCGCCGTGGAGACATATCGTGTCCGCGGTCAATGACAGGCTGCGACCGTCAATGCTGCGGATTCCCGAGCCGCTGACCAGATCAAGAGTCTGGCGACTGGCTTCCTCGCTGCACTCGATCAGGGCCCGGGGGTGGTTTCTCGGTACCAGTGTGCCATCGTCATTGTAACGACGGTCGGCAAAGGCTTCCCGCAGGCACCATAGACCCCTGGTTCTTGCGACTCGCTCCAGTGTGCTGCCGGCCAGACTCACGATGCCCAGGCAATCATCCACCGATTCGACCACTTCGCATATCAGGTTCGCCAATGCCGGATCAGCGGCGGCGTCGTTATACAGGGCGCCGTGCGGTTTGACATGCCGCAGTGTGCCGCCCAGCGCCTCGACACGCTGCCGCAGGTCCCGAATCTGCCCGGCCAGTGTCGTGCGAAGTGCTTCCTGGGGCATGCGCAGCGACCTGCGTCCGAAATGACGTCGATCGGGGTAGGATGGATGAGCGCCGATGCCGACATCCTGTCGTAGTGCATGGCGTATGGCCGTATCGATTTCTTCCGGCGAACCGGCATGAGCGCCACAGCTGATATTCGCCGACGTGACCAGCTGCAGCAGCTCCCGGTCGCTGGGGCCGCCTTCACCCAGGTCCGCGTTCAGGTCGATTCTCATGATGCTTCTCCGGACGGGGGGATCATTTCCAGTCGCGCCCAGTATTGTTGCCATTGTCGGTGGATCGCCCGGGCCTGGTCGATGCTGACCTGCTCGAATCGTACCCGGGCCCCCGGAGTGAGATAGGCCATTTTCCACAGATCAGCGCTGATGACGCTGATGATGCGGGGGTACCCCCCGGTGGTCTGCGCATCGTTGCCGAGGAGAACCGGGTAGCCGTTATGGGGCACCTGCACCACCCCCGGCAGGACCGCGGAAGAAGACATATACCCGGTATCTTCGCTGCGTAATGGTGTGTTGCCGAGTCGCAGTCCCACGCGGTTGCTCTGACGGCCCACCGTCCAGCGGGTCTGCCAGACGTCCAACCGGGATTGACGGTTGAATTGCTCGAACTCCGGTCCGGGAATGGCGCGTAGCTGACCGTTGGGTGCGATGGGTCGGATACCCTGCCGCAGTCGCCTGCCGGAATCAGCGTCGTGATCCACATAGAGTCGATCGCCGGACTGCAGCGGGCGACCCTGCAGTCCGCCGAAGCGGTTACTGAGGTCCGTGCTGCGCGAGCCCAGTACCAGAGGCACATCGAATCCTCCCGCTACCCCCAATACGGAATAGTTACCGGGGTGGCGGCGTCCGGGCAGGCACAATAACTGACCGCCGCGGACGCTGTGCACACGCCCCGGTTCCAGCCGCCCGCCGGGAAGCGGGTGGCGATGCTGATCAAGCAGATGGGCACCCATGTCGTCACCGACAAGAGCGATGTCGCAGTCGACATGGCAGGCCAGCAGCAGTGGCGGATGCAGAACTTCCAGCACTGCAGCATCCGCGGCATTTCCCAGCAGCAGGTTGGCCTGGCGGCTGGCCACGGGATCGAGCGTACCACACTGGCTGATACCGAGGTGGCGCATCCCGTGCCGGCCCTGATCCTGGATGGTGGTGACGGGGCCGCAGCGGAGTACTTCAAACATGGGCGTCCTCGATAATGAACTGTATTCTGTCCCCGGGGAGCAACAGCGTCGGATCGGCGGGGTTCCCGGGGTCGAACAGCGTCAGCGCGGTGTGCCCGATGACCTGCCAGCCGCCTGGTGATGCGGATGGATAGACGCCGGTACGGGAGCCGCCGATGGCAACGGACCCGGCCGGTATCCGGGTTCGGGGGTTGTCCCGGCGAGGCGTGTGCAGCGATGGATCCAGTCCGTGCAGATACGCAAACCCCGGCTGGAATCCGAGGCAGAGGACATCGTACTGTCCGCCGGCATGGCGCTGGATCACCTCTTCGGGAGAAAGACCCGCATGTGCCGCCACGGTGTCCAGGTCGGGTCCGTGCCGACCGCCATACACCACCGGGATCCGATGCTCGCGAGCGCTCACTGTCTCGTCTGGCGTGAGACTCTTCCAGCACTGTTCCAGGTGTTCGGTCAGCGTGGTCAGGGACATGTCCGTATCGGCGGCCAGCTCCAGTGTGAGATTGCCCGGGCCGGGGATGATATTGCGCAGCGGGGCCTGCGGATTGTCGGGCGTTCTCAGGCTCTGCTGCAACTCGCGCCCCAGTCTCAGCAGCAAGCGCTGCACGGCGGGGATATCCGGATGGTGAGTGAAGCTGAGCAATAACGCCCGGTCGTTGACCAGGTGAATGGCAGGGTCCAGTTGGCTCATGACTGCAGGGGCTCCCGGGTCTGACGGTGCCCCGATAGTGTAGCCTGAAGTGGCGTTGCTTTGCAGGTGCAATTCATCAACAAGGTGCATAGAATGCCAGTCATACCGTATGCGTGACGAGGTGTTCAATATGACGGTGAAGAAAAGGATGCCGAAATGTGCGGCCATGCTGATGCTATTGATGGTGCCCTGTTTTTTGCAGGCACAGCAGTCCGGCAGCGGTGGATTGCTGCCGGCAGGGCAGACCCTGGTGAGTCTGTCCATCACTGAGCGCCATGACGTGGTGCCGGACCGCCTGGTGGCAAGCCTTCGCGTGGAACACGAGGACCGGGATCCGGAGGCTTTGCAGCAACGCATCAATGCGCAGATGGACGAAGCCCTGCAGCGTATTGACGGGTTGAATGATGTCGTCGTCAGCACCGGGCGGTACGCTGTCCATCAGTATCAACGACAGCCCCGGAACGGGCGTGGTGACAGCGTCTGGCGAGGCAGCCAGACTGTTACGCTGGAGACGGATACAGCGTATGAGCAGGTGCGGGCACTGGCTGGCGAGCTGCAGGCATCCGGCTTCGTCATGAACCGCCTGGCATGGCAGCTCAGCAATGCCAGAGCGGACCAGGTCCGCGATGACATGCTGGAGCGGGCGATAGAGCGTGCCCGATCACGGGCACAACGGGCCGGTGAGGCATTGGGGCGTACCGACGTCGAGATCGCCGAGATCACGGTAGATGCCGGATCGTCCGGAAGCGGACCGGTCGCAATGCGCAGTATGGCGATGGAAGCTGCTTCGAGCGCCGCGCCCGAGTCGCGCCCGGGAGAAACCGAGGTGACCCTGACCATCAATATCAGGGCAGTGGCCAGATGAACCCGTGCGGACAATGGCGGCGATCTGCCCACACAGACGATAACAACGGATAATAAAAGGAGTTGGTTCATGCGATTCAGAATGCTGACAGCGCCGCTGCTTCTCGCATTGTGGTCCTGTTCCGGAGAGCCGGAGCAGGAGACTGCCCCGGCATCGGAGCCGGAAGCGGTTTCCGCCACCGGAGGTCCGGTCACGCACGAAAGGCTGCTGCAGGCCGGGGACAACAACCAGGAATGGCTGACACACGGGCGCACCTATAGTGAACAGCGCCACAGCCCACTGACGTTGATCGACACCGATAATGTGAATGAACTGGGCCTGGCCTGGCATTTCGAACTGGACACTGATCGCGGCCAGGAAGCCACACCACTGGTTATAGACGGGGTGATCTATTTCACGTCCGCCTGGAGCAAGGCCTTCGCGCTGGACGCCCGCACCGGGGAGGAGCTGTGGCGGTTTGATCCAGAAGTGCCCGGTCGCTATGCCGTCAACGCCTGCTGTGACGTGGTCAATCGGGGGCTGGCCGCCTGGGACGAAAAGGTTTTCCTGGGAACCATTGATGGCAGATTGATCGCACTGGACCAGACTACGGGCGAGGAAGTCTGGTCCGTGCAGTCGGCCGATCCGGAACAGCGCTATACGATCACCGGCGCCCCCAGGGTGGTGGACGGCAAGGTGATCATCGGGAACGGTGGTGCCGAGCTCGGTGTGCGCGGGTATGTCACGGCCTATGATGCGCAGAGCGGAGAGCAGCTGTGGCGCTTCTACACCGTGCCCGGCAATCCAGCCGACGGGTTCGAGAACGAAACCATGGAAATGGCCGCGGAGACCTGGGCCGGGGAATGGTGGACGCTGGGCGGTGGCGGCACGGCCTGGGATTCCATGGCCTATGACGCGGAGCGCGATCTGCTCTATGTCGGTGTCGGCAATGGCAGTCCATGGAATCACCAGCTGCGGTCCGATGGGGAGGGGGACAATCTGTTCCTGTCATCCATTGTGGCGCTGCGGGCAGAGAGCGGGGAATACGTCTGGCACTTCCAGACCACCCCGGCCGAGTCCTGGGATTTCACCGCCACCCAGCACATGATCCTGGCGGATCTCGAGATTGAAGGCGAGACGCGTGAAGTGATCATGCAGGCCCCCAAGAACGGCTTCTTCTATGTGCTGGATCGGGTCACCGGCGAGTTCATCTCCGGTGACAACTATGTCGATGTGAACTGGGCCCAGGGGTTGGATCCGGCCACCGGACGACCGATCGAGACCGAGCTGACCCGCTATGAGCAGGATCCGGCCATTGTGATCCCCGGGCCACTCGGTGGTCACAACTGGTATCCGATGTCTTACGCTCCGGATACCGGTCTGGTGTATATTCCGACACAGAACACTTCCTATCTGTATGCGGGGGCCGATGAGCTGGATGAACAGCAGGTGGGCTGGAATCTGGGACAGGCGGCCAATCCGGGGCCACCAGTCAATCCGGGCGACGCGGAGCGGGCACAGCAGAACCCGCTGGCCAGCCTGCTGGCCTGGGATCCGGTGTCGCAGGAGGCCGTCTGGCGCGTTGATCATACCGCCATGGGCAACGGCGGCGTGCTCAGCACGGCCGGAGGTCTGGTGTTCCAGGGCGCGGCCGATGGCGATTTCAATGCCTATGACAGCAGCACCGGGGAGCGACTCTGGGCCTACAGCGTGGGAGATGCCATTCTGGGCGGCCCGGTCACCTATGAACTGGACGGGGAGCAGTACGTGCTGGCCCTGGCTGGGCAGGGCGGTGCGATTCCGTTGACCATGGGGCTGTTGTCCGGGAATTTCCCGCGACAGCGCAATGGCAAGCTGATGGCCTTCAGGCTGGGGGCTGACGGGCAGCTGCCGGAGGTACGGATGTCGGCGCCCACGCCGCTGGATGTCAGTGCTGCCGACAGTGACGGTGATCCGGAACGGGGCGAAGTGATGTACGGAGCCTACTGCGCGGTCTGCCACGGACCAGCCGCCCTCAGTGGTGGCCCGATTCCTGATCTGCGCTACAGCGCCACCATTCTGGATGCGAATGCCTTTTCCGCCATCGTGCTTGATGGCGTGCTGGCCGATCGTGGCATGGTCAGTTTTGCCGAGGATATCGGCGAGGAAGAGACCGAAAGTATCCGGGCCTGGTTATTGACCCGGGCTGCTGAGCTGGGGCAGTGAGCCCGGGAGCCTTTTGAAAAGACACGTCGTGTTTTTCGCGGAGCTCCTTCAGTTCCGGGATGATTCCAGTATCGGTCGCAGGTAACGACCGGTGTGGGAATCATCCTGCCGGGCCAGATCCTCTGGTGTGCCGGTGGCGATGATGCAGCCGCCACCGTCACCGCCTTCCGGTCCCAGATCGATGAGCCAGTCAGCCGTCTTGATGACATCCAGGTTGTGTTCGATCACGACGATGGTGTTGCCCTGGTCCCGCAGCCTGTGCAGGACAGTCAATAACTGCCGGATGTCTTCGAAATGCAGCCCTGTGGTCGGCTCATCCAGTATGTACAGCGTGTTGCCGGTATCCCGCCGCGATAGCTCCTTTGCCAGCTTGACCCGCTGGGCCTCGCCCCCGGACAGGGTGGTGCCCGCCTGGCCCAGTTTGATGTAAGAAAGGCCGACATCCATCAGTGTCTGAAGCTTGCGGGCGATGACCGGGATGGCATCAAAGAAGTCCCGGGCCTCCTCAATGGTCATATCCAGCACTTCACTGATGGTTTTTCCCTTGTAACGTACCTCCAGCGTCTCCCGGTTGTAGCGGCGCCCCTGACAGACATCGCAGGCGACATGCACATCCGGCAGGAAATGCATTTCCACCCGTATGACACCATCCCCCTGACAGGCTTCGCAACGCCCCCCTTTCACATTGAAGCTGAACCGACCGGGGGAATAACCTCGTGCACGTGCCTCCTGGGTGCCCGCAAACAGATCGCGTACCGGTGTGAACAGGCCGGTATAGGTGGCCGGATTGGATCGGGGTGTGCGGCCGATCGGGCTCTGGTCGATGTCCACCACCTTGTCCAGCCGTTCCATGCCCTCCACTGATTCGTGCTCGGAGGGGCGCAGTGTCGTGGCGCCGTTCAGCATGCGCGCGGCCAGCGGGTACAGTGTGTGATTGATCAATGTGGACTTGCCGGACCCGGATACACCGGTGACGCAGGTCAGCAGCCCCAGCGGCAGCTCCAGTGTCACAGTCTGGAGGTTGTTGCCACTGGCTCCGTGGAGGACCAGCATCCGATCCGGATTGGGAGTGAGCCGCTGTTGTGGCAGTTCGATCCGGCGCCGTCCCGCCAGGTAGTCTCCGGTCAGCGAGCCGGGCTCGTCCATGATATCCCGTGCCTTTCCCTGGGCGACCACGGTACCCCCATGTATGCCGGCTCCGGGGCCGATATCGATGATCTGGTCGGCACTGCGGATGGCTTCCTCGTCATGCTCCACCACGATCACGGTATTGCCCAGGTCGCGGAGCTGGAACAGGGTGCGCAGCAGCCGTGCGTTGTCGCGTTGATGCAGGCCGATGGAGGGTTCATCCAGAATGTACATGACGCCGACCAGTCCGGCCCCGATCTGGCTTGCCAGGCGGATGCGCTGCGCCTCGCCACCGGACAGGGTGTCGGCGCTGCGGCTCAGTGTCAGGTAGTTCAGTCCCACATCGATCAGGAACTGCAGGCGTTGCTGGATCTCACGGACGATCCGTTCGGCGATGGTGGCCCGGGCACCCTGCAGGGCCAGCTCTTCAAAATGGTGGGCAGCCGTGGCGATGGTCATGTTGGCGATGTCGGGCAACGTGACACTCTCGATGTAGACGTGGCGAGCATCTGCCCG
Source organism: Gammaproteobacteria bacterium (assembly GCA_041685555.1). Lineage (GTDB taxonomy): Bacteria > Pseudomonadota > Gammaproteobacteria > Pseudomonadales > Pseudohongiellaceae > PWQG01. The sequence goes on along the minus strand of JAWLFN010000072.1, from coordinate 618 downwards.
CAATCGGGTGCCGTGGCAGTCAGGGCAGGACTGCATGCTCAGGTAGCGGGACAGCTCTTCCCGGACCATGGCGGACTCGGTTTCCCGGTAACGTCTTTCCATGTTGGGCAGTATGCCCTCGAAGGGATGGGTGCGGACGGTTTCACTGCCGCGATCGTTGAGGAAACGGAAACGGATCGGTTCCCCGTTGCTGCCATACAGGATGGCGTGCTGTTGTTCACTGGTCAGTGCCTCGAACGGCGTATCCACGGTGAAATCATAGTGCGCCGCCAGGGCGTTGAGCATCTGGAAGTAATAGAAGTTGCGTCGGTCCCAGCCGCGGATGGCCCCTTCCGCCAGGCTCAGGGACGCGTCCGTGATGATGCGCGCCTGATCGAAATACTGCCGCACGCCCAGTCCGTCACAGGTCTCGCAGGCACCGGCCGGATTGTTGAACGAGAACATCCTCGGTTCCAGTTCGCTGATGCTGTGGCCGCAATGTGGACAGGCGAAACGCGATGAGAACAGCAGGGGTTCCATGTCATCGTCAGCGTCCAGGCTGTCCACCATGGCAATGCCGTCACTGAGTTGTACCGCCGTCTCCAGACTCTCCGCCAGACGCTGCTGGATGTCGGGGCG
>JAWLFN010000071.1:0-11703 GCA_041685555.1 Gammaproteobacteria bacterium | reverse complement strand
GAGGCATACGACTACCTGGGGTACATCTACTACATGAGCGGCAACTATTCCGATGCCGTGGAAGCCATCAGGCAGGCCCTGGACATGGGGCTGGATCAGGACGCGGAAGCGGATGCGCATCTGTTTCTGGCCCGGTCGCTGGTGGAACTGGAGCAGTTCGACGAGGCAGAGCAATCGGCCCGTCGCGCCAATGAACTGGGTAACAGTTCAGCTGAATCGTACATCAGTTTCATCGAGAACTCGCGACAGCGCTTCGAGACGCTGGAGCGACGTCGTAATGAAGCCATCGAGTTCTATCAGTGTCCGGACGACCTGGAAGGATTCACCTGTAGAGCTTGAAAACGGGCTGATCGCCCCCATAAAAAACCCGGCCGGAAAGTATTCCGGCCGGGTTTTTTATTGAATACAAGAAAGGGAGCCGACCATCATGACCAGTGCCACCCAGAAGGAAACGCGTGGCTTCGAGACCGAGGCCCGTCAGCTGCTGCAGCTGATGATCCATTCCCTGTACAGCAATCGCGAGGTGTTTCTTCGCGAACTGGTGTCCAACGCGTCCGACGCGGCGGACAAACTGCGTTTCGAGGCCCTGTCTGATCCTTCTTTGAATGAGGATGACCCCGACCCGAAGGTGGTCATCGACTTTGATCCCGAGGCGCGTACCATCACGATTGCCGACAACGGCATCGGCATGAGCCGTGACGAGGTGATCCGGAATCTGGGAACAATCGCCAGTTCGGGAACTGCGCAATTTCTCAGGAATCTTACCGGCGATCAGCAGAAGGACTCCCAACTGATCGGTCAGTTCGGAGTCGGTTTCTACTCTTCCTTCATTGTGGCCGAACGGGTGGAGGTCCTGACACGTCGGGCCGGTCTGCCGGCGAACGAAGGGGTACACTGGAGCTCGCAGGGTGAGTCCGATTACTCCATCGAGAATGTGGAGAAAAGTGACCGTGGTACCACCGTGATTCTGCATCTGCGGGAAGATGCGGCGGAATTCGCGGATGGCTTCCGGCTCCGTCACATCGTCAAGAAGTACGCGGATCATATTTCCATTCCGGTATTGATGCCGAAGGAAGAGTCCGCATCGCCGGATGAAGAGGATGAGGAAAAGGCTGATGACGAGCCGCGCAGCGCTCCCGAGTATGAAGCGGTCAACATGGCCAAGGCCCTCTGGACCCGACCGCGCAATGATATTTCCGATGAGGAATACAGGGAGTTCTACAAGCACGTCTCCCATGACTACGAGGACCCTCTGACCTGGAGTCATAACAAGGTGGAGGGCAAGCTGGAATACACCAGTCTGCTGTACGTGCCGAAAAGAGCTCCGTTTGACCTCTGGAACCGGGACGGGGCACGGGGCCTGAAACTGTACGTACAGCGTGTGTTCATCATGGACAAGGCCGATCAGTTTCTTCCCTTGTATCTGCGCTTTATCAAGGGGGTGGTAGACTCCAACGACCTGTCGCTGAACGTTTCACGTGAGATCCTGCAGAATGATCCGGTGGTGGACAGCATGCGCACGGCACTGACGAGGCGTGCACTGGATATGCTGGACAAACTTCGCAAGAATGAGCCGGAGCAGTACAGCACCTTCTGGAGTGAGTTCGGGCAGGTGCTCAAGGAAGGGCCCGGGGAGGACTTCAGTAACCGTGAAGCGATCGCCCGCCTTCTGCTCCTCAATACCACGGAATCCGAGGGAGATCGACAGGATCAGAGCCTGGAAGCCTATGTGGCCCGGATGAAGCCGGAGCAGGAGAAGATCTACTACGTGGTCGCTGATTCACCCAAGGCGGCCCGCAACAGCCCACATCTGGAGATTTTCCGCAAGAAGGGTATCGAGGTCCTGCTGCTCTCCGACCGTATCGATGAGTGGCTGATGAGCCATCTCACCGAGTTCGATGGCAAGTCCTTCCAGGACGTCAGCCGCGGCAATCTGGACCTGGGCAAGCTGGAAGACGAAGAAGAGAAGGAAGAGCAGGAAAAGGTCGAGCAGGAGCTCAAGCCGCTGCTGGATCGTCTCAAGAATGCGCTGGAAGAGCGCGTCGCCGATGTCCGGGTGACGCATCGATTGACGGATTCGCCGGCCTGCCTGGCCCTGGGCGAGCATGACATGGGAGCGCAGATGCGCCGCATCCTGGAGGCATCCGGCCAGCCGGTTCCGGAAACGAAGCCGGTATTCGAGATCAATCCCGCTCACCCTCTGATCCGCAAACTCGAGCAGGAGACGGATGAAGAGCGCTTCAACGATCTCGGTTCGGTGCTGTTTGATCAGGCCAGCCTGGCGGAAGGTGGTCAGCTCGATGACCCGGCCAGCTTTACTCAGCGACTCAACAAGCTGCTGCTCGAGTTGAGTCACTGATTCGGGCATTACTCCGCCGCCTCGGGCACAACGCGCGGGGTGCGGCGGCGCCGACCCGGCTCCGGCCGCCAGGTTCTACATACGATCCAGTGTGGGGATGCCCAGCAGGCCCAGCCCCTTGCGGATCGTCTGTGCGGTCAGGCGCGCCAGCGCCAGCCGCTGTTGGCGGCACGGCTCATCGGCTCTGAGGATAGGGCAGCTCTCATAGAACCGCATGAACAGACCCGCCAGTTCGAACAGGTACTGGCACAGATGATTCGGATACCCTTCCTGAGCCACCTGTCGGACGGCCTCAGGCAGCTGCAGGATCTTCAGGGCCAACGCGCGCTCTTCCACAGCTTCCCACTCAAGCGTCGCCGCCGCCCCCATCTGGCTGTCCACACTGTCTTCCCCGCCTGTCTTTCGCAGGATACTGCAGATCCGGGCGTAGGCGTAGAGCATGTACGGGGCGGTATTGCCGTCAAAAGACAGCATGGCCGACCAGTCAAACACATAGTCGCTGTTCCGATTGCGGGCCAGATCATAGTATTTCACCGCACTGACACCGACGGTGCGCGCGATATCACGTCGCTCCTGTTCCTCCAGACCCGGATTCTTTGCGCTGACCAGCTCATAGGCGCGTTGACAGGCTTCCTCCAGGAGTTGCTGCAGCTTGACCGTATCTCCACTGCGGGTCTTGAAGGGCTTGCCGTCCTCACCCATCATCGTGCCGTAGGCAATGTGCTCCAGGGAGCAGTGCTGAGTGGCGAATCCGGCCTGCCGTGCGATGGCAAAGACCTGCTGGAAATGCAGACTCTGGCGCGCATCGACCACATACAGCACACGGTCCGCCTGGAGCTGTTGGCAGCGGTGACGGACGGCGGCCAGATCGGTCGTGGCATAAAGGAAGCCGCCATCACGTTTGCGCACGATGGCTGGCAGGGGAGAGCCGTCCTTGCCAACGAACTCATCCAGGAAAACACACTGGGCGCCTTCCGATTCGGTCAGCAATTCTTTTTCATGCAGCGCATCAACGATGTCCTGTAACTCATTGTTATAAGAACTTTCTGCCTTCAGGTCATCGCGTGTCAGCAGGACGCCGAGCATGTCGTAGACGGCCTCACAGTGGCGCAGGGATTCCTCAATGAACTGCTCCCACATCGCCAGGCACTGGTGATCGCCCTGTTGCAGGCGCACCACATAGTTGCGGGCCCGATCGGCAAAATCGGCTTCCTGGTCAAAGCGCTGCTTGGCATGACGATAGAAGGTTTCCAGGTCGGCGAGCTCGGTGGACAGCGCTGACTCCGTATCCGCGGCCTTCAGATCCTCCAGGTGGGCGATCAGCATGCCGAACTGGGTGCCCCAGTCGCCCACGTGGTTCTGTCGGATGACCTCGTGACCCAGTGCCTGCATGACACGCACCAGCGCATCGCCAATGATGGTGCCCCGCAGGTGGCCGACATGCATCTCCTTGGCCAGGTTGGGGCTGGAGTAATCGATGACCACGGTCTGTGGTTCATCGACCTGGTCAATGGCCGATTCCGGCTCGGTCAGTCGTTGCGCGGCCTGCTCACCCAGCCACCTGTCCGCCAGAAACAGGTTGATGAAGCCCGGGCCGGCCACTTCCGCGCGCTCGATCAGGTCGCCTTGGTCAAGCTGATCGACCACTCGCTGCGCCAGTTCACGAGGGTTGCCGCCGGCCTTCCTGGCGATGGCCATGACGCCATTGGCCTGATAATCCCCGAACTCCGGCCGGCTGGCCTGTATGACATGTGCCTGGTTATCCTCGATTCCGGTCACGTCGGCGATCGCCTGGCTGACACGGCTTTCCAGAGCCTGTCTGATGGTTGGCATGCGAAATCTTCCTGAATTGTCTGCATGGAAATGGAAAATGCGGATTTTACACTATTGACATGGGGTTCGTACCGCGGGACTGGTATAATCCCGGTCTTTCCCCTATTCCGGTCCGGCATGATCCAGTCATGAGTTCAGAACAGCAGGGTGTACAGTATCTTGATACCGATGCACGCAGCGTCGGGCAGCGCCTGGACAATTTTCTGCTGACCCGCCTCAAGGGCGTGCCGCGATCGCGCATCTACCGCCTGATCCGTAAAGGCGAGATCCGGGTCAATCGCGGACGTTGCAGACCCGATCAGCGCCTGCAGAGCGGCGATGTGGTGCGGGTGGCGCCGCTACGCCAGCGCGCCGCGCCCCGTGTGGCCGGTCTCAGTCCGCGGCTGCGAGACCTGCTGCTCGACAGCATTCTGGAGACCGATCCCCGCTTCCTGGTCATCAACAAGCCGCCTGGCCTTGCCGTCCACCTGGGTTCCGGAGTCGACATCGGTCTGATCGAGGCCCTGCGGCAGCTGTATCCTGATGAGAAAACGCTGGAGCTGGTCCACCGGCTGGATCGGGATACTTCCGGTTGCATTCTGGTCGCGCGGGATCCGGATTCGCTGAAACGCCTGCAGGACCTGTGGCGCAAGCGTCAGGTCCGGAAGACCTATCATGCCCTGGTGGCGGGACAGTGGCCGGAGGCCTGCCACGAGGTGAATGCGCCGCTGCAGCGTGATCATCTTCAGGCTGGCGAACGCATTGTGCGGGTGGATCAGGCTGGCAAGCCGGCACGGACCCGCTTCCGGGTCCTGGAGCGTTTCAGTCGGGCGACGTTGATCGAGGCCAGCCCGGTCAGCGGACGCACCCACCAGATCCGCGTGCACACACAGTATATGGGCCATGCGATCCTGGGAGACGCGCGGTACCTGTTCCGGGACCGGGATCCCTGTCCGGACATCAATCGCCTCTGTCTGCATGCCGCCGGTCTGGATTTTGAACTTCGGGACGCGCAGGGTGTCGCGCGCCAGCACAGCTACCGTGCGCCCCGGCCAGCGCCTTTCGAGGAGCGATTACAGCGGTTCCGGGCGTCGGAATACGGGGAAAACACGGCAAATGACGGATAAACAGCTGTTTTTTTTGACAGTGCCCGGCGAAATCCCTATTATTGCGCGCCTATGAATGACAGCCTGGTCCCCGAAACCCTCGATATCCGCAAGGCCTTCACCGGTGATACGGTCATTGAGGGCGATTGGCCGGTGCGCCGGATGTCCCGGTTGATGGGTTCCCTCAACAATGATGAAGGCGTGGCTCACGTCCGACTGGAATTCTCCCGGGATGCGCAGTGGCGGCGGGTCATCAGTGGCGAGGTCACGGTCACGGTGCAGGTCAGCTGTGAACGCTGTCTGCACAGTTTCGCCCTGTCACTGAAGGAACCGGTGAGGCTGGCCGTTGTGGAAAGCGAGGGGCTGGCGGAGCGTCTGCCGGAAGAGATCGATCCCTGGCTCACTGATGAGGATACGTTGAGCGTGCCCGATATCATCGAGGACCAGTTGATCCTGGCCATGCCCATCGTGGCGCGGCACAGCGAGGATTGCATGCCGGATGAGCAGAAACAGGCGCTGCAACGGGCCGCCAGTGAGTTGGGTGATGACAACGGCGGCCGGAACAAGAGCACGGAAGGCGCCGCGGGAGACAACCCCTTCGCCATTCTCGAGACATTGAAAAAGACCGATCGCTGAGAGGCGATCATCATGAACTGCAAGGTCGTCGACAGGCGGCCGCTACAGGAGTTGATAGCCATGGCTGTTCAAAAGAACAAGAAGTCCCGAGCACGTCGCGACAAGCGTCGCAGTCACGATGCTCTGGGCACCCCCACGCTGACAGTGGATCGTACCACCGGAGAAGTGCATCGTCGACATCATGTCAGCGCGGATGGCTTCTACAAGGGCCGTAAAGTCCTGGACATCGACAGCGAATAACGTCGGGTCTCGCGCGTGCGGTGCATCGCAATAGATGCCATGGGTGGCGAACACGGTCCCGCCGTGACGGTGCCCGCGGCAGTCGGGGTATTGGACCAGGATCCGGCACTGACACTGTTGCTGGTCGGCGACCGCGCGATGGTCAGTCAACAACTGGCCATGTTGCCAGAAGCGGTTGCCGTACGATGCACGGTATTGCCCACGGAGCATGTGTTCCCGGATACGGAGCGCCCCGAACGCATCCTGCGACATGGGCGTGATTCGTCGATGTATCGCGCGGTGCGGGCAGTGGCCGATGGCGAAGCCGACGCCTGTGTCAGTGCCGGTAATACGGGCGCTCTACTGTTGGTCAGTCGTCATCTGCTGGACATGTTGCCCGGCGTCGACAAGCCAGCACTGGTGGCGGCGCTTCCGGTGTTTTCCCGCGGCCGTCGCAGTCTGCTGCTCGACGTGGGGGCGACACTGGAGTGCAGTGGTGAGCAGCTGTATCAGTTCGGCATCATGGGCGCGGTACTGTTGGCTTCCCTGGGGGAGCCGTCCTGTCCCCGCGTCGCGCTACTTAATATCGGCACGGAAGAGTACAAGGGGCATCGTCAGATCCATGAGGCAGCCAGACTCTTCGAGCAGGCGGTCGATACGCTGGAGTACACCGGTTTCGTGGAAGCGAACCGGGTCTTCGAGGGAGATGCCGACGTGCTGGTCTGCGACGGGTTCGCCGGCAACGTGACAATCAAGGCCAGTGCCGGCGCGGTGCAGGCCATGGACAGGATGATCGGGAATGTCGTGACCCGGCATCCGATCCGGGCGGGGCTTTCGGCGGCCCTGTTCCGCGACATACGCGAGCAGGCTGATCCGGCCCGCTACAACGGCGCCAGTCTTCTTGGACTCAGCGGCATCGTGGTGAAAAGCCACGGTCATTCCGGCCGGGACGGATTCGCCTATGCCGTTGAGCATGCCGCCAGGGAAGCCGGGCACCAGGTGCCCGAGCTCATTGCCCGCGAAATCGGGCGTGTTTTCAGAACAGCCACACGAGAGTGAACCATGCAGAAATTCGCCGTCGTTTTTCCGGGTCAGGGATCGCAGAAGCAGGGAATGCTGAGTTCGATGCATGAACAGCACGCGGTGGTGGCGGACACCTTCCGTGAAGCCGGCGAGGTGCTGGGTCTGGATCTGTGGGAGATCGTGAGGGACAACCCCGAGGGACGCCTGGACAGTACGGAGATCACCCAACCGGCATTGCTGACGGCTTCAGTGGCGCTGTGGCGCCTGTGGCAGGAACGACAGGGACCATTGCCCGAACTGCTGGCCGGGCACAGCCTGGGGGAATACTCGGCATTGGTCTGCGCTGGTGTGATGGCATTTCCGGACGCCGTGGACAGCGTCCATCAGCGCGGGCAATTCATGCAGACCGCGGTGCCGGCGGGCGAGGGCGCCATGGCGGCGATCATCGGACTGGATGATGCCGTGATCACCGAGGCGTGTCGGCAGGCCAGTGAGGGTGATGCCATCGTCTCGCCCGCCAACTTCAATGCGCCGGGCCAGACCGTGATCGCTGGTGAAAAAGGCGCCGTCGACAGGGCGGTGGATGCCTGCCGGCAGGCCGGTGCGAAGCGGGCCCTGCCACTGAACGTCAGCGTGCCTTCCCATTGTGCGCTGATGAAGCCAGCGGCCGAGCAACTCGCGGTCCGCCTGGAGAGCATTGAGTTCCGCAGGCCGTCAATTCCCGTCATCCAGAACGTCAATGGACGCACCAGCCGGGATCCACTGGAAATCCGGGATAACCTCCTGAAGCAGTTGTACATGCCGGTACAATGGGTTGATTCCATTCACTGTCTTGACGACCTGGGCATCGGGAACGTAGTAGAATTGGGGCCCGGAAAGGTATTGAGTGGCCTGGTCCGGCGCGTCAACCGGAATCTGGCCTGCTATAATAGCGAAGACGATGGGGCGCTGGATCAGGCTATCGAGACGTTGCGCAACTGAACACAGTCCGTTGTCCCCTCGGCGCAGCGACAAGGAGTATTCATGACAGAAACTTCCCCCCGTATCGCACTGGTGACCGGTGCCAGTCGTGGCATCGGCAAGGCCATTGCCCTGGAGCTGGCCGGCCGCGACATGACCGTGATCGGTACCGCCACCTCGGAAAGTGGTGCCAACGCGATCACCGACTATCTGAGGGCCCGTGATAATGCCGGCGCCGGTATGGCGCTGGATGTATCGGACCCGGATTCCGTGCAGTCCGTCATGGCTGAAATCAATACGCGTTTCGGTGTGCCGTTGTTACTGGTCAACAACGCCGGAATCACCCGTGATAACCTGCTGATGCGGATGAAGGAAGAGGAGTGGGATGCGGTGATCAACACCAATCTCAGTGCCCTGTACCGGTTATGCCGGGCCTGCCTCAAGGGCATGACCCGGGCACGTTGGGGGCGTATCATCAGCATCAGTTCGGTGGTCGCTTCCAGCGGCAATCCCGGGCAAAGTAATTACGCGGCCTCGAAGGCCGCCATCGAAGGCTTTTCACGCTCACTGGCCCGCGAAGTCGGCTCCAGGGGCATCACTGTCAACAGTATCGCACCGGGCTTCATCGACACCGACATGACCCGGGCGCTGAACGAGAACCAGATCGAGGCATTGCTGTCTCAGATACCGTTGTCCCGGTTCGGGAAACCGGAGGAAGTGGCCGCGGTGGCCGGGTTCCTGGCATCGGAGGCCGGTGCCTACATCACTGGCGAGACCCTGCACGTCAATGGTGGCATGTACATGGGTTGAGGCGGATACGGCTTGGGCTGACAACCGGGCATGTTTTTACCGGTGGTGATTACAACCACCGGTTTTTCCATGTAAACTTGCGGTCTGGATTATCTCGGTTGATCAGAAAATAACCAATACCAAACGGATGCACTGTAAAAGACCATTCTTAGGAGCTGACTAGAGTTATGAGTAGCATTGAAGAGCGTGTAAAGAAAATCGTGTGTGAGCAGTTGGGCGTCAAGGAAGAGGACGTCAAGCCGGCTTCCTCTTTCGTCGAGGACCTGGGGGCTGACTCACTGGATACTGTGGAACTGGTGATGGCGCTCGAGGAAGAGTTCGAGACCGAGATTCCCGATGAAGAAGCCGAGAAGATCACCACGGTGCAGCTGGCTATCGATTACATCAACAATCATCTCTGATTGGACTGATGTCTGACAGGGACTGATGATATCCATCCCTCGAAGCTACTCCGGGCAGTGCTACCCCCGGAGTAGCTTTTTTCTTTATGCCCGGCGGACTGGTCGGGGAATGAGCAGGGGAGAGCAGAGCGTTGAATAACAGAAGACGTGTCGTGGTGACCGGGCTGGGACTGGTCACCCCCTTGGGCAATACGGTGGAAGAATCCTGGGATGGCCTGAAGGCCGGTCGAAGCGGTATACGCCCGATCGAGCATATGGATGTCAGCGATTTCAGTACGCGGTTCGGCGGTTCTATCCGGGATTTCGACAGCACCCCTTATCTGCCTGCCAAGGACGCCAAGCGTATGGACCTGTTCATCCGTTACGGCATGGCGGCCGGTATCCAGGCGCTGCGTGATGCCGGACTGGAGCAGGATGGCGAGAGCCATGGTTTTGACCCGGAACGGGCGGGCGCGGCAATCGGGTCCGGCATCGGTGGCCTGCCGGCGATCGAGCAGACGGCCGAGACCATCCGGACCTCGGGACCACGCAAGGTGTCTCCCTTTTTCGTGCCCGGCTCCATCATCAATATGCTGGGTGGCTTCCTGTCCATCCGGTACAACCTGCAGGGTCCGAACATCGCCATCACCACGGCCTGCACGACCGGTACCCACAACATCGGGTTTGCGGCGGATCTGATTGCCAGAGGGCAGGCCGATGTGATGCTGGCGGGAGGCGCCGAGATGGCGACATCGCCGGTCGGGCTGGGTGGTTTTTGCGCCGCCCGTGCCCTGTCGACACGGAATGATGCGCCAGAGTCCGCCAGTCGACCATGGGATCGGGAGCGCGACGGCTTCGTGCTGAGTGACGGTGCCGGCATCATGGTGCTGGAGGATCTCGAGCATGCCCGTCAGCGGGGTGCGCGAATCTATGCGGAGCTGTGCGGCTTCGGCATGAGTGCCGATGCCTACCACATGACGGCACCGTCGGAGAATGGCAGAGGGGCGGCCATGTGCATGCGGAACGCGCTCCGTGACGCGCGGATGGATTCGGCGGATATCGACTACATCAATGCCCACGGCACCTCCACCGTGGCCGGCGATGCTGCCGAGACCCAGGCGATCCGCGCCGTATTCGGAGACCACGCCGACCAGCTGGCGGTCAGTTCCAGCAAATCCATGATCGGCCACCTGCTTGGGGCCTCGGGCGCCGTGGAAGCGATCATCAGTGTGCTGTCCCTGCATGAGCAGGTGATCACGCCCACTATCAATCTGGACGACCCGGACGAGGGGTGCGATCTGGATTATGTGCCTCACCAGAGTCGCGAGACGAGCCTGGAGGCGGTATTGAGTAACTCGTTCGGTTTCGGCGGGACCAACGGCAGTCTTATCTTCAGGCGCATGGCGTAACCGTTTTCCGGACGATTTTTCACAACACGTCGGGAGTGAACGGTGATGATCCAGTGCAACGGACAGGTGGTTGACCGCATCGATGGCACCGATCGCGGCCTGCAGTACGGTGACGGGTTGTTCGAGACGATCCGCGTCGAAAAGGGCCGACCGACGTGCTGGCAAGCGCATCTGGACCGGCTGGAAAATGACGCCGCACGCCTGGGCATTCCGTTGGACCGGTCTCTGATCGAGCAGGAGTCCTTCCGATTTCTGGACCAGATAATTCCTTCTATATCAGATGATGGAGAAGGAATCATGAAGCTGATTGTCACCAGAGGAAGTGGTGGGCGTGGTTACCGACCGCCAGACTCGCCGCGGCCATCGCGTATCATCCAGTGGCATCCATTGCCCCCCGACCTGGCCCGACAACAACGCGACGGAATGGCTGTGATGCAATGCGCCCATCCGGTATCCGTGAATTCTGCTCTGGCCGGTATCAAGCACCTCAACCGTCTTGATCAGGTCATGGCGAGCCGGGAACTGCGTGCTCCCTACGAGGAAGGCTTCATGCTCGATCCCCAGGGCATGCTGGTGGAGGGCACCCGCAGCAATGTGTTCATCGTTCAAGCCGGCGGACTGTGGACTCCCGCGCTGGAATGTTGCGGGGTGGCGGGCGTCCTGCGTTCGATCCTGCTGCAACGTGTGCCCGGCGAAGGGCTGGAAGTGATCTCCACGCGGAGGCGGGTGACCACGTTGCTGGAAGCGGACGAAATATTCGTCTGCAACAGTGTCGCGGGTATACTGCCGGTCACCGAAGTACTGATCGAGGGAACCACAATGCGGTTCCCGGTCGGGTCCTTGACCCGCCATCTACAGAGCCGTTTGCCGGAATGGATGGATTCATGAATCGTTGGATCGCCCGTGGTCTCAAGGCATTGACGATCATCGGACTGTTCGCTGTCCTGGGTGCGGGATGGCTTTGGCATGGCGTCAGGCAACCGTTGTCA